>NZ_LT606948.1:322938-645877 GCF_900095185.1 Polynucleobacter necessarius | reverse complement strand
TAATACCGATTGACCCTAAAGGAATTGCACCCTGCAATATTGCTGGAGCAGGGTAGCTTTCACCAGAAATTCCGTACCAGTGACGGAACATACCCCCAATAATTAAGGCCAAACCAAAAGTCAGCAATAAGCCGTAAAGATAGTCGAGGTGATCAAAACGGCGCAACATCGTTCGCTCAAGACTGAAACCGAACCCCGCCAACACCAAGGGCACGACAATCAAAGCAAACCAATAATTAATGGATAGCTCGGGAAAGTCGAGCCACTGACTAATTTAGGTTAAATCAATCCATGCAATAAAGGCGCCCATGGTGTACTGCGCACCATGGGCAAAATTAATAATGTTGAGAAGGCCAAAAAATAATGGCCAATCCCAAAACTCAAAATGGCATAGAAAGAGCCATTGATAAGCCACCAAGAGCTGGGCAACCAGCCACTGTTGGGGCACTTCCGAGAAGTGCAAACATGCGAGAGAGATAGAAATCAATTACTTATTAGTAACCAGTTTGTATCGTGACAATGAAAGTGGTTGAGTCGCTTCAGCAGCAGGAATTACTGCCTTCATGTTGCAATCATCCCATGTGCTCGTAGACTCAGTTGGTTTTTTCACTGCTAACAAATACATATCATACTCAAACTTACCATCGGCACGGATCTTGCCTTTGAAGAGCTCATCATCAATGTTTGTAGCCTGCAAGGCCTTCATCACAGCTTGTGTGTCGTCGGTTCCTGCTTTTTGCACTGCATTTAAATATGTAAGAACGGAGGAATAAACGCCAGCCTGAACGCTTGATGACATACGCTTGTGTTGCACAATGAAGCGCTTTGCAAAGGCGAGGGTCTTGTCGTCTCGGTCCCAATAAAAGCCCTCTGTAAGGTACATGCCTTGTGCGGCATTTAAACCCAAAGAGTAAACGTCTGTAATAAACATTAGCAATGGCACCACGGTTTGCTTTTGATTCATACCAAACTTAGATGCCTACTTAACACTGTTGATAGTATCTTGACCGGCATTTGCTAGGGCCACTACATCTGCTCCACTAGCCTGCGCCTTTAAGATATAAGACGAAAAGTCGCTGTTTGGAAACGGATACTTACTGGTACCCAACACCTTACCGCCATTAGCATTCACCACCTTGGTTGAGTCCCCCTCCAAGGCTGCGCCAAAGGCATAGTCAGCAATCAGGAAGTACCAATTCTGCTTGCCCTGCTTTACAACCGCCTTAGCTATTCCGTTAGAGAGCGCGTAAGTGTCATACGTCCAATGTACGTTATTGGCTGTACATTTTTCATTGGTAATTGGCAACGAAACGGCACCCGAAATGAGAGTAATTTTATTCTTTTGTTCAGCCACCTCCATTACTGCCAAAGCAACATTGGTAGAAATCAATTCAACAATGACGTCCACGCCGTCTTTGTCGTACTACTCGCGAGCTTTATTCGCAGCAATATCAGCCTTGTTTTGATGATCCGCGCTTACAAGCTCAATCCGCTTACCAAGAACAGTGCCGTCTTTAGAAAAATCAGCAATGGCCATCTTGGCAGCGATGACAGCTCCAGGACCAGCTAACTCAGAGTAGACTGAAGAAAGATCGGTTAGTACGCCAATCTTGATAACGTCGCCACTAATCTTCGATGCGCTTTGCGCAAACGCAGGGCTTGAACCAAACACACGGTTATTTGCTTTAACTTCATTGCCATCTCCTATAGACACCCAGATACTCAGTTAACAGACCCGCTTTTTCAGCAAGCGCATTCTGATTTACAACCTCAACCACATTTCCATGTTCAACCACATAGTGGCGATCCGCTAAAGGCGCAGCAAAACAATGGTGAAGCCCTTGTTGCGCACACTAGTGACCCTCTCCCCAAGTTTTTTTCACAATGACGGGCACCAGCAGCCCCTCAGTAATTTCATCTAGCAGCAATAATTTCGCGCTTGTGCTCAAAATCCGCGCCATTGCCAACATCTGCTGCCCCCTCCAGACAAGCACGTACCTGGACTGCTTCATCTTTCATAAAGATTGGGGAACATTTCATAAATCTCGTCTAAACCCATTCCGCCGGAAGCAACCTCTGGCAAAAGCAATAAATTCTCCTCAGCACTTAGACTAGCAAAAATACCCCGCTCTTCTGGGCACAAACCAACCCCTAAACGAGCAATTCTGTATGTTGACATTGAAATGGTTTGTGTGCTATATATCTCTACCGAACCAGTGCGCTTGCTAGTGAAACCCAAAATGGTTTTAAGGATAACGCTACGATCGGCGCCATTTCTTCCAAGCAAAGTAACCACCTCGCCATCGCGCACAGCAAAGTTAACTCCACGCAAAATATGGGACTCACCATACCAAGACTCTAGGTTTTTAGCCTCTAAAGCCATAGTACTCATAGGTTGTCTCCCCCGTGGCTACCCCTTACCCATATAAGCTTCGATCACCAATGGGTTATTAGAGACCTCGTGATAAGAACCCTCAGCCAAAACCGCGCCACGCTGCAGCACTGTGATCCGGTCGGCAATTGACATATTGTGCTCAACCATCAATATGGTATGCCCCTTGGCAACACGATCAATGAGCTCAATCACGCGCTCAACATCTTCATGGTCCATTCCGTGTATAGACTCATCTAACAGCATCAGCTCTAGCTCCATGGCCAATGTTGTTGCTATTTCAAGAGCCCTCTTTCGCCCATAGGCCAAGTTAAGGGTTTCTTCATATGCAAAATCTTGTAGCCAAACCTCATATAAAAACTCTAATGCGCGCTCATTGAGGATGTTGAATGAATTACCTTGATTTCCAAAAATGAAATTTGGTGCCGAGCCCGCGATGCAGTGCAACACGAACATTCTCTAAAATCGATAAATGCGGAAAAACAGCTGAAATCTGAAAAGACCGAATAATATCCCGACGAGCAATTTGTGCCGGGGCTTCCTTGGTAATATCAAAACCATTACACAAGATTTGGCTGCTACTTGGCTCCAAAAACTTCATTCACACGTTAAAGCAGGTAGTCTTGCCAGCACCGTTCGGCCCAATTAATGCGTGAATAGTTCCCCGAGCAACATCTAAGCTCACATCGGTGACTGCAGAAACCCCCTTAAAGGATTTGCCTAGCCCAATTGTTTTTAATATTGTTTCGTGCAATCTCATAACCCCTACTCCCGACCTGGAAGCAAGAATATGAGGCTACCCCAAGCTAGCATTGCTATATATAGCAATAACCCTAAAAACGAGGGACGGACAAATAAAATTTACTTAGCCTGTTTTTTGAAATTTTTGCATTGCCAAACGCGCCACATCATCCAAGACATCAACGGGTATTCGCTAAGCGCCCTGGACAATCATTAGGGCATAAGGCTTGGCAAGAGCAGAGGCTTCGGGACATAGGCGCAACTCACCCCCCTCCATCTCTGAGGGAGACTGGCTACGCCAGTAATTGATTGCAGCTTCAAGCTGTTGGATAGTAACAAACAACATGGGTGATTTTGCTGCTAATCTTTGATGGCAAGCATCGTGCCGCGGCATTTTTTTGCACCACAACGACACTCGTAATCCCTTTTCATCTGTTTTGTAATTTTTCCCTCAACATCCAGCGAGTAGTCGCACAAAAGCTCTTCGCCAACCTTAAGCGCACGATTGGCATAAATAAACACTTTTGGTTCACCATCAAAACTGTCTTCGCGCGTTTCACAGCTTGGCTTGCAGGAGTGATTGATCCAACGGGCAGCATTGCCGCCGTACTTTGCATCAATCACTCGGCCATCTTCTAGTGAAAAATAGAAGGTATGGTTTGGGTCATTGGGATCGTGGGGGTGGCGTTTTTCAGCCAACCTCCAACTAATGCGCTCACCCTTGTACTCAATAATTGCCTGGCCTTTTTTTATTGGCTTTGCAACAAAAACCCCTTTGCCATGAATGGGGGATGACTTAACAACAATGGAAGACCGATCCACTTTCGGTGGTTTAAGTTTTTTGGATGCCATATTTAAACGTCTAGGTTACGTGCAATTAACGCATTCTTCTCAATAAATGCGCGACGCGGCTCAACCTCATCACCCATCAGTGTTGCAAAGACCTGGTCTGCAGCAATCGCATCTTCAATCTTTACCTGTAAAAGCGTTCTTGAATTTGCATCCATGGTGGTCTCCCACAATTGAGATGGATTCATTTCACCAAGACCTTTGTATCGTTGACGACTTAATACACGCTCAGCCTCGGATAACAGCCAAGCAAAAGCGGCCCTAAAGTCGCCAATGGTTTTTTCTTTTTGATTTTTATCAGGATCGCCCCTGCGAACTTTGGAGCCTGGAACAACCTTACCCGATAAAACTGCTGCCGCATTAGCAAGGCTCCGATAGTCATCGCCGTGCACAAAGTCTGAGTTAATGGTTGAAAGCTTTAAGTTTCCGTGAATCCTTCGCGAAAGCAGAAGACGGAAGCGCTCGGTGCGCTCTTTTTTTTGGACAATAATTTCTGGTGCTATTGCTAGTGGGTTTAAGGAATCAGCCAGGGCCTTTCGCAAAAGATCGGCCGACTCGTTGGCTAATTTTTCGGTATCCAGATTTAGCGGTGTTCCGGATGCAATTGCTCGCAACGCATCCTCATCAATGGTGCGTGATAATCGATCAACGATCGATTGAATGACTTGATAGTGTCTTGCCAGCTCATTGAATGCTGTGCCTTCAATCACTTCACCGTCTGGGGTTTGTAGAGAGGCTGTTTCAAGCGCAATCTTCAATAAAAGCTGGTTTAATTCTGCATCATCTTTAATGTATTGCTCGCTCTTGCCAAACTTAACCTTATATAAAGGTGGTTGAGCAATATAAATATGGCCACGCTCAATTAACTCTGGCATCTGCCTATAAAAGAAGGTGAGTAAAAGAGTGCGGATATGACTCCCGTCAACATCGGCATCGGTCATGATGATGATGCGGTGATAACGCAGCTTATCGGCTTTGTACTCTTCAATGCCAATGCCTGTTCCTAGAACGGTAATTAAGGTTACCACTTCTTGGCTAGCCAACATCTTGTCAAACCGTGCTTTTTCGACGTTTAGAATTTTTCCTTTTAGTGGAAGAATGGCCTGAAAGCGGCGATCACGCCCTTGTTTGGCAGATCCTCCCGCTGAGTCGCCCTCAACAATGAATAATTCAGATTTTGAGGGGTCTTTTTCTTGGCAGTCAGCCAACTTACCAGGCAAACCCAAGCCATCCAGGGCGCCTTTACGACGAGTCATATCGCGCGCTTTACGAGCAGCTTCTCGTGCACGGGCTGCATCTACAATTTTGCCGCAGAGAATTTTTGCATCCGCTGGACGCTCTTGCAAATAAGCGCTTAGAGCTTCTGCAACCATTTCTTCAACTGGACCACGAACTTCACTAGAAACTAACTTGTCTTTTGTTTGACTAGAAAATTTTGGCTCTGGAACTTTGACAGATAAAACGCATGCAAGACCTTCGCGCATATCGTCACCAGAGATTTCTACTTTTGCTTTTTTTGCAACTTCATTTTCATCAATATATTTATTAATGACACGAGTCATCGCGGCACGTAAGCCTGTTAAATGTGTACCACCATCCCTTTGAGGAATATTATTGGTAAAGCAAAGTACTTGCTCGCTAAAACTATCATTCCATTGCATGGATACTTCAACAGTAATCTGACCACCTAAATCAGAAGGACGCATACCTTCTGCGTAAAAAATATTAGGGTGTAAAACGTTTTTTGTTTGATTGATGTATTCAACAAAACCCTTAACTCCGCCAGAAAAAGCAAAGTCTTCCTCTTGCCCCGTACGCTGATCAATAAGCTTAATGTGAACACCATTATTTAGAAATGAAAGTTCACGAATTCTTTTAACTAGAATTTCATAATGAAACTCTGCGCTCCCAAAAATCTCTTCATCCGCCAAAAAGTGGACTTCCGTACCTGAAAGTGCGGTATTACCAGTAACCGTGATTGGAGAGACAAGGACACCATTCTCATCCACTACATTGCGATTTTTAATAACACCCCGCTCAAACTCCATATAGTGCGCTTTTCCATCGCGACGAATGGTCAGCTTCAACCATGTGGATAAGGCATTTACACAACTAACACCAACACCATGTAAGCCGCCAGAAACCTTATAGCTATTTTGGTCAAATTTACCTCCAGCATGAAGCTCGGTCATCACAATTTCTGCAGCACTTCGTTTTGGCTCATGCTTATCGTCGTACTTAATGCCTGTAGGAACACCGCGTCCATTGTCAACAATAGAAATGGAGTTGTCTGTTTGAATAACGACCGTAATTTCAGAACAATATCCCGCTAAAGCCTCGTCAATAGAGTTATCTAAAACTTCAAAAACAAGGTGATGTAGGCCAGTGCCATCGGAGGTGTCCCCGATATACATGCCTGGACGTTTACGAACAGCCTCTAAGCCTTCTAGGATTTGAATCGATGCAGCACCGTACTGCTCTACTACTTTTTTTTCTTCAGTCATTTTTTTCTAAATTAAATACGCATTGGCATCACAACATACTTAAAACTCTCTGTGCCAGGCAGAGTAATTACAACACTACTATTTGCATCACCTAAACTGATTTGAATTTTTTCGTTCTTGAGATTTGATAGAACATCGAGAAGATAGCTTACGTTGAACCCAATTTCTACAGCATCTCCAGCGTATTCAGTTTCAATCTCTTCTTGTGCCTCTTCTTGTTCTGCATTGGTAGATTGAATAGTAATTCGATTGGGAGATAAGGAAAATCGAACTCCTTTGAATTTATCTGTTGTCAAAATCGCAGCGCGTTGCAGAGCTGACTGCAATGCATCCCTGCCTACGACTAAGGTGTTTTTCTGCCCTTTTGGAATCACTCTTTGGAAGCCTGGAAATTTGCCTTCCACTAATTTTGAGATTAATTCAATATCGCCAAATGAAAACTTTACTTGATTTGCCGTAAGACTAATTTCGAGCGACTCGTCAGATTCCTCTAATAGGTGTTGACACTCCAAAATAGTCTTGCGAGGAATAATAATTTCTTGTTTTTGACCAGATCCAGATGGCGCCTCAGCCAACCCAACTTGGGAATAAGCAAGACGATGACCATCAGTGGCTACCGCAACAACATCTTTATCCTCAATTACCAATAACATGCCATTTAAGTAAGAGCGAATGTCTTGTTGAGCCATTGAAAAATGGACTTGACTAATCAGTTGCCGAAAACTTTTCTGGGACATCTTCCAAGCAGCGGTAACCTCACCCACACGTTGCATCATAGGAAATTCAGTTGCAGATAATGTTTGCAAAGAAAATCGGCTCTTGCCGCTTTGCACCACCATACGATTATCTTTTAAATTTAAAGACACCGGGCCCTCAGGTAATGCACGTAAGATCTCTAAAAGCTTTCTTGCTGCAACAGTAGTGGTTACATCTTCAGAACCAACACCAAAACTAGCGGTGGTTGTCATTTGAGTTTCGATATCAGTGGAAATTAAAAATACTTTCTCACCAACCTTCTTAAATAAAAGATTTGCCAAAATTGGTAGTGTGTGCCTACGTTCAACAATTCCATTAACGACCTGAAGGGGCTTGAGTAAGTTATCGCGAGAAGTGTTAACGAGTTGCATGGCTTTTAAATCCTTGTATATATCTTAGTAGTAATAGTAATAAGGGCCTTAAAATCCGTGGATAAGTCCAAAATCCCTTTTAAAACAATGCATTAAAAACTAAAAAACCTGTGGAAAACCTCTGTATAGAGGTTGCATAAAAAGGGGACAACTTATGACCAATACCCTATTTTTGCATGACTCTCAGTCTTTCCACAATTTATCCACATGTAATTCCCAAACTTATCCCCGTGCTTATCCACAAACTTATCAACAGGTAAATATTATGATTTCAACGTCTGCTCAATTACATGGATCTCATGATTGAGTTGACTATCATGCGCTCGCTCATCGGAAATCTTGCGCACAGCATGTAAAACAGTGGTGTGATCTCTTCCTCCAAACAATTCACCAATCTCTGGGAGGCTCTTTTGGGTCAATTCTTTAGCCATAAACATGGCAATTTGACGCGGCCTGGCAATGTTTGTTGGCCGTTTTTTTGAATACATGTCGACAACCTTAATACTATAAAAATCAGCAACGGCTTTTTGGATATTCTCGACAGAAATTTGTCGATTTTGAATAGAAAGTAGGTCTTTTAAGGCCGTTCTTGCTACCTCAATAGTGACCTCGCGCCCATGAAATCGAACGAAGACAAGAATTTTACGTAAAGCGCCCTCTAACTCACGAACATTCGAACGAAGGTGTTTGGCAACAAAAAAAGCAACATCCTCGCTCATGGGGATGCCTTCACTAATTGCCTTTTTCATTAAGATAACGACACGCATTTCCAGCTCTGGGGGCTCGATTGCAACGGTTAAGCCAGAGTCAAAGCGTGAAATGAGTCGATCATCTATACCGGCTATCTCTTTGGGGTAAGTGTCACTTGTAATGATTACTTGTGACTTATTGCTGAGCAAAGCTTCAAATGCATAAAAGAACTCTTCTTGGGTCCTAGACTTACCACTAAAAAATTGGATATCGTCAATTAACAGTAGATCTAGTGAGTGGTAATAGCGCTTAAAGCGATCAAACGCCTTTTGTTGATAAGCCCGCACCACATCGGAAACATACTGTTCAGCATGAATGTAGCGAATTCGTGCGTTTGGCTTTTTTTTTAAGAGGTGATTTCCAATGGCGTGAATTAAGTGCGTTTTGCCCAATCCCACCCCACCATATAAAAACATTGGGTTGTAAGAGGTGCCAGGATTGTGTGCGATCTGAATTGATGCTGCTCTAGCCAGCTGATTTGCTTTGCCTGTAACAAATGTTTCAAAAGTAAGATTTGGGTTTAGCTTAGAGTGATCTTCAATCTCAAAAGCATTCTCTTCTACGGACATTACAGAATCAGGATATCCCAATTCGCCGATCTTTTCGTCCCGATCATCATTGGTTGATGTTAATGTGGTGACTGCTGGTATCGCCTCGATCGCTAAGGTAAAGCCTACATTCATTTGGCGACCAAAATATTGGGAGGCTAGCTCTTGGAAGCGGTCAGCAAAAGTTTTTTTGATCCAATCAAGCTTAAATCGATTGGGAGCCCCTATGGTTAGTGAGTCATCACTCTCAACAAAAGACAGTAAAGTAAGGGGCTGAATCCATGTCTTAAACTGTTGGGGTGACAGTTCGCGGGATAAAATGCCTATAGCATCATCCCAAAACCCCAGTGGGCTAATTGAATTCAAGGCGGGAGGATTGTTTAAGTTACTCATATTTTTAGAGGATCCATTGTAGCTATCCTCAAAAGTTATCCACAAGCTAAAAAACAGTGGAAAAGCTGTGGATAACTTGTGAATAATGAAAAAATTTCTAACTAAATTAATGATTTAAGAGGAATTGAAGTAAAAATAGAGAAAAATACCTCTATATTCGTTAAGAATGATTGACCTTTTGCTTCGCAACAAGGAAAATAGTTGGTTTTCCAGGGATCGAACATGAAAAGAACTTACCAACCCTCAGTAACCCGTCGCAAGAGTACACATGGTTTTCGCATTCGTATGAAAACCAAAAGCGGACGCGCAGTTTTAAATGCCCGTCGCGCAAAGGGACGCAAGCGTTTGGCTGTTGAATTTAGCCATTGAATAGTGCAAGGATTTCTGAATTACTTAAGATGCGTCCGCAGTCAAGTTTGTGCTGGGGCGTATATGCTGCATCAACTCAAGGCAAAGCAAAGCCCGATTTGGGCGTTGCGATAGCAAAGAAGTTGGCCACAAGAGCTGTTGATAGAAACCGTCTCAAGAGAATGATTCGTGAGTTGGTTTGGGCTGCGCAAGCTGATACATTAAAAAAAGATGTTGTGGTTAAGTTGAAAAAGCCAATTGGTCGAGAGACAAAGGGCAGACTTAGAAAAAAAGAAAAAGAAATTTTGCGCTCTCAATTTTTGGAGCTAATTTAGGTGCACCCCCTGAATAGGGTGGCCATTAGGTTGGTCAGAGTGTATCAACTTACTTTGAGCCCATTTTTGGGAATGCACTGTAAATACGTTCCTAGCTGCTCTCAATATGCATGCGACTGTTTCAATCATTATGGATTTTTCAAAAGCTGTAGCCTGATTATGTGGCGAATTTTGCGTTGTAACCCATGGTCACAGGGTGGTTATGATTCTGCGGTAAAACAAACACTTCAATAACTTAAGCGAATGTAAATGGACTTCAAAAAAACAATTCTTTGGGTGGTCTTCTCGATGTCGGGTCTGATGCTCTACAACAATTGGCAGGTTCATGAAGGTAGACCTTCTCTTTTTGGAGGCACGCAGACAACGCCCCCTGCGGTTGTAGATAAAGCAACCCCTAATAATAAACTTGACGTCCCAACACAAATTTCTGGCACCCCAGCTCTTGCCGCAGCTCCGGTCGTTGGCGGTGGCGCTATTGAGGGCGCAGAAAAAACTATGCTTCAAAACGATGTTCTCGTGCTAGAAATTAGTGCAAGCGGAGCAAATATTGTGGATGCAAAATTATTGAAATCCCTCACTGCGGAAAATAAGCCGGTTGAGTTATTTCAGTACACACCAACTCATAAATACTTTGCCCGCTCCGGACTGATTTCATTCAATAACAATGATTTGCCGAACCACACCAGCAATTTCAAATTGATTCAATCTGGCAAAGATGGGTCTGGTAGGCCGTTTGCTGTTTTTGCAAGTGAGCGTAGTGGCGTTAAGCTTGAAAAAACATTTGTGTTAAATCCTGGCAGCTATGTAGTTGATGTTGGGCATCGGGTTACCCAAACAACCAACAACCCAAATCCATTGGTTCTATACACGGAGATCGTGCGAGATGCTTCGCAAGAGCAAAAAATTGGCCCATTTGATGGAGCTTTCTCTGCGAGCACTTTCACTGGCCCCGCGGCTTATACAGACAAAGAGAAGTTCAACAAGCTTGAGTTCACAGCAATTGATAAAAATAAAATAACCATTCCTACCCAGATGGGTGCTGGCGATTCTGCTTGGATCGCAATGGTTCAGCACTATTTTGCAAGTGCATGGATTCCTGGCGACAAAGTTGCCCGCGATATTTATGTCGGCAAAATTGACAACAATCTTTATCGAATTGGCATGCAAATTCCACTTGGAGTTGTAGCTTCGGGTACCACTGTTGTAGAAAAGGCGAAATTATTTGTTGGGCCGCAAGAAGAGCGCCTTTTAGAGACGATCGCCCCCGGTTTCGAGTTACTTAAAGACTATGGTTATTTAACTATTTTGGCCAAACCGATTTTTTGGCTGCTCGATAACATTCACTCATATGTTGGCAATTGGGGTTGGTCGATCATTTTATTGACCATCTTAATTAAGCTGGTGTTTTTCCCTCTGTCGGCCGCTAGTTATAAGTCGATGGCACGCATGAAGGAAGTTCAGCCACGTTTGGCTGCTATGAAAGAGCAATACAAGGGCGAACCACAAAAACTGAATCAAGCCATGATGGAGATGTATCGCAAAGAAAAGATTAATCCATTGGGTGGATGCCTACCCGTCTTGATTCAAATCCCAGTCTTTATTGCTCTTTATTGGGTTCTGCTGTCGTCAGTTGAAATGCGCGGCGCACCATGGATTTTATGGATTCACGATCTTTCGGTTCCTGACCCAAATTACATTTTGCCCATCATGATGGCTGCATCGATGTTTATACAAACAAAATTGAACCCAACACCGCCGGACCCAATTCAAGCAAAGGTAATGATGTATATGCCGATTATTTTCTCGGTCATGTTCTTCTTCTTTCCAGCAGGCTTGGTGTTGTATTGGGTTGTTAATAATTTGCTATCGATTGCACAGCAATGGAAAATTAACCAAATGTGTGGAAAAAAGCCCGCTAAGTAATTTGCGTGCCGCATAAAAACTTGTAATTAGTAGACAGTAATGATGACAAGAAAATTACCCATCATTGCTGTCGCAACTGCGGCTGGTAAGGCTGGCGTGGGAGTAATTCGGATCAGTGGACAGAGTCTGCACCGTATTATTGACTCCTTATTTCAAAAGAAACTTCCCCCAAGACAGGCAACCCTGTTAACGCTGTTTGATGGGCTGGGTCAAGTCATTGATCAGATGATTGCAATCTACTTTGTTGGCCCAGCATCATTTACTGGTGAGGATGTTTTAGAGCTTCAGTGTCATGGCGGCCCACAACTACTTGAATTAGTAATGAAGCGTTGTTTGGAGCTTGGTAAGGGCGAGGGCTTGGTTATCGCCGACCCGGGCGAATTTACCCTGCGCGCTTACTTAAATAATAAGATTGATTTAGCCCAGGCCGAAGCAATTGCAGATCTCATCGATGCCCAGAGTGAGGCCGCTGTCCGTGGCGCAGCCCGATCCTTACAGGGCACGTTTTCTGACGACATTAATGGCCTTATAGAAGAAATCACACAGCTCAGAATTTTGGTTGAGTCAACTCTAGACTTTCCAGAGGAAGAAATTGAATTCCTGGAAAATGTTCAGGCACGACAGCGCCTCTTGGCTGTAAAAGAAAAACTAAATGCCTTGCGTGCTGGAGCTAAACAGGGAAAAATTTTACGTGACGGCATTCAGCTGGTTTTGGCGGGTGCGCCCAATGTTGGGAAAAGCTCTTTATTAAACCGTTTAGTCGGAGAAGATGTGGCTATTGTTACGCCCATTGCAGGGACTACGCGTGACCGAGTAAAGGAAAGCATCACTATTGATGGCGTACCTATGCACATTATCGATACCGCCGGTTTGCGCGAAACAGTTGATATTGTTGAGGCAAAAGGTATCGAGAGATCCTGGGATGCCATATGCCTCGCTGATCTGGTCTTATTTTTGACCGATGCGGAGTCTGACTCCAATCAGGACGAATTAAAGACCGAGATCTTGGCGAAACTCCCCCCAAAATGTGCTGTACTTGAAGTAATTAATAAGGCGGATTTGTTACTGAGCCCATCAACATTGCCAAACAATGAAGTTTTGCTCATTTCTGCTAAAATGGGACTTGGAATACCGCAGTTAAAGCAAAAAATCTTGGAAATTGTGGGTTGGGCTGGACCTCAAGAGGGGGTGATTTTGGCTCGGAGAAGACATTTAGACGCAATAGAGCGCGCCGCTGAGCACATTGAAAAATCAGAACAATTTGCAGAAAATGGCAACAATTCACTAGAATTGTTCTCAGAAGAGCTATATTTAGCGCAAAAGCACCTTGGCGAAATCACCGGAAAACTCCTTCCAGATGACCTGTTGGGAAAAATCTTTAGCCAATTTTGCATTGGCAAGTAAAGGGTTTGCTCTGTGGTGGGCGTAAAAATTCACCCAAAATGTTAAAATTACCGGATTAAAACAATTCAATCTTCATAGGGAAACATATGACTTCAACTACTAGCGCTCAGATTAATGTCAACGCGCCAGATTACGTAAAAAACAAGCGTTTAATTGAGTGGGTCGGGGCGGTAGCCGCCCTCACAAAACCTGATGCCATTCGTTGGTGTGATGGTTCACAGGCTGAGTATGACGAGCTTTGTGAGCTATTGGTTGAGGCTGGTGTTTTTAAGCGCCTCAACCCCGCTAAGCGTAAAAACTCATTTTTAGCGCTGTCTGATCCCGAAGATGTGGCACGGGTCGAAGACCGCACATTTATTTGCTCGTCCAAAAAAGAAGATGCTGGTCCAACAAATAACTGGGTTGAGCCAAGCGAAATGCGCGCAACCCTGAATCCTTTATTTGATAGCTGTATGCGCGGTAGAACAATGTATGTAGCGCCATTCTCGATGGGCCCAATCGGCTCACCAATCGCCCATATCGGTGTTGAGTTGTCAGACAGTCCTTATGTTGCCATCAATATGTGTCTCATGACACGCATGGGTAAGGCTGTTATTGATCAGCTTGGTGCTAATGGCGAATTTGTGCCTTGTATCCATACCGTTGGTAAACCATTGGCTGCCGGCGAAAAAGATGTTGCGTGGCCGAACAACAAAACCAAATATATCGTTCACTATCCAGAAACACGTGAGATTTGGTCTTTCGGTTCAGGTTACGGTGGTAATGCATTGTTGGGTAAAAAGTGCTTTGCATTGCGTATTGCATCCAACATGGGTCGCGGTCAAGGTTGGCTTGCTGAACACATGTTGATCCTGGGTGTGACCTCGCCTGAAGGCAAGAAATATCACATCGCAGCTGCATTCCCATCTGCATGCGGAAAAACGAATTTCTCCATGATGATTCCACCAAAAGGCTTTGATGGCTGGAAAGTTACGACGATTGGTGACGATATTGCATGGATCAAGCCACGCAAAGATCCTGTCACTGGTAAAACCCGCTTGTTTGCGATCAACCCAGAATCTGGTTACTTTGGCGTAGCTCCTGGAACCAATCGTCAAACCAACCAAAACTGTATTGATTCCTTGAATCAAGATGTGATTTTCACAAACGTTGGCTTGACTGATGATGGTGATGTTTGGTGGGAAGGCTTGACAGAAACACCCCCAGCGCATTTGATCGACTGGCAAGGCAAGGATTGGACGCCTGCTGATGGAGAGGCTGGTCGTAAGGCTGCCCATCCAAACTCACGCTTTACAGTAGCAGCAACAAATAATCCTGCGGTTGATCCTAAGTGGGATGACCCTGAAGGGGTTCCAATTGATGCATTCTTGTTTGGCGGTCGCCGTTCAAATACAGTGCCTTTAGTTAGCGAGGCGCGTGATTGGGTTGAAGGCGTTTACATGGCTGCAACTTTGGGATCAGAAACAACCGCTGCAATTACGGGACAAATCGGTGTTGTCCGTCGTGATCCATTTGCGATGATTGCGTTTGCTGGTTACAACATGAGCGATTACTTCCAGCATTGGCTCAATATTGGCAAGCAGCTCGAAGCCGAAGGCGCGGTGTTACCAAAGATTTATTGTGTGAACTGGTTCCGCAAGGATGAGAATGGCAAGTTTGTTTGGCCTGGTTTTGGAGAAAACATGCGCGTTCTTTCTTGGATCTTGGATCGCGCTGAAGGTAAAGCCAGTGGTAAAGAAACACCATTTGGTATTTGCCCTGAGCATACCGATATGTATTGGAATGGCCTTGACTATTCAGCTGAGAAATTTGCTAAAGCAATCCACGTTGCCGTTGATGACTGGAAGAATGAGCTGAAGCTTCATACAGAACTGTTTGAGCATCTTGGTGATCGTTTACCAAAAGAGTTGAAAGAAACTCGCGCCAAAATTGAACAACGCTTAAACGCTTAAGCTAGATAACTATTGAATAGTGTCTAGCGTTTTATTTAGATCGATTGAATGACCAAATCCTAATACCATGAAATGGTGGTGATTGGGGCTGGCAGTTGTGGAGCATTCATAGCTAATGAGTTGTTCGAGCGCGGTAAATCAGCCTGTATTGTTGATGCCGCTCAATCTGCAGGTACTGCTTGTTCAAGTCAAGCGTATGCAATTGCCCATCTCCACATCGGGCATGGGCTCTCTCCGTTTATTGCGACTAACTCGTATTGCGTTCTTGCTGGCAGAGGCGCGTTGGAAAAACGTTTGGCAACAGCACGGCATATTTCAGCCGGCCAAAAAAGAGAAAATTTTTGATCTTTTACAAATTACAGAGTATCTTCATGATTTAGGTCTTGATGGGGATATGGCGGTAGCGATGAATGCCGAAGAAGCACATCTATCTTGTGGCATTGAACAAAGCGGTGCTTGGTTACCGCGGGGCGCTTGTTTGAATGTATTTAAAGCAAGTAAACACTTGCTGCAAGATCATGAGCGCCTCACCTTTTGTTGGAATACACAAGTTATTTGACTTGAGAGGCATCAAAATGAGTGGCATTTATTCGGCAGCATGGATACTCTCATCATGACGGCCAGAAAAGCCGTTGTGGGCTTGTGCTCAAGATACAAAATCTCTCATGAACAGCGTTGATATTCGCTTGCCAATAAAACCAGTGCGTGGTCAGTTAAGCATTTTTTCGGTAAAAGATGGCGACCCATGGATTAAAAAATCACCCCCTGTTGGGATATCGGGTGATGGCTATTGTTTACCCGTCGAGCAACTTGAGGACAGCAGTTATCGCTGGATAGTTGGCTCGACTTTTGATGAGGGCGAGGATAATCTTGAGCCATGGCATACAAGCGATGCTTGTAATCGTGAGCAAGCTATGCGCTTGGTAGATTATCCAGATGGAAATCCGCGCTCACTTATAGGCGTTGGCGAGTTTGTCGGCGTGCGTTGCGGGAGATCGCTTACCAATTATTGGTTCGCTAACTCAACGTCCTGGGATATTTTTATCGACAGCTTTAGGCTCGAGAGGGATTTTATGGTCTGCTCGGGCGGCCAAGCTGATTACAGCTCAGCTACTAGAGGATGACTTTGCTTTACTTGCACGCTTTGGTTTTACGGCTGACTTAGTTTCTGTGCTCGCGCCAGCGCGTTTTTTCGCTGGTGCTGCACCTTCAGCCTTGGGCGCTTTGGCCGCAAATTCAAAGCTAATTTTGCCAACTGAATCCAGGGCTAAATAAGCTTTAAAGCCTCGCCCAGTACGGTTTGATTTAAAGTTGGCCAGCAGATCGGTTTTGCCCTCTTTGAGTAACTTTTGTACTTGTGCTGGCGAAACCTCTTGCTGCAGCACCACTTTGCTAGTTTTGAAATCGCATGACTTGCTTGGACCGGTATTGTTTTCACAAACATAGCGCATGCCGTCTTCGTAGACTGCGCCTGAACATTTAGGACATGCTCCTAGAGCTTGACGACCAGTCAAGTCAACCGGCTCTGTTGCATCCTCTTGCGTGTTGCCAAAGTCAAATTCAAGCTTAAAACCTGCGTTTGGATAGTCTGCATCAACCTCGGGAATTTCACTTAATTTAATAATGGCAGCAAACGGGCGCCCGATTTTGCTTCGGAACCCTTGTAGTGGCCCGATTGTTTTCTCGCGCAATAATTCTTCGACTTCTGGATATTCAAACGCGCGTCCACCAGGTGTTTTGCTGATAGTAAAACCGCACGTTTCGCAAGCAAAACGACGATAGTTTTCTTTGACGGGGCCTTTGCAGTGTGGGCAAGGCGTGACCATAGCAGCGTAATCGCCAGGAATCGTATCGCTGTCATATTCCTTCGCCCGCTTCACAATACGCTGGGTCATTTGCGCAATCTCTTGCATGAAAGTGTCACGATTCATCTTGCCTTGCTCGATGAGTGATAATTTGTTTTCCCAGCTACCCGTTAAATCAGGGCGGGTTAATTCTTCTACATCTAGGCCGCGCAATAAGGTCATTAATTGAAACGCTTTTGCGGTTGGAATGAGTTCACGTGCTTCGCGCACAATGTACTTTTCAGCAAGTAAGCCTTCGATAATGGCCGCTCGAGTCGCCGGGGTTCCAAGACCCTTCTCTGCCATAACCTCTCGCATCTCATCATCAACCCATTTACCAGCACTTTCCATTGCGGAGAGCAATGTTGCCTCTGTGTAGCGAGCAGGTGGTTTTGTTTTCAAGGGTACTGCCGCAATCGATTCAGTTTGAACCGTCTCATCTTTTTGGACTGGAGCAAACTCATTATCAGCCTGATTTGATTTACCGTAAACCGTTAACCATCCAGGGCTTACAAGAACGCGGCCCTCAGTTTTAAAGTGATGTCCCGATGCTTCAGTGATGCAAGTGGTGACGCGGAACTCCGCAGCTGGATAAAAAACCGCCAAGAATCGACGCACTACTAAATCGTAGAGCTTAGCCTCAGGCTCACTTAAATTCTTAGGCCTTTCCAAGGTGGGAATAATCGCAAAGTGATCAGAAATTTTAGAGTTATCAAAAATGCTTTTATTTGGTTTAATCCAGCCATAGCCTGCCCTTGCTTTGGGGTCCTTGGGATCCCCTTGCAGAATTTGTTTGGCAAATGCTCGGTAATCTTGCGAATGGTCGGCAAGATTTTCCATTGTTTGCTTAACGGTATCGAGGTAATCTTCAGGTAGCGCTTTTGCGTCTGTACGTGGGTAGGTTAAAGCTTTGTGGCGTTCGTATAAAGCTTGCGCAAGACCCAAAGTATTTTTTGCAGAGAAGCCAAACCGTGCATTTGCTTCTCGCTGCAGGCTGGTTAAATCAAATAACTGTGGTGCAAGTTGTCTGGCTGGCTTAGCTTCCTCAGTAACGCTCGCTTTTTTACCCCGACATGCGGTCACAATGCTTTGGGCCGCAGCTTCGCTCCAAAGGCGGTTCTCGCGAGCATCGGGCTCCGTTACATCCTTTTTGAATTTCGGATCAAACCAACGGCCCTCATAAACCCCAGAAGCAGCCATAAACTCCGCCTTTACCTCCCAGTAGTCTTTAGAACCAAACTTACGAATGAGTTCTTCGCGCTCTACAACGATAGAGAGTGTAGGGGTTTGTACACGCCCTACAGTTGTTAAGAAAAAACCACCACTTTTGCTATTAAAGGCGGTCATTGCGCGGGTACCGTTAATGCCAACGAGCCAGTCTGCTTCAGAGCGGCAACGAGCTGCATCCGCAAGGGGCTTCATATCTTCATCGGTGCGCAAGTTTGCAAAGCCCTCTCGAATGGCAGCAGGCGTCATAGACTGTAGCCATAAGCGCTTAATTGATTGTGATGCCTTTGCATGTTGCGCTATCAAGCGGAAAATCAACTCACCTTCTCGTCCAGCGTCACAGGCATTAATGAGCGCGGTTACATCTGTGCGTTTAATGAGTGTTTGTAACACCTTGAGGCGCGATTCTGTTTTCGCAATTGGGCGTAAATCAAAGCAAGGGGGTACAACTGGCAAATTGGCAAAAGACCATTTACCGCGTTTGACATCAAATTCCTCGGGGGCAGCAATTTCTAGTAAATGACCAACCGCAGATGCAATTAGAAATTCATCACTCTCAAAATAAGCTTCGTATTTGGTAAAGCCGCCCAAAGCCTTGGCAATGTCATTTGCAACAGATGGCTTCTCTGCAATGATGAGCGTCTTTAGGTGCTCCCCGGCGGTAGTCTTCGAAGTGCTTTTTTTGGTAGTTGCCTTAGTTGCCACGCGTTATGCCTAAATTTGAGCTAAGAATGATGTTTTTTGGGTAAAACGGAGGGTCAATTTAAACCAAAATGAGATCCATGCAATCCCGCACCCCTTTTTTATTATTAACCGATAAATTAGTAAAAGTCCAAAAACTCCTATTTGTCCCCGTTTTAAACAAGCCACAACGTCTTCAATATAGGCAAAAAGCCTTTTTAAGGCCTTTCAAATGGGGTTTTTAGCTAAATATGTAGATCCTCAAGGACGTTTTCCGGTCTAAAGGCCAGTTTTGCGCCGTGTTGGATAAGTTAGTGACAGCCGACGGAATTGGGGTGTTGAATGGACCCAGGCAAAGCAAAACCTCTCTACCCATCTCTACTGCTAGCTTCGCCGTTATGAATGATCCGGATTTTTCTGTCGCTTCGATCATTACGACGCCAAGCGATAGTACCTCGATGATTTGATTTCTTTTGGGAAAGTGTCATTTTTTGGGGGCAATACCTAAAGGCAGCTCCGATATTAGAAGCCCCTGATGACGAATAGCATGCGAAAGGCTTAGGTTCTGCAGGGGATACACCACATCAACGCCAGTTCCTAATACGGCGGCCGTGAAATGCCCGGCTCCAAGGTCAATCACCGCTTGGTGGACTGCGCTGTCACCCCATTTTGCTATGCCCGAGACAATCAGGGCCCCTGCCCTAGAAAGCGCTTGGCTAAAAAGGCGGCAATTTTTTAAGCCTTGAGGGCTTGCCTCACGTAAGCCAACAATCGAAATCATCGGCATTTTAAGCAGACGAATGTCGCCATATAGATAAGAGCGCTTCTGGGGGATCGTATAAGTCCAGGAAGGAGCCGGGTAGGATAGTGAGCGCTTTTACGATTGATTTGAATTATGGAGCTTGATGTGGCAGAAGAGTTCATAAAACAATTTTGTACCGTTGGGGAATTGGAACAATCAGGACATACTGATAGCTCTGTTGGATAATTCTTATATGACCTTATTAAATGCCCTCTGCTATCCAGATCCTCGATTGCACAAGGTTGCTAAACCTGTGGAGCAGGTAGATGCACGTATTAAAACAATTGTCGCTGATATGGCCGAGACGATGTATGACGCGCCAGGCATTGGATTGGCAGCAACGCAGGTGGACATTCATGAGTGCATCGTAGTAATTGATGTATCAGACGATCAAAATGAATTAATGGTTTTTATCAATCCAGAAATTATCCGGGCAAGCTCTGAAACCAAATCTTGGCGCGAAGGCTGTTTGTCTGTGCCAGGGTTTTATGATGAAGTTGAGAGGCCTGCCGAGATTCGCGTCAAGGCGTTAGATGTCGACGGCAAAGAATTTGAGATAGATGCAGATGGTTTGTTAGCGGTATGTTTACAACATGAGCTGGATCATTTGCAAGGAAAAGTATTTGTTGAGTATTTATCGATACTCAAGCGAACTCGTATCTCACAAAAAATGAAGAAGCGCGCTAAAGAATTAGCAGGTCAACGCTAAGCGCCCCAATGAAAATTGTCTTTGCTGGAACTCCTGAGTTTGCCGCGCAAGCGATGCGTGCTATTGATAATGCAGGACATGAAATTGTCCTTGCTCTCACTCAACCAGATCGTCGGGCAGGCAGAGGCATGCACCTTCAAGCAAGTCCCGTAAAAGAATTTGCTTTGCAAAAGAACATTCCAGTCTTACAGCCAGAAACATTAAGGCTTAATAGTCTTGACCCGCAGAAACAGGCTCAGGCACAGGCTGCCTATGATCATCTCTCCTCGATCGATTTTGATGCTATGGTGGTTGTCGCTTACGGTTTGATTCTGCCCCAAGTAATTTTAGATATTAGTGAGCGGGCTGGACGGCACGGCAGCTTGAATATTCATGCCTCTCTTTTGCCGCGATGGCGTGGTGCAGCACCGATTCAGCGTGCATTAGAGGCTGGTGATCAGAAGACGGGAGTTTGTATTATGCAAATGGATGTAGGCCTAGATACTGGCGATGCTGTTATGGTCTCAGAGCTGGAGATGGCTCGGGGTGAAACTAGTGCTAGTTTGCATGATCGCTTAGCTTGGCTTGGTGCCGATGCGATTGTGAGGGTATTGAACATATTGCAGCAAAGCGAAGCATTAGTTCGAGTACCACAGCCTAAAGAAGGCGTTACTTATGCAGAAAAAATTCTGAAGAGTGAGGCGGAGATCGATTGGACCTTAAGTGCCAAAGCAATTGATCAACGAATTCGCGCTTTTAATCCATTTCCCGGAGCGCTTAGTCATGCGGAAGAGTTGGCAATTAAATTTTGGAACTCAAGGGTTGCAAAAATCAATCTGTCTAACGGAAAATTTTGTGAAGGTGAGATGTTTGGCTTTAGTGATGATGGTGTATATATTCAGTGTGGCGATGGAGTGCTAGAGGTTTTAGAAATGCAAAAACCAGGTGGAAAAAAAATGGATGCCAAAACATGCACTCAATCGATTAGTGAAAAACCCTTACGCTTTCAATCAAAGGAGTAGAAATGTTTAATTTCGCAAAGACTGCTGTTTTGATGGCAGCAATTACTGCCTTGTTTATTGTGGTTGGCGGTCTGTTGGGTGGCGAGCAGGGTATGTTGATGGCCCTATTAATCGCTATTGGCATGAACTTCTTTAGCTACTGGTTCTCTGACACCGTGGTGTTAAAGATGACCAACGCACAACAAGTAGATGACAGATCTGCGCCTCAGTTTTATGGTTTAGTTAAGGAGCTCTCAGAAAAAGCAGGCTTACCTATGCCTAAAGTATTCTTAATTGATGAAGATGCGCCCAATGCTTTTGCAACAGGACGAAATCCTGAGAATGCCTCTGTTGCCGCAACCACCGGGATTTTGAGAATTCTCTCAAATAGAGAGTTGCGCGGTGTAATGGCTCATGAGTTAGCACATGTCCGTCATCGTGATATTTTGATATCGACGGTCGCTGCAACTATGGCAGGCGCAATTTCTGCGTTAGCAAACTTCGCGATGTTTTTCGGTGGACGTGATTCGGAAAGTAGACCCAATAACCCGATTGCGAGCTTAATGGTGGCAATTTTGGCCCCGATCGCAGCCAGCTTGATTCAGATGAGTATTTCGCGCGCGCGCGAGTATGAGGCTGATCGTGGGGGTGCAGAAATCAGCGCAGACCCAGAGGCGCTTGCACATGCTTTAGAAAAAATTCATAACTACGCACAAGGTATTCCATTTCAAGCGGTTGAGCAACATCCAGAAACTGCACAGATGATGATTCTCAATCCGCTGAGTGCTGGTGGTCTTGCCCAGCTTTTTTCTACTCATCCGCCTACTGAAGAGCGGGTGGCACGTCTAATGAGTATGGCTAAAAATGGGACGTATCCCGGAGAAAACTAATTTGACTAATCCTAAAACAACCCATAGTCTCCCTCTTTCTGTAGCAATGACAATCGCCGCACAAGCAATTAGCGAAGTAATCCGCGGTAGACCACTCACGGAAGTTTTGGATCAGCTAGAGCCTCATGAGCGCCCGATTGTTCAGAGCCTCAGTTTTGATGCACTCCGTAAATGGACGCGCTCTCACGAGCTGATTAAGCAATTTATTCCTAAGACGCCACCACCAGAAGTGGATCATTTATTAAGCGTTGCAATCGCATTATTTTTACAAGATGGAATAGATGGAAAAGGGTATCCAGCCCATACCATTGTTGATCAGGCTGTGAAGGCTTGTGGCGAGTATGACAAGACCATGTATGCTAAAGGCCTGGTCAATGCTGTATTGCGTAAGGTGAGCATATTGACGAGACCACCAGAGGCTGACACGTCTTACCCTCCAGACCTGATGCCGATGTATGTGCCAGCTTGGTGGCGAGCAAACCTAAAGCGTAATTACCCTAAGGGTTGGCAATCTATTTTGTTTCAGCAGGCTAAGCGCGCACCCTTAATTTTGCGCGTCAATCACAAGCAAAACACGCGTGAGCAATATCAAGCCTTATTATCTGAAGCTGGCATCTCCTCGCAGCCAATTAGCGCATTGGCTGGTATTGACTTACCTCATGCACTTTTATTGCCCGAAGCAGTTCCTGTATATGATCTACCAGGTTTTTATACGGGCGCCGTTTCGGTACAAGATGTCGGTGCTCAGCTTGCAGCAGTCTTATTAAATCCACAGTATGGAGATTTAGTACTAGATGCTTGTGCCGCTCCTGGTGGAAAAACGGCTCACATGCTAGAGCTTGCAGATTCTTATATGCGGGCCCTAGAGCTTGATGGAGACCGCATTGGAAAAATTAGTGGCAATTTGGATCGCTTACGCTTACATTCTTATAAGGTACAAGTATTGCGAGGCGATGCATCAAAATCGGCGTGGTGGGATGGAGTTCTTTTCGACAAGATTCTGTTAGATGCACCTTGTTCAGCTTCTGGAATAGTAGCTAGACATCCCGATATCCCCTTTTTAAGACGCGAAGCAGATATTCAGTCTCTTCAACAAAGGCAGCGCGCTTTATTGACGCAGGCATGGAGAATGCTTAAATCAGGCGGCAATCTTTTATATGTCACTTGCTCTGTTTTTCCAGAGGAGGGAGAGGATCAAGCACTTTGGTTGGCTGAGCAGCACCCCGATGCGGTACGATTAGGCGCACCGGGGCAGCTTTTGCCTGGCGAGCTAAATGATGGGTTTTATTACGCCTTGTTTAAGAAAAATGGGCCATGAGTCAAAGAATTAAACAACTCACTTTCTTGTTTTTTATGGTGCTGGGATTATTCTCGAGCGCTGTTAGTGCAGAAGGAATCAAGATCAAATCCTTTGAGCTAGAGAGGGTGGATAACGATTGGTTACTGAATGCCACCTTTCAGATTGAACTTTCCCCCGGCCTAGAGGATGCGGTTCAGAAGGGCGTAGTTTTATATTTTCAAACTGAGTTTGATTTAACTAGATCGCGTTGGTACTGGTTTGATGAGAAGCTTGCCGTTGTTCAAAGGCAAACTCGTTTGTCATATCAACCGCTGACGCAGCAGTACCGAATAGCCTCAGAAGGATTTACTTTCTCTGCAAAATCGATGTCTGAGGCATTACAGGCAGTAGGCAGTATTGGTGGATGGCGAGTAATAGATGGCGCTCAACTTGACTCGAACAAGTCCTATATAGCAAGCATGCGCATGTCGCTCGATCTTAATAAGTTGCCAAAACCTTTTCAGGTAAACGCTCTCAATAATCGCGATTGGAGTGTTTCGAGCGATTGGTATCGATTCCCATTTTCATCAAATGGCCCCAACCTCATTAAGCGATGAGACCAGTACAAGCGCTATTAGACGGTAGTTGTTTTACTTCAAAGATTTGGGGTAAAAAAGTAATTCCCATCACGATCGGGATAATTGGGATATTTGCTTTGCTACTTTTGGTTTTATTGGCAATCGCATCATCCAACACCGAATTTTTTGATAATTACTTTATTTGGTTGTATGCCGCAAATGTAGTGATTGGTATTTGTCTTACTTTGGTTATTTTGATTCTCATCGCAGTGATTGCGGTACGCTGGTATCGAGGTCACTTTGGTACCCGCCTGATTGCAAAGCTGGCCATGATCTTTGCTCTAGTCGGCATTGTTCCAGGCTTGATTTTGTATGGAGTTTCCTTACAGTTCGTCTCTCGCAGTATTGAAACTTGGTTTGATGTAAAAGTTGAGTCAGCCTTGAACTCAGGCCTAGAGCTAGGACGAGTAACTTTGCGAGTTGCTCAGGAAGAGATTTTGGGTGAAGGCAACTATATTGCCGAGCAGATAGTGCGGATGCCCTCTGGCACTTCGACAGAGCAGGTGGCTACGGCGGTTATGAAGATGCGCAATCAATTTGGGATTCAAGAGGTTAGCCTTTTTAATATACGGCGCAATTTAATATTCACTAGTGAGTTAAAAGCTAAAAAATATCTTCCTGCGTCTCCAGTTGATGTAGTTGATGATGCATTTAAAAAGAAGGGGGTCGCCTTTTTAGATCAAATTGAGATGGAAGACGGACAGCGAGGCTATCGAATCAGAGCGATAGTTCCCGTGGTTCGAAAAAAACCAATCCATAGCAAATTAGATTCAGGAAAAGAAGCTGAGGATAAGTATTTCTTGCAGCTGGTGCGCTATATTCCAACTCCATTGGCTAAAAATATTTTTGCAGTGGAATCTGCTTGCAGTGAGTATCAAGAGAAAGCACTGGGGCGAACAGGTTTACGCAAGATGTTTGTTGGCACCTTGACCCTTACTCTTTTCTTCGCAGTATTTGTGGCAATTACTTTGGCTCTTTTGTTGGGTCGACAGCTAGCACGCCCCCTGTTGATGCTTTTGAGGGGTACACAAGCGGTAGCACAAGGTGATCTATCTCCTAAACCTGAGTTGGATACAGGCGATGAGCTCGGAATGCTTACAAGGCAATTTAATGTGATGACAAGACAGTTGGCCGATACCCGCACTTCTTTGCAGGAGTCCAAAGCATTTCTAGAGCGCGTATTGGGCAGTCTAACTGCAGGCGTCTGCATTTTTGATAAAAACTATAACGTTGTATCTAGCAATCCTGGTGCAGACCGAATCTTTGGCCAAGATCTTACGCAATTAGATGGCAAACCACTGAGTAGTAGCCCAGCATTGATTGAATTTGAGCAGGCCTTCCAGGAAGGTTTTGCTACCATGAAGCTCGCAGTACTTAGTGAGGGCGGAACAGAACAAAATACACCGACTAATGCTCCGGTATGGCAAAAACAGATCCAGCTGCACAGTACAAATGAATTCGATAATGAATTAGGCGTTACATTATTTGTGCGCGGTACCGAGTTGACTGGTGACCTACGAATGATTGTATTTGATGATATTACTGATGTGGTGAGCGCACAAAGATCTATTGCCTGGAGCGAGGTTGCGAGACGCCTTGCGCATGAGATTAAAAATCCTCTGACACCAATTCAGCTATCAGCCGAAAGATTGCAACACAAGCTTGCAGGTAAGTTGAGTCTAGAGCAAGAGGAAATGATTAATCGCAGCACGGAAACCATCATTGGTCAGGTGCAGGCCATGAAAAAAATGGTGAATGACTTTAGGGATTTTGCGAAGACGCCTACGCCACAACTAAAGCCAGTTTCGATCAATACGCTGACTACAGAAATTTTGGGTCTTTATGATGGAAGCTCTTTGCGTACTCAGTTAGATCCGCATTGCCCAAATATTATGGGTGACCCCACTCAAATCAGGCAGGTTATTCATAATTTGTTACAAAATGCTCAAGACACCACTCTTGAGGGAAGTCATCCTACTAGCCCAGTAGAGGTTAAAACTGAGCTGGTGCCGTATGGTGAGCATAATGGCATAGCGCAAAATGCGGTGCGATTAACAATAAGTGATTGCGGCATTGGATTTCCAGTTAAGATATTGGCAAGAGCATTTGAACCTTACATAACAACCAAGAGTAAGGGCACTGGGCTTGGTTTGGCGGTTGTGAAAAAAATTATTGATGACCACTCTGCCAAAATTGAAATCCGCAATCGGATGCGGGGTGAGGAGGTGATTGGTGCGCAAGTGTCAATATTGTTTATGAAACTAGCAAAAGAGGCAATCTAAGCATGGCTAGTATTTTGGTTGTTGATGATGAGATGGGAATTCGTGAGCTTCTCAATGAGATTCTGACGGATGAGGGCCATACCGTGTATTCCGCAGAAAGCGCGGAACAGGCACGAACTATTCGTGAGCAAATGCGCCCCGATCTAGTATTGCTAGACATTTGGATGCCCGATACAGATGGCATTACCTTGTTAAAGGAGTGGTCTAATTCTGGTCAACTCACTATGCCTGTTGTGATGATGTCAGGTCATGCAACGATTGATACTGCAGTTGAGGCCACTCGTATTGGCGCCTTAAACTTTTTAGAAAAGCCGATTGCTTTACAAAAGCTTTTGAAGACAGTTACCAAGGCTTTAGAGATATCGCCTAAATATGTTGAACTGGAACAAGAGCGCGCAGTTCAATCTAACGTAAGCACATTGGCCGCACCAAAGCAGGCTGTTACTGAATCGGTTCCCACCCCTCTTGAGGGTGAATTCATTAGTGGAATTGCTAAGACCTACTTTGATCTTCCCTTAAGAGAAGCAAGGGACTTATTTGAAAAAGCGTACTTTGAACATCAGATGCAAAGTATGGGTGGGAGCATGACCAAAATTTCTAAGTACACAGGCTTAGAGCGTACCCATTTGTATCGTAAGCTTAAGGCACTCGGAATCGACACTTCGCGTAACAAAGGCGAAAGCTAGCCGAGTAAAAGAAATGGATGTGGCAAAATGAGTCATGCTCTAAGTCACTTCGTTTCTTACGAAACAATCTTAGGAGTTATCAATGCAATCCAAATATCTAATACAAAAAGTTGTATGAGATATTTCATTAATCGGATTGTCTTGTCTAGCCTATGCAGCTTGTAATCATCTCGCGCATCAGCTTTTGCTCATCCTGGAAAAGGCAGCTGTCATAGTGGATACTACTCATCGGGTAACAGTTGAGTGGCTAACTGACCTTATCCACTTGTACACAATAATGCCACAGCATTACCTTCCCCGCAAAGTAATTTCCTAATATATTCGTAGAGCTTTCTTCGGCTTTAGCACTATAAATTTGTTTGAAATGCATGCGGAGATAATTGTTCCGAACTGTTTAGATTCTTCGTCACATAATGCACGGTTTATTTTTTCCAAAAACAACTGAGAATCTTTGATTTTTCTGTCTATCCAAAGCATTTTTCTAAATGTATTCCATACGAATTCAGTCTTTGCCGTTTCGTTCACTTGTATTTGAGAGGCCTCAGATTCGTTTGATAGCGTAGTTACAAATGGAAAAATTACAAAACCTTTCAATTTATTTTCCGAAATCAATTGTCGTAAATATACGTCATATGGAATATCTAAAGAATTTTTTTCGTCAATAAAGTGAAAAATTTTCTCTAAAGAGTTTGGGTTCAAAATATAAGAAGTTGCTCCAGCAAATATATCACTTGCTAAGTCTAATCTTTTAGATTAATTGCTTTTACATAAATTTTTTCTTCACTCCATACATTCAATCATTGTGGTTGGCCAGGGAACACAAATAGCTGTAAACAATATATCCCACTCAAATTTATTACTAATCTTTATAAAGTTATCCCAAATTTCACAAGTACTTTTTCCAATTACTGTGTCATCATCCATGAGTAATATAGGCTCAGTAGCATTTAAATTTTGTTTAATAACAAATTTATGGCTCAGAAAACAAGCTTTCTCATTGCTTCTTAGGTTTCCCAGGATCTTGTTGCTCTCAACGTACTCAATCTTGAAGTTACGGTTTGTGGCTTTTTCTAAATTGATGTAAAAGCATTTCATTGACATTCCGTTTCAGGCCTGTTTATTTGCCGTGATAATTACTATAAGCATGCTGTAATGTCTTGCAAGCACTTTATAACCCTCACGTTTGTTTATCTACCTAGATGGCGAATTCTTCACGCTACGTTCTGTCGGCCTCAATGTGGGATAGGCGTGAAACAAGGCTTGTGTTGATTGTGCCGGGTGATGGGGTGCAAACGGAAAATTAATTTTTATAGCTGAGCGTCATAAGAGTGTAAGGACAATACTTTTTATCAGCTTTGAAGGCTATTAGGATGGGGATTAAGTAATGGCCTGGCAATTAAAGCCGGTCAAAATGGGCATATTAGAAAAGCTAATAACAATTAGGCGGAGCGTGCTGAAGGACGCTTTTTGTGACCTCAAGACAGTTGCATTTATAATCTTCTTTCTTGGCCTGGTAGCTCAGTCGGTAGAGCAGAGGATTGAAAATCCTTGTGTCGGTGGTTCGATTCCGCCCCGGGCCACCAAGAAACACTAAAACCACCTTCGGGTGGTTTTTTATTTGCCTAATTTTCGACAGGCCTTTTAAAAGCCATTCATTCTTGAATCGCTGGATATTGCCAATGGTGGGCGACATAAGTTTTTAATGACTCCGGGACTGGATCGCCATTAAAAATTAAGCGATGGAGCATTAAAGCAAGATCAACATGAGCGATTGTCCCAGACCAAAATACGTTAGCTCTTTTATCGCTCAATAGCAGGTCGGCAATTTTGATTAATTTCTCTGAGGCCACTTTTCCTGATTGCGTAAGCCCTGAGGCAGTTGGTTTATAGAAGATAACTTCAGTCGGTCGGTCTTGTCGCAAAGTCAGCAAGTCGCTTCTCAACCACGCTTGTATTTGAGAGCTTTGGCTAGATCTCGAATGCTTTTTGGATATAGATTGGGGGCGGGCTGTAGATCTTCTAAATGCTCAACAATTGCCGAAGATTCTGAAATTGAAAAATTACTATCTACCAATGTGGGCGCTCTGCTTGTCGTTGAGGCTTGAAAAAAGTCATCAGTGAGGTTCTGTTAAATAGCCAGATCAATAGTTTCTAATTCAATATTCACCCCCTTAACTCTGAGGGCTACGAATGCCGACATCGCATAGGGTGAAACGAATTTCGAATCAACAAAAAGGCGCATATATCCCCACTTATTTGTATGAATAATTTAACAGTATTGGGGAACATGTGAGTAGAGTCAGACATCCTCAGGCCCTGGTCGATTTCGCCTCGGGCCAACAATAAATCAGTAAATGTGCTTAAATTGTTATGAGTTCTATATTAATGTAAGTAGTATTGATGATATTTATCGCTATGTTTTTGTTTTGGCTTTCCTTGTTTCTTAGAGAAAAGATTTTTTCTGGAAGCCTTTGTGTGGCTCTGCAACTCATGCTTATTGGATGGATGTCAGCTGCTATTTGGGCTGTATCAGCTCTAAATGCCGATCACGTTGATAAGCGTCATGACAAATTGATTGAGGCAATTAATAAGCGGGAAAAGTGAACAGACTACCTGCGTTTGGGGGCCATTGCTACTTTGCCACCTGACGAGGTGGCTAAACAGCGTGCTGCTGCATTTGGGGGAATGTCATTCGCTTTGGCTCAAATTGTCATTGTTGACCAAATATGGCGAGCTCATTTACTTGGAATAGATCACGGATTTAAGTCTCGTACTACTGAGTCGCCAGATTCTCTAGTGTTGCTGACGCATAAGTTAAATCAAATAGGCGGTTGGTATAGTCAGTATGCCGACACTATGAGTGAGTCACTGCTCAATGAAAAGATTCAATTTTGCTTCGTTGATGGTGGGGCTGGTGAAATGACAAGAGGCGACATTCTGATTCATGTCTTCAATCACAAAGTGCTTCATCGCGGCCATATAAGGGATATGTTTTACCAGTCTGGCTATAGGCCTCCATCAATAGATCTGCCGGTATACATAAGAGACTTTTCATGAAGCTGAAGTTGGATAGCGCGCCCCTTCTGTCCTGGTCGATTCCGCCACCGGCCGGGCCAGCAAGAAATATTAAAAACCACCTCTGAGTATTTTTTAATATGTGGCCTGATGTATGAGCTTGGCTGTCTTGTTTATTGTTCTTATTTTGAAAATAGTTAAACTACTTTCAACATAGAGCACAGATATAAGCCGGCTTACTTGGAGACTGATAAATATGTCAGCATTGCGTTCCTTTGATAAAAAGTCCTTTCATAGAAAGTGGGCTCTCGGAATTTCCATAACATACATCTTGATCGCCATATTAGTTATCTACATTATTCAGGGTGAGAAAAACATTTCAAATAGAAACCATGCTTTAAGGATGAGTCCTGATGTTGTGGAGTCTGGTAACACGCCTCCGGATCCTCTGCCAATTAACAACGCAGACTTTAAGTCTGTTAATGTTGGAATTTACTTAGATGGAATAGAAACCTTTTCTATCAAAGATTTTTACTAGACCCCAACTTTTTATCTTTGGTTTCGCTGGAAGGGCGAAAAGTCCCTTAACCCTGGAAAATATTTCAGAATTGTTGACGGAAAAATTGAAAAACAAGCTCTTTAAGATAGTTACTTTGCTCCCGATGGTACCAATTACGAGCTTTATAAGGTAGTTGCCCGAATTACTAAAGTTTTTAATACAATGCGAGTCCCTTTGGATGACCATATGCTCAATATTGATATTGAGGACTCAACAAATGATGTCAGGCATATGCGCTATATCGCCGATCCAGCGTCTGGTATCAGCTCTCGCGTAAAGATTTCAGGTTATGACATTATTGGTATGAGCGCGGTAGTTAAGCCACATACTTATAAAACAAGCGCTGGAGACCCTAAAGTTGCGGAGGGCAAACGTACTACATATAGTGAATAGAACTATGCAATGATAATTAAGCGCAATAGTGTCGGTGTTTATTTACAACTGTTTATTGGGCTTTATGCCGGTGTATTACTTACCTTCTGTAGTTTTTATATTCACCTATCTGAGACCGGATCGCGCTATGCTTTTCCATCAGCATCATATTTTGGTGTGGTAGCAAATGCTTATATGACTCACTCTTTATTGCTCTCCTCCGGGTATTTTGGATGGGCAGATTTGTGGTGACTGCAATAGGTTTATTTACCATCACCATGTGCGTGCTTGCATCATTAATTTCGGTTTATTGTTATCAGCAGACAAAAGATTCAGACTTTCCCTTGAGGCTTGACAAGGCATCTTTCAGATATATTGGAGTTGGGTTTATAGCAGTCAATATTCTTTTGCCAGTTTGTGCTTTTTATTAAGATAGCTCAAGGTTTGAGCGCTCTCAGATCCGTGTCAATTCAGCCCTGGGCCATTTATAAATACCAAAACCGCCTTCGGGTGGTTTTTTATTTTTTTTGGTAAGTTGTTAGTCTTGATCAATGATCACCCTCTCTAAACTCGTTGACCCACGCTCTTTTATTGGTCGTTTGATGCTTTGTAATATCTTTATGACATTTGCTTGGTATGCCCATCTGAAGAATGTATCATCTAATCCTTGGTGGATTGCCGTATTCGCAAGTTGGGTAATTACATTATTTGAATATGCTTTTCAGGTTCCAGCCAATCGCATTGGATTTCAATACTTTTCCTTGGGTCAGTTAAAGAGTACGCAAGAAGTAATCACACTGAGTGTATTTGTGCCATTCGCTGTTTTTTATATGGGCGAATCATTTAAGACGGATTACATGTGGGCCGGCCTCTGCTTATTGGGCGTAGTGTATTCTATGTTTAGAGGCTAGGCTATGTCCTTGTGAAGGCTTGAATAATTTGAGTGTTCTCGTCCGAGCCCCAAATTCTTTTATGAGTTCTTCACGCTTTGCAATTTCAAAGTCATCAAATTCGAACCCCGGGGCTACTGCACAGCTGACTAAGCAGAGGTCATTTGCACTTAGTGGCTTTGCGGCAAACCAAGTTCGAGCAGGAATCGTGACCTGTAAATTCTTTGATGCCGTGCCAATTGGCATAGTGCGCAGCAATTTATTTTTATCAAAAAAATAAATAAGAACATCACACCCAAGGTGAAAGCACCAGGTTTCATCGGATGTAATACGATGCCAAGCCGAAAAATCTTTTCCCGAAAGAAGATAGTAAATACTGGTGTTGGCACTTGTATTGCTAGCGCCCAACAAATCCTCAATCCTTGTTTTCGATCGATACATTTCTTGGTAGAAGCCTCCCTCTGGGTGTGGCTCAAGATCCAGGGTGGCGATGATAGAGTGAATGTCTTGCATGAGGGCGCTTTATTCTTTGCGTGTTAATTGGCTTGAATCTATTCTATAGATTCAAGAAGATTTCGCATACTTGGTTCTGGTCAATTTGGATGCTGCCGCGAAGAAACATAAACACTATATTCATATGATCTTTCTATTAATGACCTTTTAAAGAATAAATCAATTAGCCCTCTCCAGGCCACTCAAGCGCTAAATAAATAGACACTTCAGTGGCTATTCGATAGCCCGGGATAATGCAAAACAATCCAGGGCAACCCAATGAAAATCTTGCCGAAGAATATAAGCGGACTCAGGCCGGACGAGCCTTAGAGGAAGAGCTTCTTGAGGATCATGAGCATCAAGGGACGTATCGCAACGATCAATCATTGTTATAAGCCGTCTTAAGTGAGGGGGCAACAAGTTGAATGCAAAAATTAAAAGGTCAATATATGAACGTTAAAAATATGATTGGCCTAGTCGAAAAATGATTTCTAATCATCATTGCAATTTTTACTATTGCAGCTATGGGACAAGAAATTCATTCCCTGATGAGCAATCGTCGCGTTGAGTTATAAGACCTTTTGCTGATGTTTATTTATGCTGAGGTGCTTGGAATGCTGGCAGCATTTTATGCCAGTCATCGTATTCCAATAACAATACCTTTATTTATTGCAATGACTGCAATGAGTAGATTGATTATCCTTCAGGGCAAAAATGGAAACCCCTCGATACTGCTCTATGAGAGCGGAGCTATTATTTTGATTGCGGGAGCTTGCTGGATTATTAGTCGCATTAATATGGCTAAAGAGCATGAATGATGTTTCAGTTGAGGCGGTGCTGAGTTGACTTGAAATAATAAAACGCCTAGAAAGTTTTTATTTGTCTCACTTGAGCATAAACTGAATGCTCAGTAGATAAAAAATGATTCATATAAAGATAGTCAAATGAAACAATACTTCCAGCAGTTCTGCTGTTCCTTTTAACCATTGCTACATCATATGCAGCAGATGTGGTTCCACCCACGTTAGCGCCAGCATGACTCACAGAAGCGAGAGTCAGCATTAAAGATAAAAAATATGATCAAGCAATACAGCAATTGCGGTCCGTTAATGAAACTAACTCTGCTGATTGGAATAATTTGTTTGGATACTGTCCGCGTAAAAAACAGCCCCCTGACTTGGCTGGTGCGGAAAAATATTATCAAGCTGCGCTGAAAATAGACCCAGATTATCGTGGTGCTCTCGAGTATTACGGAGAGCTTAAGTTAATGAATAATGATTTGCCAGGGGCTGAGGCGTTATTAGCAAGACTCGATAAAGCATGTTTCTTTTGGTGCGAAGAATACTCAGATTTAAAAGAGGTTATACAAAAATATAAATCCAGAAAGCAGGGTTTGAGTGCCCTGGCTTTATTGATTTCGCTCCTCAGTTCTAACGAGGAAGAAGCCGCCTGTGGGTGTTTTTATTTATCTCGCAGCTTATACGGACTTTGGATAGAATTCATCCATGACAAATCTAAACCAGCCCCCAACAGACTTGCCAATTCCTCAAGATGATAGTTCAACCAATCATTTGCGCGGAATGACACTGCCCAATGTTTCTGTAAAAGCTACCAATGGCCAGACTATCAATTTTGGTGGTATCAAAGGTAAATTGGTAATCTATTGTTACCCCATGACGGGGCAGTCCAATGTTGTACTTCCCGATGGGCTGGGATCAAATTCCGGGAGCAAGAGGCTGTACCCCTCAGAGCTGTTCTTTTAGAGATCACTTTCAAGAGCTTTAAGCATTGAGTGCTCAGGTTGTGGGTTTGAGTGTACAAACTACCGATTCTCAAAAAGAGATGGCAGAAAGACTGCGTCTGCTGTTCCTGGTCTAATGACGGTGTTGTAGCTGGAAACAATAATATGACTCTTTATATGTTCAGCAAAGATGTGGCTGGATCAGGAAAGTCAGTTTGTAATGGCATGTGCGGAACGAATTAGCCCTCCTTATTGGTTGATGGTAATCCTGCTGTCTCTAGTGGCTACTCAATCATCACGCGCGATGATGGCAAAAAGCAATTGGCCTTCAATGGCATGCCTTTATATTTTTCTGCCAAAGACACAAAACCAGGCGATAAGACTGGAGACGGTCGCTCAGATGGTGCTTGGCAGATTATTAAGATGTAACTTAAGCAAGTTTTAAAAACTCTGAATTACAAAAAACATGAAAACTACCTTCGGGTGGTTTTTCTTGATGGCGCTACCTCTTAGAGCGACAAATCTAGTAAACGGGCATAGAATGCAATAATAAGAAGCATGTGTATCGCCCTATGTTTTAGTTTGTTTACCAGCTGGATTCATGCTGGTGGCTTGCCTGTGTCTATTAATGTCTTGACACAGGCCCATGCAGGCCAGGTAGCTCAGCATGATTGCCATACAAAAAGTGATGTAAATGTTGAGACGTCACCACAATCAACTAACCATCACACACACCGCCAATGTTGTTTGGGCTTTGTGGCTGACTTATCTACAGGCCACAATACATACAACCAGATTTCTCAAACCACTTTATTTCTCAGGTGCTTCAACTCATTATTGAGGCAATTCCAAGTTTTATCTTTAAGCCTCCAAGACAGATTAGTTAATACGCATTAACTAATTTTTGTGGCTTCCAGCCACTGCAATTTTTTGGAGAAATCTCATGAGAATGACTCACTACATGGAGTTGCTGGCTGTCAACCAGTCTTGGAACTTAATTATTTTTATGGCCATTCCAGTAATCTTGGGTGAGACTTTGGCTATTACAGAGTTATATATGCTGTTCACCCGCAAGTTTGATGGGGCTGTGTATTACCTTAATCGCTTTGCTGGAATTGCTGTAGGCATTTACTTTATTGGCATCATTTATTACATCATCACCAATGCTGTCATTCCAATTGCTAAAGCAGGTGCATGGAGAACAGTAATTGACATTATTGCTGTTAGCACATATGTAAGCGCTGGATTACCTTTGATTTGGATTGCTCTTCAAGAGTTAGGTCTGGTGAATAAAGCACTAGATCACATGGGCAAGCTAAAAATTCATGCGATCTGTGTTGCTTTGTTCTTAGTCTTTGGACATATCGCCATGATTGCTGGCATGGTCGATCCAAGTATTCTTGGTTATAAGGTGGCAAATAATCATCAAATGAACGGTGTAAAAGATGATGTGCATTGCGATCCCGTGATGCATCAACAAATGATGGTGGATCATCAGAAGATGTATCAACAAATGAAGCAAAATATGCCAATGAATAATCAGAGCCACACCCACTGATAAATTAGCTCGCTTTCGGGCGGTCTAATTTAGTTTCTAACTCTTCAGAGTATTGTTTTAAACATCGATAGAATTTCATAAACCGGAGACAGTATGTATAAGCTCATAGCATTCGATGCCTATGGAACATTGTTTGATGTGCATTCAATGGGAGAATTGGCAGAAGAGCTATTTCCAGGTCATGGGCAAGCATTTGATGCAGTGTGTCCCGGGCTATAATTTTCTCAAGCAGGAGAGTGAGATAAATTTCTCCACCGAAGGCGCACAAACTCCCATGAACGCTCAGGTATCCACCAGGAAGGTGCTGCTTATCCTAAATAGTCATCTGGAGAGTCACAATTTTCATGGTGCACCGAAGGAGCAAGCCCTCAGCAGAGCTTAGGGTGAATTTCTCAGGGCTCAGGGCCAGGGGGAGCAGCATCCCATCAGCATGGTCTATTCATGTCAAGGATGGGCTGCTTTAGGAGAGTCACGATGCAAATTCCAATTCAATAGCCTGCTCGCTTTTAATTACCGTTCACGCGGTTTCAATTCAATGCTGTATTCCAGAATGAGTATTCATTTTTGGCACCAACTAATGAAGGTAAATGTATGACTAATCAATTTGTTGAAGAGGCTCCATATCACCCTGGCTACGAAGACGCTGCATTTAAGAGTTCAGTCTCTCCTTTGTCTGCTGAGATCGACAGTTTTAGAAAAAGTAACTCGCGTTATTTAGACTTTGCTGATGTAGTTGTAGATTTTTGTATTTCAGAGCAAAATAAATTGCAGACAGTCAGAACATAAACCACCTTCTGGTAGGTTATTGTTTTGGTCCGTATTTTGTTGAGGCACTCAAGATCTAAATTATCAAGAGCTAGCACGTTCAAATGGCTAGTATCAGCCCACCCATCGACCTTTCATCCAAGCCCATCATGACTGATCCAGTTGAGAGAGGCATTGAGAACTGCAACAGCCTTTTCGGCATCCCAGGCTTGATTGCTGGCAATTCTGTACATCATATCTAATGCACCACCATGGCTGACAAGCAAGATGGTTTTGCCAATATGTTGTTTGCGGATTTGCTCGAGAACGATTTTGATGCAATCTGCAAATTGCTGCATGCTTTCTCCATTACGCAAATTTTCATCTAGATTGCTGTTGAGATGCGATTTCCAAAGTTCAGGCTCTTGCTTGGGAGTCTCATCCATGGTAAGTCCTTGTAGCATGCCAAGATGGCGTTCTCTTAGTGCGGCGTTTTGGATAGCATCAGTTTCAAATACCCGCTCGATTGCTTCAGCAGTTTTTGCTACTCGTTGAAGATCGATGTGTTTGAGAGCCCGAGCCATTTGGATAGCTTGTGCATATCCACGAGTACTTAAATCAATATCGCGGTATGACCGCGTAGGCGACGCGCAGCATTCCAGTCGGTTTCTCCATGGCGAACCAAGCAAAATCGAGTGATATTCATAGTGCAATCATAAAGATTTAATTGCTTTTCAGAACCCATGCACGAGGGTTGTGTTCAAAGCCAATGTGCGCATAGTCTTCGTTCGCTTTAGGCGCTGCTAGTAGAATAATCATGCATTCGGGGCCGAGGCGAATTTTGGTTTCTTCAATAAGGCGTTTACCAATACCTGGGCGTTGATAGATTTCATCAACTGCTAAGTCTGCAAGACGGGCTACATAGGAAAAGTCAGTTAATGATCGGGAAATGCCAACTAAGTGCTCTCCATCCCAAGCGGTTATGACGAGGTTAGCATTCTGGAGCATGGCCTTAAAAGTTTGTAGGCTATGAATAGGGCGTCGTTCACCTAGTGTAGGGCGCTTGTAAAGATCGATTGCTTGTTCTGCTGTAATAACAGTGTTATCGCGATACTCAATCATGAGATTTTTTCATCCCCCAAAATGAGTGTGTCATCAATAGCAAGCACTCCGGAACCGAGAACTTTTGCTCTAAGATCGCCGCGCCCCTCAAAAACTTCCATAAAGCTTGGCCTATTCAGAAGCTGTGCAGGTCTTTCGCAGGGGGTACAAAGCTCTGTCCCTAGCAGGTTAATACTTCCTAGCCAAACTTGCTGACCCACTAAAAAGTATTGAGTTGATTGGCTGTAATTCCACTTAACACGACATTTCGACGTGTTTCGCTCCCATCGAAAGTGGGCTCACCCCCTTGCTTGAAGCCACTCATTTGCCACTTCAATGCCCGATAATGCAATCAGGGTGCTATGACGCACCTTACTTGGCTCGACCGCTGAATATTTGCCTGTTCCCAAGGCAAATCTATCACCCTCAATTCCAGAGGCCACGGTGACCTTGGCCTTACCTATCGGTTGCTTGACTACATCTGCAAGGTGTGCAAGATAAATTGCGTGAATTTGAACGTTGGTTTTCATGGGGTTGCAGATATATTACAGCCCCACATTAGTGTTGTGGTTAATACAATTAATCCAATAATACAACAAGGGCAATAGTGAATAAAGAAAGCAAAGAAATGCTAATTGGCTTGATAGGAATTCTGATCTTTAGCCTAACGTTACCAGTAAGTAAGATAGCCGTTTTAAGCTTCAATCCCTATGTCATTGCATTTGGCAGAGCCTTTCTGGCTGGCGTAGTTGCACTAGCCTATCTTGTTGATAAAAAAGAACCCGCCCCCTCAAAAGTCGATTTTGTGAAATATATAGTGATTGCCTTGGACGTGGTTTTTGGTTTCTATCTGTATTAGGGGCGGGTTTCGTAGTGTTATATGCGCTTTTAAAGAGCTCAGGAAACTTTACTTATATAGATGGTCTTCTGGTATTGGGTGGTATTAGCGCTTGTATTGGATATGTAGAAGGCGGCGAACTTTCTAGAAGGATGAATCCTCGCACCGTCATGTCATGGACGTTAATTATTTCCCTGCCGTTTAATGTGGCGATGACTTGGTTAACCTACAACTCTGAATATATTGATGCAGGCGCAGTTGCATGGACTAGTTTTATCTACTTGCGCTTCTTCCCAATGTTTCTGGGATTTTTTTGGTATGAGGGTCTTGCAATGGGGGTATTGCTCGAGTGAGTCAAGTCCAGCTTATCCAACCCTTTTGCACACTAGTTGCAGCCAGCATTTTATTGGGCGACTCACTCACATTAAGGAACTTAATGTGTGCAGTCTTGGTTGTTTCAACGGTGATGCTTGGGAGCAGAATGTTAATAAAAAGAAATTAATAGCCCTCTGAATAAATTTTGTTGAAGCAGGAAAATCAAAAGCCCCGTTTAAGGGGTTTTGTATTATTTTGTAATGATTTGACGATTATTAAGAGCTCGTAAAATTTTCCTTCTGTCTTTTGGTTTGGTGCTTGCTTCCAATAATTTGGTTAACTGAGCTGAATTAAGCGGTCCTAAGCGTGCCTTTCCTGTTTTGGTGAGCATGGAGTCATTTTTTCTGGTTCTTTGATTTTGGCCTACAGCCATGGAATTTCCTAGAGTTATGGAGTGATGGGCCCCTCAGAATGGCTGAAAGGGCTCACCTATCTCGGGTGCACAATAGTGATCATAATTCAGAATAACAGTTAACAGGCTCGGGGAGCTATGATGTGATCATGATGAATCTACCAAATCTTATATTTGCCCTTGTAATGGGCCTTCTCATGTCATTGAGTATTACATTAGCCATCACATTAGTTCGTGTTGGTCTCAAAGAAAATTTTCTCTGGGTATGGCTTGAAGTTTGGATGGTGGCCTATCCGGTCGCGATTATTTGTATTTTGCTTTATAGGCCGTTTGCCACCAAAATCACCTTAAAAATTCTGAAATCTTTGGAATTAAAACAAGATTAAAGTACATAAGAGAGATTTAACAATGAGGACATTAATGCAATCTTCTCTGCTAGGAAGAAGATGTGCATTCTTTTTTGGTGCTTGTGCGGCCCTATATACCGATGCCTCAGACCCTCATCATGTTACTATTTTAAATAGTAGTGGTGAATCGATTGAACAGTTAACCATAAAGGCAAGCTCGTATTGTGAGCAATACGGTAAAGCACCTTCTTTTAAAGGTAGTGATTGTTGTATTGGATTGCAAGCCGATACGCTAATTAACCTGATAGATCAGACTGATAAATCAAGCTTGCATGCTCTCGTAGTGCATGGAATTGGATTGATTGCCAGCGTTGTTGTGTAACAACAAGCTCTGATTTATGTGAGGCTAAAAATACTGAGGCTCCAACAACATCTTCTGCCATACGGTGAATGTTTTCTTGAATAAATTTCTTCAGGGCTATAGAATCATCTGCGCTAACCCAGCGAGCTAGGTTATAGCGTGCTGGCAAAAGCCTGACTTCTGCGCCATATTCCGTCTGGAGTCGATGGCTAACTACCTCAAATTGCAGTTGTCCAAATGCACCTAACAGCATGGTACCCCCCGCCATTGGCCTAAAGACCTGAATAGCACCCTCTTCACCAAGTTGCATGAGTCCAGTGCGCAATTGTTTTGAGCGCAATGGATCGGCAGATTCAACCATACGAAAAATTTCTGGGGCAAAGAAAGGTAAGCCGGTAAATTGCAACTGCTCGCCTTCGGTAAGTGTGTCCCCTAAACGCAGCAAGCCATGATTAGGTAAGCCAATGATATCGCCCGGAAACGCCTCATCTAAAATATCACGACGTTGCGATAAGAAGGAGAGCGCATTATTGGTGCGAACCTCTTTATTATTGCGGCAAATGTTTAATTTCATGCCGCGTTGAAAGCGTCCAGAGCATATGCGCAAAAATGCGACACGGTCACGATGTGCTGGATCCATGTTGGCTTGTATTTTAAAAATTACTGCAGAGAATTTGTTTTCCGCAGGACTAACTTCCCGCTGTAATGCTTTTCGTGAACCCGGCGATGGCGCCAGTTCAACTAATGTATTCAGAATCTCGCGTACGCCAAAATTATTAATCGCAGAGCCAAAGAAGACGGGTGATTGATGTCCTGCTAGAAAAGCGTCTAAGTCAAAAGCAGGCATGGCCTCTTGGATTAATTCAACTTCGGCTAAGGCGTTTTCAAGATCGGCGCCAAGACGCTTTTTTGGAGCTGGATCATTGATATCCATTACCGCATGTGAGTCTTCAGTGACACGGTCTTCACCCGCTTTGAACATCCGCATGCGAGAGTTGGCAATATCAATTACTCCAGCAAAAGATTTGCCCATCCCAACTGGCCAAGTGAAAGGAACCACTTCAATACCAAGGGCAGTTTCAATTTCATCCATTAATTCCATGGGAGGCTTGACTTCGCGATCCATTTTATTAATAAAGGTAACGATAGGTGTATGTCGAGCGCGACAAACCTCGAGCAAACGCAAGGTTTGCGATTCGACACCGTTTGCTGCATCAATCACCATGAGGGCTGAATCAACCGCAGTTAATACCCGATAAGTATCTTCAGCAAAATCTTGGTGGCCTGGTGTATCTAATAGATTAATGATGCAATCGCGATATTCCATTTGCATTACAGAACTTGCTACAGAAATGCCGCGCTGCTTCTCAATTTCCATCCAGTCGGATGTAGCATGACGACTTGCTTTACGTGCCTTGACACTTCCTGCAATTTGAATGGCGCCTGCATAAAGTAATAATTTTTCAGTGAGCGTAGTTTTGCCGGCATCTGGGTGAGAGATGATAGCAAAGCTGCGACGTCTTAAGACTTCTGCGCCCGGGGAGCTGGAGGTGGGGGTTTCGATGGTAATTTTGCGTTGATTAATCTAGGACTGGACGAAATTATAAGCGGGTGGGGCGTCTAGAATTGCTCTTCCGGCCTGACATAACGCCACTGGCCTGCTGGAAGCGGACCTAGAGAGATTCGTCCCATTCTGACCCTTTTAAGTCCTAATACTTTAAGTCCAACCATTTCACACATTCGCCGAATTTGACGTTTGCGCCCTTCGCGTAAAACGAAGCGAAGTTGATCTGCATTCTGCCAGCTAACTTGAGCTGGTTTAAGTACCACTCCGTCAAGCGACAGACCGTGTCTTAGACGATCTAACTCTTCAAATGAAAGCCTTCCTTCAACACGTACTAAGTATTCTTTCTCAATCGGACTGTTTTCACCAATCAATAATTTAGCCATACGTCCATCTTGGGTGAGTACCAGCATACCTGTAGAGTCTATATCCAGTCTTCCCGCAGGGGCCAGTCCTTTCGTATGAAAACGAGGACTCCTGCCTTTATCTAGAGGACTGGCGAAGTAGTTTTCTGGAGTAATTAAGGATGCCGCAGGTTGATACTCTTGCTCATCGTCATAGTGGGAAATATATCCCACAGGTTTATTGAGGATGACGGTAATGCGGGAGGCTTGTTGTGCTCTAGCACCAGACTGCAACTCAATTTTCTGATGGCGATATGCCCGAACACCTAATTCATTTACTACTTCTCCAGCTACCGTCACTAGGCCCTGTTCAATATATGAATCAGCCTCACGACGTGAGCAAAGTCCAAGCTCAGAGAGTAGTTTTGAGACACGTACCTTTTCTTCCATGCTCACATTATCCGTGATCAAAGAGTTTTTATTGAGTCGATGTACCATCTCATTAAAGCAATCGCGTTTTTGCTCGCTCATTAGTTGATAAAGGACGCCCAAATGACGACTACATTAAAAAAACCACCATTCTATAAAATTCTTTATTTTCAAGTACTTGCAGCTGTTGTTCTAGGAGTTTTATTGGGGAACTTCTATCCCTCTATAGGGGTTGATATGAAACCCCTTGGAGATGCTTTTATTAAAGGCATCAAGATGTTGATTGCACCAATCATCTTCTGTACGGTAGTGGTAGGTATTGCCGGGATGGAGGATATGAAGAAGGTTGGAAAAACAGGCGGATTGGCGCTTGTGTATTTTGAGGTGGTGAGTTCACTTGCTCTGATAGTCGGTCTAATAGTGGTGAATGTTTTGCAACCTGGCGCAGGAATGAATATCGATCCTGCTAGTTTGGATACCAAAGGCATTAACGCTTATACAGGCCCTGGAAAGATGGCTAGCACCACTGAGTTTTTGCTCAATATTATCCCCAACACTGCGATAGATGCCTTCGCAAAAGGCGAGATATTACAAGTGCTATTTATTGCGGTGCTATTTGGTTTTGTATTGCATAAATTTGGAGGCAGGGGAACATTGGTTTTTGATTTAATCGAGAAATTTTCCCATGTGCTTTTTGACATCATCGGAATCATCATGAAGTTTGCCCCGCTGGGAGCATTTGGTGCCATGGCATTCACGATTGGTAAGTATGGCGTTGGTTCATTATTTTCTTTAGGAAAGTTAATGGGGGCGTTTTATATCACTTGCCTACTTTTTGTATTTATTGTGCTAGGTTTAATTGCCCGCTTTAACGGATTTAGTATTTTTAAATTTGTCCGCTACATTAAAGAAGAGTTATTAATTGTTTTAGGAACCTCATCATCCGAATCTGTTTTGCCACACATGATGGAAAAAATGGAGCTTTTGGGTGCCAAGAAAAGCTGCGTGGGGCTAGTAATACCAACGGGTTATTCATTCAACCTGGATGGAACGTCTATTTACCTAACCATGGCCGCAGTATTTATTGCTCAAGCAACAGATACCCCAATGACCATTACGCAGCAGATCACGCTTTTGTTGGTTTTACTTTTGACATCTAAAGGTGCTGCAGGTATTACTGGTAGCGGATTCATTGTTCTTGCCGCAACCCTATCTGCGGTGGGTCATGTTCCTGTTGCGGGGCTTGCCATCATTCTGGGTATCGATCGCTTTATGTCTGAGGCGCGAGCATTAACCAACTTAGTTGGTAATGGTGTTGCCACGATAGTGGTGGCGCGATGGACTGGAGAGTTAGATCAAAAACAATTAACGAGGGTTCTCAATAAAGATAATTTGATGGAAGCCCGGGAACCAGAAATCTTGCTAGATCAAAAACAGGATAAGATGCGTTAACTACGTTCTGACAATATGTTGCTCACTGCAGGGAGCCTCTTCAACAATCTTGGTCATCGAGGTGCTCCAGGGCGTGACTTTATTGGAAAGCTTGTGTGAGGCTCCACTCAAAATAAGTGACGTATCATTATCTTTTGCGAATTCAAAAATTCTAGTGGCGGGGTCGAGAGCCTCTAGTACGTGATAAGAAATTCTTTCAGGTAGCAGCTTTAACGGTTTGGCCCATTCCATGACTTGCACTAAATGGCCGCGCACAATGCCGCTCGCCGTTTCATTTTCCTGGCTACCCTTAAACGTAGGGGTACTGCTTATCGTGCTTAAGCAGGCAAGTCGACTTTCAGGGTAGGCATGTAAAAGATTCTTGGCAGTAACTTGCATACGCCCCTCATAAGTCTTCATCAGATTGGCGCGTCTCAATTGCAGTAATCATGAGCGGCGCATCAAAGTGACCCATGTTTGGGCGTAGGCATGTTTAAGGCTGCAGGCTATGAGCCTTAACTATGAGCCTTAAACATGCCTTTGAGATTTTGCCAACAGCTCAGCGGCTCAATACGGTCAGCCCGTTCTGTGTGAGGGCTACCCCCTCCCTCTGGATCGCGTAATACTTGTCGTAAGCGTGCAGCACTTTGATAACGAGCTGCAGCTCGAGGCCATAAACAGCGGAGCACAACTTCTTGCAACCATCGTTGGATTTCTCTGCGAATGGCGCGCGGAGGAAGGGGTTTAGCCCACATTCTTCTGCGTAAACCACTCATTGTTTGAGGATTACCATAGGGCAACTCACCAGTGAGAAATGCGTACATTATTTTGCGGCAATGGAATAAATATCGCTGCGTGAGTCAGATCGAATGCCGGCTACTTGTTCGGGAGAAATCTAGGGCGCAGAACCTACGCCCTTGCGCATTTCTTCTGCAAGTAAATCCGGGTATCGAGCATGATGCGATAAGCCAAAATTACCCTTATCGTCGATCAAAATATTTTCTGGGTTGATGTCCAGATGAATGGCATTTTGTGAGTGCAACGACTGTACGGCTTGTGCAAGATCTGCGCCAATACGAACGACTTCATCGATCGTACATTGCTTACCCTCTTTAATGAGCGTAAGATTGTGAGTGCAGTTTCAAAGCCAATCAAACTCTCTACCGGCTGATCTTTGCCCACACGCGGTATCTTCAGCAGAATGGGAGCATTAACACCTTCTTTCGTTGCTGAAAAAAGACTGGCCATACCGCCGCGATGAACTTCTTTTCCTCAGACAAAACCATCTACTACTTTACCTTCGTGGAATATATTGTCTAGGGCTTCGATATCAGAATTGATCGCCATTAATTCTTATTTGGCCAATCTTCTGGAAGTCCAGCGCGTCGCACTTTCTCTGCGGCAGTGAAGTGGTCGTAGGGTACGCGATGAAATGTGAGCATTTCAGATCCCGGTTCAAAAATAGCAAAGCATGCTTCTGGATTGCCATCTCTTGGTTGCCAAAGAGGGTCTACCACGCCGACCCGCTGATGATGTTGTAGTACTGGAATTTCATCGCCAGGATGTGGCGTAAAGCGAATTAATTTACCAACAGCACTTTGAGAAAACAGGGCTTGCTCATGAGCAAGGCCTACGAAGGTATAACTTTTTCCAGAGCTTTGGACGCATCGCCATGCACTCATGCTATTGGTAATGTAATTCTAGTCGGCAGGATTGTACGCAGATGAATGGACAAAGCAAATTTTTTTCTTCCTGAATCATTGGCGGTAGATTTTGTAGGAACTCTAAATGATCATGATTTAACTGAGATTTAGTCCACTCAATGGCAGCATTAGCTGCTAGCATTCATTTGACTGCGACTATTTTTAAAAAAAGCCTCATCATGATTGCCGAGTATGGTAATCGCCTTTTTTCTCCACTAGATCGGCGAAGAGCCCAATGCGTTCAGTCATCCCTCAATAATAGGGTAAAAGACCTTTATATAGAAGGGTTATAGGGGCTAGGAGCGCTATCGGGTCGATTTTTGAAACACTTATGAACCCAGGAGGACTCTGTCGGTCGCAGTCGAATTTCTTGCTCAAAATATTGATTTAAGCGCGCTGTATCTGATTTTGGATCAGACCCAGGAAAGTTCTCTAAAGGTTTCTCAATTTCGCCAAGATACCCCGATTCATCTGACTTCAGAGTGGTTGTCATGAGGCATACGTCTGCACCCGTAATCTTTGCTAAACGAGAAATCGTGGTGATAGTGTTGGTTTGAATTCTAAAAAAGGAACAAACTCAGACTCTTTGAGTCCCAAATCAATGTCAGCGGCGATGATGATGAAATCACCATTACCCATTTCACGAATAATCTCCTTTGTATTGCCCTGTCGATCAATAGAATTTCCGCCAAAGCGATTGCGCCACTCAACAATTTTTTATTGAAAAAAGGATTTTTTATTCTTTGAAACAACCCTGAAGTACGCGGCCAATGTTTTTCTTTGGAGAGGAGGGCGCTCAATATAATGCTGCTCTCAATGCTGGTGAAGTGCATATTGACCAAGATTCGAGGTGTTTTACTCGAGAGGTCAACAGCAGATTTCACCTCAATCACTTTGCTTAATTGATGTGAACTACCACACAAAATGATGCTTGTTTCAACAAGACTTCAACCTAGTAACCTCCAGTGCTGTTTGCTTAGAGAGTCAATTTCATCTGGGTTGAATTTAGGAAAGCATAAGTGCAGATTTGTCTTAACTACTCGATTTCTATCACTCGGAATGCGGGCAGCAATAAATCCCAGGCCATAGCCAATAGCGACTACTAATAACTCATAGGGCAAAATCGCTAGGAGTCGAAGTAGAACAACGCCAGCTTGATTAGAAATGGTTTGTAGCAAACTAGTTGTGCTCTGATTCGTAACGCTTAGTTGACTTTGCATAGCGTTCAGTCATTTCCTCGATCGAGCTACACGACATTCCTAAGTCATTTACTAAACCAGTGTCTAGTCCGTATGCCCAACCATGCACTGTTAGCTCTTGTCCCCGGGACCATGCATCTTGCACGATGGTTGTTTCGCAAACATTGACAACTTGCTCAATCACGTTGAGCTCGCATAAACGATCTTGTCGTTTAGCGGTAGGGAGTAATTCGCCCAAATATCGTTCATGTTTTTGGTGAACATCTTTAACATGGCGTAACCAGTTATCGGCGAGCCCCACGCGTTTATCTGCGAGAGCTGCATGCACGCCAGAGCAGCCGTAGTGACCTACAACTAATATATGTTTCACCTTTAAAAGGTCAATTGCAAATTGTATGACGGACAAGCAATTTAAGTCTGTATGAACTACTACGTTAGCAACATTTCGATGAACGAATAGCTCGCCGGGCAATAAATTCACAATGTCATTTGCTGGAACGCGACTGTCAGAGCAGCCTATCCAAAGATATTCAGGGGCTTGTTGAGAAACTAAGCGCTTAAAGAAGTCGGCATCTTTAGAAACCATACTTTCGGCCCATGTCCGATTGTTGGTAAATAGTTGTTCAAGGGCTTGAGAATTATTCGTTGTCATGGTTGCAGTTTAAAGTACTTTGATGACGCCTATTTGGGTAACAAAAACTCCTCATGGAACCATTCTCAATTTGCATTGCTAGCCGGGTGCAAAACTAACCAAAGTTGTTGGACTGCATGACGGCTGTTTAAAGAGTTCCCTGCAAGCCCAAGCTCTTGAAAACAAGGCTAATGAACTTTTGTTGACCTGGCTTTCCAAGCAATTAAGAGTGCCGCAGAAGCAAATTCAATTCGTATCTGGACAAAATAGCCGCAAGAAGCGAGTGGAAATATGGGGCACTATTAGTCCGGAGCACATTGTTCAGTTATTGATTCCGTGAGGGGTCAGTCTATCAAAAAATGGCCCACAAAATCCCTAGAATAAGAACCCATTTACCAATGTAATATATGGAGCGATGTTTTGCCTTTAACTTTTTAGCTTGAGCGCGTAGCTGGTAAAACTAGGTAAACAGAATATTAACAAAACCAATTTTTTCACCTTCAACGTTTTGAGATGTTGCTGCGCTCATCACATATCGCGCAAACCGGCGATTAAAGAGCTGCACTACTTTTGTGTATACAGGACGCTCGACATCGAAAAATCAAATGATTCTTTGTTGATCAGTTTCATTAGCGGCATAGTGAATGTAGGTTTCATCAAATATGACCGCCTCACCATCTTTCCAAAAGTAGCGCTCATTATCAACATCAATAAAGCATTTGGGATTGTTTGGCGTGAATAGGCCGATGTGATATCGCAGAGATCCCGCATACGGATTGCGATGACGTACTAGAGTTGTTCCCGGGGGGTTAGTAGTGAGGCAAACATCGCTGCCTTGACTGAAGGGATTGATTTCAAGAGCGCCACTGTCTTTGGACAGTTTGCCTGAGCTGAGGGCACCTTCTTTCTATGCCAACATAGGTGCAAACGCTTCCAGCCAGTTCGAAAAAAGAGTTGAAGCCAATATCGTTATATCCGGTAGCCGCAGCAATCGAACCACCCTCTTGCAAAGAAAGGGCTTCTTGTCGAATCATTTCCCAGCTGTCTTGGATTACTTTTATCGTAGGAAATTGGGAGACTGAAATAAAGGCGCTGGGCTTAACCTTTGAAAATAAATATAAAAGCGTATTTACTGGCGCCAAAAGCACCTGGTAGTCGGTCAGTGATCTGACAACTCCAAAACGAACCTTGCCTCTGAAATAGACATAAACCGCAGATGCTACAAAAACAAAAAAGATAATGTGCCGAATTTCCATGGGGATTGGTCTAATTAAGGTAATGAACTCCATTTTAATTTGGATGACAGCGCTAACTAGACTATTGCTTGGGCGTGGAAGCTCATATACTCGACATAGAAGATGTAAGGACCCGTTAACGGTTTGCGTGGAGAGTTACCGAGGAAATGCTGATGAATAGCTTTATAAAAAATGGCTCTTAAGCTTTGTTTTAATTAAGTTAGTGAGTATTTCAGTCTACACCTGGGCAATGCTCACTTGGAGCTACAGAAGTGGAGAGTGCTCAGGATATGTACAGAAACTCTCAAATCGCGGCTATTTATGCAAAGCTTGGGAGGGTGCATTAGAGCGATGGTTTCCATGCCAGGGACAATGTCAGAAAAATCTTTCTTGACGGTGCGTGATAATGCTGTGGCGCAAAAAATAAATGCTAACTTAGTCAAAAAAGTAGCTTTGAAGTATGAGCAGCACATAGGTTGACCAACTACTTGTTTTGGCGATACGGAGTATTTCGTTTCTGATATCGTAGTTTTGGATGGGTAATTTGTAGGGGTAGTAAAAAATTGCTGTAACGCAACTTTATTTTTGTAAGTTTTTGTAGTTAAAATCATATAAGCGTAATGTGCGCTGACATCAATATCTATAAGGAGCTTCACTTGAACAAAGCCGAACTAATCGCAGCGATTGCTGACGATGCGGAGATCTCTAAAGCCAAAGCTGAATTTGCATTGAATTCTGCTATCGCAAATATCATCAAAGCTGTTACTAAAGGTGACTCATTACAACTGATCGGCTTTGGTACTTTTGCAGCTGGAAAGCGTGCTGCACGTATGGGTCGTAACCCAAAATCTGGCGAACCGCTCAAAATCGCTGCTACTAAAACTGTTAAGTTTTCTGCTGGTAAAGCATTTAAAGATTCAGTTAACAAGCGTAAGAAGTAATTTTTTCTTGGTAATAAAAAAGCCCGGCATGCTGGGCTTTTTTATTACCTTAAGAGTTCGCAAGATCTTTTAAGGTAGATTAAGCGGCAACTGCAGCCTAACTTTGTACGAGGCGACGGTGACGATGAATACTCATCAATAATCCTGCTCCAAACCCAAGCGTGACTAATGCTGTGCCACCGTAGCTAATAAACGGAAGCGGCACCCCTACAACAGGTAGTAAACCACTTACCATTCCAATATTCACAAACGCATAGGTGAAGAAAATTAAGGTAACAGAAGCACCTAAAAGTCGGGTGAACAAATTAGGAGCACTCGCAGAAATTGCAAGCCCTCTTTTAATGAGGTCAAAAAATAATGCAATTAATATGATGTTGCCCAGAAGGCCAAACTCTTCTGAGAAAACGGCAAATATAAAGTCAGTATGTTTTTCTGGAATGAATTCTAGATGTGCCTGTGTTCCGTGAAACCATCCTTTGCCAAAGAATCCACCAGAACCAATCGCAATCATCGATTGAATGGTATGAAAGCCTTTGCCTAAGGGATCACTGGTGGGATCTAGCAAAGTACATACGCGATGTTTTTGATAGTTATGAACAAGCGGCCAAACCACATCATGGGCACAGATCGCGCTACCAAAAATAATAATTAACAAAATACCAATAACACCAAGACCCACAAACGGCAAAATCCATTTCCAAGGTAGACCAGCTAAGATGATGACGTAAAAGCCAGCTGCAAATACTAGTAGGGCAGTTCCTAGATCGGGCTGGCGCGCAATCAGAAAAACAGGGATTGCCAGAATAATGGCGGCAACACCATAGTCCCAAGATTTTTGAATGCCTTCCCGCTTTTGAAAGTACCAAGCAAGCATGAGCGGCATCGCAATTTTCATAATTTCTGATGGTTGAATCACGACACCAAGATTGAGCCAACGACGTGCACCTTTTTTGATTAATCCAAATACAGCCACTGCGATTAAGAGAGCAACGCCTAATCCATAAATCCAAACTGCACCCATCTCTAACCATTTAGGCGGAATACGCGAGACAGTCCACATCACTAAAAATGACAGTGCAAGATTACGTAACTCATCTGCAATTTGCACGGGAGTATTTTGTCTTGCAGACAAGAAGGTAAAAAAACCAACAGCCGCTAAGCCAAGCAATATAAGGCCTAGCTGGCGATCGAGTCCAGCAAAAATGTCAAAGAAAAATCCTTGAACTTTGATTAAGGGGCTCTTTTCCATTCGGGAATCTCCTTAGGCCACTTGCCCTCAATGTAATAGTCCAGTGCTTTACGTGCAATCGGTGCAGCATGTTGCGCTCCGAAGCCAGCATTTTCCACAACCATAGCAATCACGATGGTGGGTTTATCTATTGGAGCAAATGCAATATATAAAGCATGGTCGCGCAAAACTTCTGCAGTGGCGTTATGTTTATATTCTTTCGAATTCAAACTGAAGACTTGTGCTGTACCAGTCTTTCCGCCAACTTGATATCCTACATCTTTGAATGTTGCTGCAGATGTACCGGTGATATTCACCTCAAGCATGGCTTTTTTGATAAGCGCAATATTATCGCGATTCAGATCAATGCGATAGCTTTCTTTTGGAGTTGTTAGTACACGATTGCGAGTGAATGGATCTTCAATCGCCTTCACTAGATGAGGCTTCATCACGATGCCATTATTAGCAAAATTAGCCATGGCGTGCGCTAATTGCAAAATAGTGAAAGCGTTATAACCTTGGCCAATTCCCAAAGAAATCGTTTCACCTTCGTACCATTTTTGGTGCTCTGGCTTTTTGAAAGTATTTTTCTTCCACTCGGTTGATGGTAGAACCCCTCTAGCCTCTCCTTGCAAATCAATGCCGGTGATCTGTCCGAAGCCTAAGGGCTTCATAAAGTCATGAATCATGTTGACACCCATATCGCGTGCTAATAGATAATAGTAGGTATCACAAGATTCCACTATTGACTTTTGCATGTCCACAATTCCGTGACCTCCTTTTTTATCGTCGCGGAATGTATGGTTGCCAAAATCAAAGTAACCAGGATCCGAGATCGTTTGTGACGGAGTGCGCTTTTTAGTTTCTAAAGCAGCCAGTGCCATAAATGGTTTGTAAGTAGAGCCAGGAGGGTAAATCCCTTTTAGTGGTCGGTTATAGAGGGGTTTTTGCGGAGAGTCATTGAGCTCTTTCCAAGTAACCGAATCAATACCCTCAACAAAATCATTGGGATTAAAGGTAGGCTTAGAAACAAATGCCAATACATCACCAGTTTCAGGCTCAATCGCTACAAATGCACCACGAAAATTTCCGTAAAGTTGTTCAACTAAATATTGCAACTTGATATCTACAGAGAGCACCACGTTTTTACCGGGAATCGATGGAGAGCTGGAAAGCGTACGCACTGGCTTGCCGCCCGCAGTAATTTCTACTTGGTCGTATCCAGGTACACCACGTAAAACATTTTCGTAGCTTTGTTCTAAGCCAATCTTTCCGACATGCTGAATGCCGGGTAAAAATGAGGTCTGCAATGCATTGGGATCATCCGCTTTAGAGCCCTCTATTTCGGCCTGCATGCGCTCCTTATCTTTTTTGGAAACTCGTCCGATATAACCAATAAGATGTGAGGCTAATTCGTTATAGGGGTACTCTCGGAAACTTCTAGCGCGGATTTCTACGCCCGGAAAACGGTAGCGGTTAGCCATAAAACGGGCTGTTTCAGTCTCGGTAAGCATCGAACGCAGGGGAAATGTGCCCATATTGCGTGAATCCTCCAAGGATCTTGTGAAATTTCGACGATCTCTAGGAGAAATATCAATGATTTCAGAAAGATCATTGATTAGTTGATCTACATTACCTTTTATTTCTTCGGCATTTACATCCAAAGTGAGGGCCGAATAATTTCTGCCAATCACAATGCCGTTACGATCAATTAAAAGGCCACGATTTGCTGGCGCCGGTACTAATGCGATGCGATTGTTCTCTGCCAATAGCGCATATTTTCCATGGCTAATGAGTTGCAGCCATACAAGTCGAGTAATGAGCAGTAAAAAGCAAAATGTGACAAAGAGAGTCGCAATATGAATTCGCTCGTGAAATGAGACGAGGCCTGGCTTTTTAAAAGAAACCATATTACTTCTCAGAGCGGTCGATTGTGATCAACGTCTATTGGGCGGCGCTGTGGTGCAAGCAGTACACGTGTTGCTAATGGCCAAAGCATTGCTTCAATCAGCGCTTGAATGGCTCCTGTGAGAGCCCACCAGTAAAGTTCTCCACTGAGCAACCAATGCACCAGCACAGGAAAAAGTGATACCAATATAAAAACAGGAAGTAGATGCAGTGCTTGAGATAGAACCGTCAAAGCCACAATACGTCTATGCCAAGAGATGGCTACATAAGCAACCAGAGAATAGCTAAATGCATGCAGACCCAAAAGATCTGAATTATGAACATCCATCAATAAACCGAGAATGAAGGCGGTAATGACGTTGACATAACGATGCTGATGAATATTCCAAAATACAATACATAAAATTAACCAATCAGGCACCCAACCATAGTTGCCAATTGGCAAGAGATTTAATAGCAACGCACAAAAGAGGCTGAAATAAATAAAGACCGGGTCTACCGGGCGCAGAATATAGCCACTCTGGAAATCGATCATTGCGTTCCCCGCCCGCGAGTTTGGCGTCTACCCGGTGTGTTGGTTAGCGGTGTACCAGAGTTGGCTTTGTTATTAATACTCGGTGCTTTAGCGTCGAATTGAGGGTCATATAAAAGGGCTAGAGCTTGACGATAGCGATTAACTGCGGCTACGGGCATACAAAATACATTAGATGAGTTTTTATCAACATTGCGCTCAATTTTGCTAATAACGGCCACTGCAAATCCAGGGGGGTAAACGCCATCAATTCCTGAGGTCAATAAAATATCCCCCACTTCGAGGTCACTTGCGACGGGAAGATATCGAAGGTCTAATGGATTGCCACGACCTGCCCCAAATACTGCGGCACGAAGTCCATTGCGGGCTACTTGGACAGGTACCGCAAAATCACGATCTTCAAGCAAGGACACCTCGGCAGAGCGCTCGTAAAGACGGACCACTTGGCCTAATATGCCAGAGTCGTTAGCAATGGGATTGCCAAGCTTGAGCCCATCATTGCTGCCACGATTAATAATGATACGTTGAGAAATTGGATTTGGTGGGTTGAATAAAATCTCTACTGGCAATGTTTTGAAGGGGACTTGTTTTTGCAAGTCCATCAACTCACGTAAGTTTTGGTTTTCCACCATCAAAAATTCAGATTGGTTTGCCAGCAGAGAGAGTTCTGCTTGTCGTGCCTTCATCACTTGATTTTCTTGATCTAGTGTTGCGCGCGTCGTGAAATATTCAGACGTTGCCTCAAACGCATTGCGCGGTGTCATCATCACATACTCAAGTGGACGCAAAATCCAGTTGACATTATTGCGAATAGGGTCGAGTGCTTGGAAACGAAAATCGATCAACATCAGTGCGATGCTGATCGACAGGCAAACAATCAGTTTAAGTAAGGCCGGAATGCCCTGTCTGAAAAGTGGTGGTGCGCTATGTTGCAATTCCCCAGTCGACGTATATGTCGCTTACTCTTGCGAGAACACTCCGCCTAACTTATCCATGCGCTCAAGTGCGAGACCACAACCTCGTGCCACGCAGGTTAGGGGATCCTCGGCAACATGAATCGGCAAACCAGTCTCTTCAAGCAATAGTCGATCGAGATCGCGCAATAAGGCGCCACCGCCAGTAAGCATCATCCCGCGTTCAGCAATATCGGATGCCAGCTCAGGTGGTATCTGCTCAAGAGCAGCTTTGACTGCAGTCACGATTTGATTGAGCGGATCGGTTAGAGCCTCGAGAATTTCATTGCTAGTAACAGTAAAGCTACGTGGAATACCTTCAGAGAGATTTCGACCTTTTACTTCCATCTCGCGTACTTCAGCACCAGGAAAAGCAGAGCCAATAGTTTTTTTAATTAACTCCGCAGTTTGTTCGCCAATTAGCATTCCATAGTTACGACGAATGTAATTAGTAATGGCCTCATCAAACTTATCGCCACCAACGCGCACGGAGCCTTTGTAAACCATGCCGCCTAATGACATCACACCAACTTCAGTTGTGCCACCACCGATATCAACAACCATGGAGCCAGCAGCTTCAGAAACTGGTAAACCAGAACCAATTGCAGCAGCCATAGGCTCTTCAATCAAAAATACTTTTGATGCACCAGCACCTAGAGCAGATTCACGAATTGCGCGACGTTCAACTTGTGTAGATCCGCAAGGAACGCAAATGATGATTTTTGGGCTTGGTTTTAATAATTTGCTTTCATGCACGAGCTTAATAAATTGCTTAAGCATTTGTTCGGTAATCGTAAAGTCGGCGATAACACCATCTTTCATTGGGCGAATTGCCTCAATATTTCCTGGAACGCGACCCAACATCGCTTTTGCCTCCTTGCCGACGGCCAAAATGGTCTTTTTGCCGTTTGGACCACCTTCTTGGCGAATCGCCACAACAGAGGGCTCATCGAGGACAATACCCCGCTCACGCATATAAATTAAGGTGTTAGCGGTTCCTAGGTCGATGGCTAGGCCATTGGAAAAGTAGCTTCGGAAAAAACCAAACATGATGTAGTGGGAAAATAGAAAGTGTTAATAAAAATATATAGGAATGATACTCTAGCGCCCCATGAAACTTGATGATGTCCAGCGCATTGCGCACCGTTCTAGGCTTGAGTTAAATCAGGCAGAAGCTGAGGCAGTTTTGCCTCAATTACAGGCAATTTTTTCTCTGGTTGAGGAAATGCAGGCCGTTGATACAACTGGTCTTGAGTCTTTGGCCCACCCAATCCTCTTTTTGCGTGATTTAGCTCAGCCCATGCGTGTCGACCAAGTCACGGAATCGGACCATCGTGCTGAAAATATGCAATCAGCCCCTGCGGAGCAGGGGGGCTACTTCTTAGTGCCAAGGGTGATCGAATGAGTTGGCACAACACACCTATCGCTTTAATGGCAAAAGCGTTAGCTGCAAAAGAGGTTTCCAGCAGCGAGTTAACTCAGTACTTTTTAGATCGTATTGACGCCGGCAAGCAGTGGAATGCTTACTTGGATGTGAATGCCCACTTAAGTTTAGAGCAAGCAAATAAAGCAGATCACTTAATTTCGAATGGTAAAGCTGGTAAATTAACCGGCATCCCCGTGGCCCATAAAGATGTTTTTGTAACTCGAGGTTGGAAGTCAACAGCGGCATCGAAAATATTGGCTGGATATCAGAGTCCATTTGATGCCGCTGTGGTTGCAAATTTGGGAATTCCAGATGAAAACAATCCCCATGGGGCAGGCATGGTTTGTCTGGGCAAAACTAACATGGACGAGTTTGCGATGGGCTCCTCCAATGAGAATTCTGCTTTTGGACCCGTCTTAAATCCTTGGAACGCCGCACATGTTGCTGGAGGATCTTCTGGCGGTTCAGCGGCAGCTGTTGCTGCCGGCCTAGCGCCAATTGCGACCGGGACCGATACAGGCGGCTCTGGGCGCTATCTCAATCAACATTGGCAAGAAAGTAATTCGAATCCTGCAAAACCATTAGAAGGTTTGCGCGTGGGTTTGCCAAAAGAATTTTTTGCAGATGGTTTGGCAGGTGATGTTGCAAGGTCTGTGCATGAGGCTGCTAAGCTTTTAGAAAGCTTGGGCGCAACTTTGGTTGAGGTCAGTTTGCCTAAAACAAAGTTATCGATTCCAGTCTATTACGTTTTAGCGCCAGCAGAGGCTTCGAGCAATCTGAGTCGTTTTGATGGTGTGCGTTATGGTTATCGCGCAGATAAATATCGAGATGTGGCTGATATGTATACGAAATCTCGGACTGAAGGTTTTGGATCTGAAGTGAAGCGTCGCATCATGATTGGAACCTATGTGCTTTGCCATGGTTACTATGATGCTTACTATCTGCAGGCACAAAAAATTCGCCGCATTATTGCGGCAGATTTGCAAGCAGCTCTTGATCGGTGTGATCTTATCTTAGGCCCTGTGGCACCTGATGTAGCCTGGCGCTTAGGGGAAAAATCTAAAGATCCTGTGCAAATGTATCGTGAAGATATTTATACACTTTCCACAAACTTAGCGGGCCTACCTGCAATGAGCGTTCCATGTGGATTTAATGCAAGCAATTTACCCATTGGCATGCAATTGATTGGTAATTATTTTTCTGAGGCGCGTTTGTTGCAAGTGGCCCATCAATATCAGCAAGCCAGTGACTGGCATTTGCGTCAAGCAAGTGAGGTGGAATGATGCACTGGGAAATTGTTATTGGTCTTGAGACCCACGCACAGTTGCAAACACAATCAAAGATTTTTAGTGGTGCTAGTACGCGTTTTGGCGCAGAGCCAAATACACAAGCCTGCGCAGTGGATCTTGCATTGCCCGGAGTTTTGCCGGTACTCAATCGTCAAGCGGTTGCGCATGCAATCCGCTTTGGAGTAGCGGTGCATGCCAAAATTTCACCAGTGAGCATCTTTGCACGTAAGAATTATTTCTATCCTGATTTGCCTAAGGGATATCAAATTAGTCAGATGGAAATTCCGGTAGTTGTTGGTGGTCAGGTCGAGATTCTGGTCGGTGATGAGGTAAAAGTAGTGCAGCTCACCCGCGCTCATATGGAAGAAGATGCGGGCAAGTCTGTTCATGAAGAGGGTTTTATTGGTCCGCATGGCGAACCTTCCAGCGGAATTGATTTAAATCGTGCTGGCACACCTCTTTTAGAGATCGTGACTGAGCCCGTCATGCGCAGTGCTGCAGAGGCGGTTGCTTATGCCAAGGCATTGCATAGCTTGGTGGTTTGGCTGGGAGTATGTGACGGCAATATGCAAGAAGGCTCTTTCCGTTGTGATGCTAACGTATCCGTTCGACCTAAAGGTCAAGCTGAGTTTGGTACTCGTTGTGAAATTAAAAACTTGAATTCCTTTCGCTTTTTGGAGGAAGCGATTCAATATGAAGTGCGACGTCAAATTGAGCTCATCGAGGATGGTGGAGCCGTTGTTCAAGAAACGCGCTGGTACGACCCCGATCGTGGCGAGACGCGAAGTATGCGCAGTAAGGAAGATGCTAACGACTACCGGTATTTCCCAGATCCTGATTTGTTGCCGGTAGTGATTGATAGTGCGTGGATTGAGGATGTGCGTAGCAAGATGCCAGCCCTGCCTGCACAATTGCGCGAACAGTGGCAAAGCGAATTTGGTTTAAGCGCATACGATGCGCAGTTACTCACACAAGATCGTGATACTGCCAAAGTATTTGAAGACTTATTAGGAATCGTGGGTAAGCCATTGGCAAAAGCAGCTGCCAATTTAATTGCCGGTGAATTTGCCTCCTCACTCAATCGTGCTGGTATTGCAACAGCAGACGCACCTTTAAAAGCAGAGCACTTAGCGTCATTATTAACGCGCGTGGCAGATGGAACTATCTCCAATAAGATTGCCAAAGATATTTTTGCCATTCTTTGGGAGGAAGCGATCGCAGGTCAGGCTCTCAGCACTGTTGATCAAGTGATTGATGCCAAGGGTTTGAAGCAAATTAGCGACAGCGGAGCCATTGAAGCCATCATTGATCAAGTTTTAGCCGCTAATCAGAAGTCTGTTGAAGAGTTCCGCTCTGGTAAAGAAAAAGCATTCAATGCCTTGATTGGACAGATCATGAAAGCCTCGCAAGGCAAAGCCAATCCTGGTCAGGTGAATGAACTATTGCGCAAAAAATTAAGCTCATTAAGCTGCTAAACGTATTTTAAGAACGAGATAGATGAACGCAATTGATTTTAAGCAGGCCGAGCAAGAAGAGTTGGTTGCCGAGTGGTGACGTGTGACACCAGGCTTTTTTGAGCGCTATGCCGATCTCTTGAATGAGATACGGATTAAGCACCTACATGAAGATCGCACCATCTCTTTACAAGAGCGTCGGATGACAGTGCTTCGCACCCAGAATCAAGAGCTGAATCGCCGCTTAAGTGAGATGCTATATTTTGGCAGTCACAACGATAAAACCCAGCAGAGTTTAGTTGCTTGGTTACTGCGATTAATGAAGGCAAATATCAAAGCAGAAGTATGTGAGGTGGAGTCCGCACAGCTGTTGCCACCTAATGCAGCCTTTGGCCCCTGGGTGGATACGCCTTGATGTGGCTCAGCAAAAGAATTGGCTCCCGTGAGTATTGAGCTATTAGCCAGTCAAACGCAGATGGATCCTGATTGGCAAAGCATGGTAGGTATTGGCTTATCTCTAGGAAATAGCATTGGGATTAATCAATCACCAGCCGTTCTACTTTTGGCTAGCAAAGGCGAGTCGCGTTTTACAGCAGATATGGGTGCCTTTTATTTACGTCAGATCGCTGAATTAACTGCAGCAGCTTTGGATCGCATCCAGGCTTATGAAATTAAACGCGACTGATCTACCTCCACTCATGCAAGAGTATTTGCATGAGTTGCATGTATTGCGTCACCTCTCATCGCATACGCTCAAAGCGTATGGCATGGATTTGAGCGATCTTCAAAATTTTGCTTTAGAGGACTCGATCGAGCTTTTAAAAGTCAGCAATGGCCATGTGCGCCGTTGGGCTGGTAAGTTACATTCCAAAGGTAAATCCTCAAGAAGCATTGCTAGGACACTTTCTGCATGGCGGGGTTGGTATGACTGGTTGACTGAGAAGGATGCGAGACGCGATGCTCGAGCGGGTAAGGTAGCCCGCAATCTGATTGCTAACCCGGTCGTTGACGTTAAAGCACCAAAACGCCTGAAATCTTTGCCAAAGGCCTTATCGGTTGAGCAAGCTCTGGCCTTGGTAAATCAAGCCGTTAAAGAGGCTCAAGAAAAAAATGACTTGGAGTCTATCCGAGATGCAGCCATTATTGATTTGCTGTATTCCTCTGGTTTGCGTCTATCTGAGCTTTTGGGTATTGATATCATGCCAAGCAAAGATCGCCAACATGAATCTGCTGGCTGGCTCGACTGGGATGCTGCTGAGGTAACGGTTTTAGGTAAAGGGGGTAAACGTCGCTCTGTGCCAGTTGGTGCGCCTGCGATGAAATCTCTTGCAGCCTGGAGGGAGCTGCGTGATGCCGGAACTTATGAAGAGCAATCAGTGGCTTTATTTTTATCCGCGACAGGTAAACGCCTGTCTCCGAGAACGGTACAGGCGCGTTTGCGGACTTTAGCTATGCGCGCCGGTTTGCCAGCCCACGTCCATCCCCATATGATGCGCCACAGTTTTGCAAGCCATGTGTTGCAATCCTCGCAGGATCTGCGAGCGGTACAAGAGATGTTGGGACATGCAAGTATTGCCAGCACTCAGATTTATACCTCTTTAGACTTTCAGCACCTTGCTCAGGTATACGACAAAGCACACCCACGCGCAAAGGCTGGTAAAAGTTGAGGAACTCGGTAAGATAAAAGTTTTCCCCAGTTTGGGAAAACACGGCTTTTAGATTTTGATTGGATTATTCATGGCATTAATCCCGGTAATGATTTTGACGGGTTTCTTAGGAAGTGGCAAAACTACATTGCTGAAACATATTCGGACTGAAGAGCACGGTAAAAAAATTGCTGTAATCGAGAACGAATTTGGTGAGGAAAATATTGATAACGATATCTTGGTGCAAGACAACCAAGAGAATATCGTGCACATGAGTAATGGTTGCATTGCACCATGCGTGACGATCTCGTTGAGGCACCAAACGAACTTTTTGAGCAACGTAAGGAAAAGAAGATCAGTTTTGATCGGGTGCTAATTGAGGCTACTGGGGTTGCTAATCCTGGACCCGTAGCTCAGACTTTCTGTATGGATGATGATGTTGCAGATCATTATGTTTTAGAGGCTGTTGTTACCTTGGTGGATGTCAAGTATGGTCAGCAGCAATTGAATGAGCATGAGGAGGCTCAGCGCCAAGTCGACTTTGTAGATCATATCTTCATCACCAAGACTGACTTAGTTAGGCCTGGTGAGGTTGAGGCTTTGCGCAATCGCCTTATGCATATGAATCTGAGCGCGCCGATTGCAGGTATCTCTAATGGCGTTGTGCCTTTGAATGCGGTTTTGGATCTCAAAGGCTTTAATTTGAATGCCAAGCTGGATATTGATCCACACTTCCTGGAGCAGGATGATCATGATTACATAAATTGTGGTCACGATCATTCCAATGACCACGATCACAGTACGTGTGGCCATGACCATGGTCATGCAGGCCATACAGACCGCATTCAATCCTTCGTTTTTCGTAGTGATAAACCCTTTGATCATAAAAAATTGGAGGACTTCTAGGGGGCATTTTGGAGGGCTTTGGCGAGAAGAGGTTGCGCTCAAAGGAGTGCTTTATGTAAAGGGAGGCAGCCGGAAAGTGGTGTTTCAGGGGATGCATCAGATGATGGGGAGCGATTTGGCAGGTCTATGGGGTACAGAACCAAAGCAAACCCGAATGCTCTTTATAGGTATTGATTTACCTAAGGACACCCTATTGACTGGGCTTGAGGGCTGGTTGGCCTAGGAAGATTCGGGTACAATCCGCCGCCACGGTCAATATTAATTAAGGCTGTAAAAGAGTTTGGCAGAATGAGGCAATAATGCTTCAAATCTAGGAAAGAATGAGATGACGGTAAAAACAGCAACAAAATCAGTGGCTACTGCTAAAACGAGCAGTAAAGCAGCGAGTGCCAAGGTTGCAAAAGGCACTCCGCTCACTGAAACAGAATTACTCAAAATGTCCGATAAGGACTACATGAATGCTGCGCAACTAGACTTTTTCCGCCAAAAATTACGGACCCTCAAAGAAGACATTTTGAAAAATGCATCTGAAACAACAGAGCATTTGCGTGAAAATATTTTGGTTCCTGATCCGGCAGATCGCGCAACGATTGAAGAGGAGCATGCTCTAGAATTGCGGACACGTGATCGTGAGCGTAAGTTGCTGAAAAAAGTTGAGCAAGCATTGGCGCGTATTGAGTCCGGCGACTACGGTTGGTGTGAAGAAACGGGCGAGCCAATTGGCTTAAACCGTTTAATTGCAAGGCCTACAGCTAATCTGTCTCTTGAAGCTCAAGAGCGTCGCGAACTCCGTCAAAAATTATTTGGCGAATAAATTTAAGTAGCAATGACTAAGTATTTACCAACTATTAGCGACATCTCTCCCTTATTGAAGGCAGAGATTCTGGCAGAGGCATTGCCTTATATTCGTTCGTATCACGGCAAAACTATTGTGATTAAGTGCGGTGGAAATGCCATGGTTGAGGAGCGCTTGAAAGAAAGTTTTGCTCGCGATGTCATCCTATTGAAATTGGTTGGCATGAACCCAGTTGTGGTTCATGGCGGTGGACCACAGATTGATGAAGCTCTTAAGAAAATTGGCAAGACAGGCACTTTTATTCAAGGAATGCGTATCACTGACGAAGAGACCATGGAAGTGGTTGAGTTGGTTCTTGGTGGCGAAGTACAGCAAGATATTGTGATGTTGATTAACCATTTTGGGGGCCAAGCAGTTGGCTTGACTGGTAAAGATGGTGGATTAATTCGCGCTAAGAAAATGCTTGTCCCCGATGAAAAAAATGCTGGCGGATCAATTGACTTAGGATTTGTTGGTGAGATTGAGGCTATCAATCCTGCAGTTGTAAAGGCTTTACAAGATGACGCCTTCATTCCAGTAATTTCACCCATTGGATTTAGCCAAGAAGGTCAGGCCTTTAACATTAATGCTGACTTGGTAGCTGGCAAGATGGCTGAAATTCTGCATGCGGAGAAGTTGGTCATGATGACCAATATTCCTGGTGTGATGGATAAGAACGGAACACTCTTGACCGACCTTACTGCTCGTGAAATAGATGCGTTGTTTGCTGATGGCACTATCTCTGGCGGTATGTTGCCTAAGATTTCTTCGGCATTAGATGCAGCTAAGAGCGGTGTTAACTCGGTACATATTATTGATGGTCGTATCGAACATTCTTTATTGTTGGAAATTTTGACCGAGCAAGCTTTCGGTACGATGATCTGCTCGAGATAAGTAGACAAGATGCCTGAATTCTCAGTGTCCGCAGTAATTATCGACAGCAGCGTTGACGCGAGTAAAGCTCGCAAGCGCCAACGTCCAGGTGAGCGTCGTCTGCAGAGATTTCAGGTGCTTGCAGAAATGTTGCACAACTCAAAGGGTGAACGCGTTACAACTGCAGCTTTGGTGGCCAAGATTGAAGTTTCTGAAGCGGCTTGATATCGTGATTTCGCCAGTAAAGCGCAAATGTTTGAGGGTTTGGTTTCATTTCTTGAGCAAACTGTTTTTGGGTTGATCAATCAAAAAGAAGAGTCAGGCCTTGCTCAAGCAAGCGGCATTTTACAAATGCTTTTGTTTTTTGCAGACAAAAAACCTGGCATGACCCGTGTGCTTTTGGGTGATGCGCTATTGCAAGAAGATGATCGTTTGCAATAGCGGATTACTCAAGTATTGGATCGTGTTGAAGCCTCTTTGAAGCAGGCTTTACGCATTGCTCACACCCAAGGGGGTAACTGGGCGCAACTGGGCCAAGAAGAGGTTAGTATTTGTGCGGCCATGTTGATGAGTTTCGTTTGAGGTCGTTGGCATCGCTTTGCTCGTAGTGCATTTAAGAAGCTGCCAACGGAAGCGTCCGATGACAGTTTGCGCCTTCGTCTCTCAGAATGAGAGAGTTACACCTCTCTAGAAATATGATTCACTTTGCTGAGCCCCTGCCTTTGCAGGGTGGCGCCGTTTTATCTGGCTATGATGTAGTCATTGAAACTTACGGCCAGCTCAATGCCGATAAAAGTAATGCGGTATTAGTTTGTCATGCACTCAATGCTTCCCATCACATAACAGGTCCAAATCCTGATGATTCGGAGGGTATCGGCTGGTGGGAGATAATATGGTTTGGCCTGGTAAGCCAGTTGATACCGATCATATCTTTGATATTGGGGTAAATAATCTAGGCTCATGTTTTGGTTCTACTGGGCCGATGAGCATTAATCCAGTAACTGGTAAGCCATATGGTGCTGAGTTTCCTGTTGTTACAGTTGAGGATTGGGTGAAGACCCAAGCACGCCTGGCCGACAAGTTAGGCATTCGCAAGTTTGCTGCAGTGATGGGTGGTAGTTTGGGTGGTATGCAGGCAATGGCTTGGGCTATCCAGCTTCCTAAGCGCTTAGAGCACTGTGTGGTGGTGGCATCGACTCCAAAGTTGAGCGCACAGAATATTGCCTTTAATGAGGTAGCGCGTAATGCCATTCTTTCCGATCCGGATTTTCATGGTGGTAACTACTATGAGCATGGCGTTGTGCCAAAACGGGGTTTACGATTAGCACGTATGGTTGGTCATATCACTTATTTATCGGATGACGATATGGCTGAAAAGTTTGGGCGTGAGTTGCAGCGCCTTAATGGTGAGTCTAATGATTACCGCTTTAGCTTTGATGTCGAGTTTGAGGTTACGAGTTATTTCCGTCACCAGGGCGATAAGTTCTCGACTGACTTTGATGCAAACACATATTTATTGATTATTCGTGCATTGGATTACTTTGATCCTGCGCGTCGCTATGATGGCAGTCTGAATCGTGCTTGAGCAGAGGTTCGAGCTAAGTTTCTAGTAGTCAGCTTTTCGACAGATTGGCGTTTTCCACCGAATCGCAGCCGCGAAATCGTTCAGTCTTTACTAAGCAATAAGAGTGAGTTGGCTTATGCTGCGATCGATGCTCCGCACGACGGGCATGATGCGTTCTGATTAGAAGAACTCCGCTACCATAACTTAATCAGGGCTTACTTTAAATAGATGCGCGAGACTCAAGCATGAGAAATTTTCATCAGTGCGGCAACTTTGCAGCCATAGCCAATTGGATTGCCCCCAATACAAGAGGTACTCGATCTTGGTTGTGGTGATAATAGCTTCCTAGAGTATTTGCAACAGCAAAAACCAGTCCATGCCTATGGCGTTGAGATCGATGACGTACGTGTCTGTCCTGTGTACAAAAGGGTTTAAATGTCATTCAGCAGGATTTAGAGGGCGGATTAGCACTATTTGAAGATAACAGTTTTGACACGGTTGTGTTATCGCAAACCTTGCAAACCATTCATCAGACTGAAAAGATTTTGCGTGAAGTAGTTCGTGTGGGAAAAGAGTCGGTGATTTCTTTTCCAAATTTTGGACACTGGTCTCACCGTCTCGCAGTAGGATTAGGCCGTATGCCAATCTCTAAGAGTTTGCCTGACCAGTGGTACAACACTCCGAACGTACGCGTTCTCACAGTTACCGACTTTGAGAAGCTGGCTTCAAGTCTTGGTTTGAAGGTTCTCGATCAATGCATTCTGCATGAATGTCGGCAAATAACTTTTCTGCCAAATCTATTTGGCAGCCTCGCTTTATTTCGCATGCGTCGCGCATAAAATAAAAATGCAAAGGTGTTCACTGCGGTTCAATCCTGGTTAAAAGATTTTTGGATTTATCTCGAATGGCCTTGCCTGCGCATGCTCTTTTTGGGTTTCTCAGCAGGTCTACCTTTATTGCTGATTTTGGGGGCTCTCAGCTTCTGGCTACGTGAGGCTGGTATTGTGATCGCAGCACTATTGTATATTTAACTTGGGTTGGTTTGATCTATGCCTTTAAATGGGTATGGTCGCCCTTGGTTGATCGTGTACAAATTCCGATTCTGATAAGACACTTTGGACGACGTCGTAGTTGGCTAATCTTTGCACAAGCGCTCATCATGTTGGGTCTGGTTGGTATGTCATCACTCGATCCTAAGCAGGCCCTTAATCCCGTGGTTTGGTGTGCCTTATTGGTAGCCTTCGGATCAGCTACTCAAGATATCGCCTTAGATGCATTTCGAATTGAGTCGGCTAATAGTGATCATCAAGCGGCTTTAGCAGCAACCTATCAAACTGGTTATCGACTGGCATTGATTTGGGCTGGTGCTGGCGTTCTTTGGCTTGCTGCAAGAGCTGAGACGGGGCTGGATACGATGCCACAGCTTGGCAATTTGCCTATTTATGTATGGCTGCTTCTATTGGTATTGGTGTCATAACAACCCTATTAAGCAAAGAGCCGGTGCAGTATGAATTAACCAAGGTGCGAACTGCTAAAGCATGGTTGTATCAAACGCTTGTCGAACCCTTTGCGGAGTTTATTAAGCGCTATCGCTGACATGCTATTTTAATTTTGTCTTTGATTGCTGTTTACCGTATTAGCGATGTTGTGATGGGAATCATGGCCAACTCTTTTTATGTCGATATGGGTTATACGAAGGATGAGGTTTCAGTAGTCAGTAAGGTTTTTCGTGTCATCATGACTCTAGTGGTGGCTTTTGTAGGGGCGTACTCACACTGCGTTTTGGTGTCTTACGAATTTTGTTTGTGGGCGCAGTTCTCTCGGCAGTCAGCAATTTGTTATTTGCTTGGTTGGCAACACAAGGCCATGATTTGCATGGTTTGATTTGGGTAATTTCGGCAGATAATTTAAATTCTGGTATCGCTAGTGCAGCATTATTACTTACCAATATTCGTTACTCAGTTACCCAGTATGCTTTATTCTGTTCGATGATGCTGCTTTTACCTAAATGGCTTGCCGGCTTCTCTGGTGTCTTCGTAGATAACTTCGGATATGAAGCATTCTTCTATGGCACGGCAAGTATTGGCGCCTCGGTTTTACTTCGTATTTTGGTAACGATTCACTTTAAGATCGTGCAGATCAAAAAAGAAGGCGTGTAAGCCGAAGATTGTTACCTAGATTTTCCAGTCGTAATCCACGGTTAGTGGTGCATGATCTGAGAATTTCTCATCTTTGTACACAGCAGTTTTTTTAGCGGTCGCTGCGATGCCCGGTGTAGTGATGTGATAGTCAATCCGCCAGCCAAGATTATTTGCGTAAGCCTGACCACGATTACTCCACCAGGTATAACAAGTTTCAGTTGCATTAGGCTCTAATTGACGATAAACGTCTACATAGCCAACTTTTCCAAAAAGCTTGGTAAGCCATGCGCGCTCTTCTGGCAGAAAGCCAGAGTTTTTGAGATTGCCTTTCCAGTTTTTGAGATCAATTTCTTGATGGGCAATATTGACGTCACCACATAGGACTATTTCACGACCCGACTTTTTGAGAGATATGAGATGAGGTAGGAAGCTATCAAGATAGCGGTATTTTGCCTCTTGCCTTTCAGGTGAGCTCGAGCCTGATGGCATATAAACCGAAATGACAGAAAGATCTTTAAAGCGTGCCTCTACATACCGCCCTTCGGCATCAAACTCTTCGTTGCCATATCCATAAAGAACTTCATCTGGATTGTGGGGCGTGTAAACACCACAGCCGCTGTAGCCCTTTTTCTCGGCGTGGTGGAAAAAAGCTTGCAAACCTTCTGGATTGAGAATGGCAGCTTCTAGATCATCGCGTTGAGCTTTGAGCTCTTGCATGCAAATGAAGTCTGCCTGTTGCTGGGTGGCCCAAGGCAAAAAGCCCTTTTTGACTGCTGAACGGATACCGTTGAGGTTCGCGGAAATGATGCGTAACATGGAGGCCTATGAGCTCAAATAATTCAAATCAAGATAACTTTATTCGTTTTGCCTTGGAGGCAAAGGTTTTGTCCTTCGGTGAGTTTAAAACTAAAGCGGGAAGACTCTCTCCTTATTTTTTTAACGCCGGCGAATTTAATGACGGTGCTCGCTTGAGTGCCTTAGGACGTTATTACGCTAAAGCATTGCAAGCATCAGGTATTGAATTCGATATGCTTTATGGTCCAGCTTATAAAGGCATCACGCTTGCAGCAGCTACCGCTATAGCTTTAGCTGATAACGGGGGTAACGTACCTTATGCTTACAACCGCAAAACAGCTAAAGATCATGGTGAAGGTGGGGTGCTGGTTGGGGCCCCTGTTAAAGGCAGAGTAGTCATTGTGGATGATGTGATCTCAGCGGGCACATCTGTAAGAGTGTCGGTTGACCTAATTCGTAATGCCGGTGCAGAGCCCGCAGCGGTGCTTATTGCCTTAGATCGTATGGAGCGCTCAGGTAATGCGGTGGAGATTGGGGATAAATCTGCTGTACAGGCCGTAGAGCAAGAGTTTGGGTTGCCAGTCATTGCAATTGCAAATCTGGCCAGCTTGATGTCTTTTTTAACCTCTTCCAGTGATTTGCAGCTAACAAATTATTTACCAGCAGTAAAAGCCTACCGCGAGAAATACGGAATTTAAATACTGATTTCACCCTCAAAGAGGGTTACTGCAGGGCCGGTCATGATGACGGGTTGAGCAACATCGTCTATGATTCCGTCCCAAGCAATCTTCAGGTCACCACCGCGTGTGTGGACTCTCACGGGCGAATCAAGTAACCCTCTGCGGACTCCTGAGACAACAGCTGCACAAGCACCAGTGCCGCAAGCTAGAGTTTCTCCGGCGCCACGTTCGAATACACGCAATTTGATTTCATTACAACTAATCACTTGCATATAGCCCACATTCACCCTGTTTGGGAAGGCTGCAAAACTTTCAATCTCAGGACCTTCTTCAAGGACAGGGGCGCTATCAACGTCACCCACTGCTTGAACTGCATGTGGATTGCCCATTGAAAGCACTCCAACCAAGCTATCGTGCCTAGCGGGATGAGTTAGTGGTAGCGCATAAAGCGTTTCCCGAAACTCTTGAACACTTGCTAAGCCACTTGCATGAAATGGAATGAGTTTATGTTCAAAAATAGGTGCACCCATATCGACTTCAACTTGGCCATCGTCATGGGCTTTGAGGGTGAGGATAGTATGCGCAACTTCTACGCGTAAGGAATTTTTATTGGACAGTCCTTTTTCCAGCACGAAACGAACAAAACAGCGGGAGCCATTGCCGCACTGCTCAACCTCACCGCCATCAGCATTAAATATGCGATACCGAAAATCGGTATCTGGACGCGTTGCATTTTCAACTAGAAGAATTTGATCGGCTCCAATTCCAAATTGACGATGCGCTAATGCTAGCCATTGTGCTTTAGAAATGTCACTGAGATCTTGATCAATGCCATTAAAAACAATGAAATCATTGCCAGCACCATGCATTTTGGTGAAGCGTAATTTACGGCGTGAATTACTGGTATTAGTGTTCAAAAATATTTCCGTTTAATCATAAAGACTAGGCTCGCCTTCGGGCCTGTGTTTAAAGCGCTTATGTACCCAATAGTACGCTGCAGGTCTTGCGCGAACAAGTTCTTCAATGTATTGATTCAGTCGAGCAGTATCTTTCTCAACATCATCACTGGTGAAGTTTGGTAATGGCTCAGAGATGTTGCAGGTATAGCCTTTTCGATCCTTGTTAAGGGTCGTTGTCATGAGGCATACTTCGGCGCCGCTAAGCCTTGTTAGACGTGATACGGAAGTGATGGTGTTTGTTTGTATGCCAAAAAAAGGAACAAATATAGAGTCACACGGACCTAAATCAATGTCGGTCGCAATAAAAATACAGTTTCCTATTTGAATTTCACGAATAAGATCACGCAAGCGGTTTTGTCTTTCAATCGACTTACCGCCAAAACGATTCTGCCATTCGATCATTTTTTGATTGAAAAAGGGATTCTTCATGTTCTGATATAGACCGGCACCACGAGGCCAGTTATGTTCATTGTCCAAGACTAAACGTGCCATAACCCGCCCTTCTAGACCAACAAAATGAGGATTAATTAGTAAACGTGGCTTGCGATCTCCCAGCGTGATCGCAGACTTAAGCGTAACAATATCGATAATTTGCTTCCCGCTGCCAAGCCAGATACGACTTCGTTCTAAAACGCTGCGACCAAATAACTTTCAATGCTCAATCGCAAGAGCATCAATTTCTTTTTCGCTCAAATTAGGAAAGCACAAGCGTAAATTGGCTTTGACAACATGTGAACGACTATTTGGAATATGGCTAGTTAGCCAGCCTAGGCCATATCCGACATGGACTCTGATGGTATAGGGTAGAAAAGCAAAGAGATGCAAAAAACTGAGCGCCAAGAAATTGAAGAGATTTTGTAACCAGGCCATTTCGACATTTTATAACTAGTGACTTGGAGGCAATTCTGCGCCAGCAGGATGTTTATAGCGGTTGTATGACCAAATGCATTGCTCAGGCGCAATCAGAACTGCATTTTCAATCGCTATATTAAGTTCTCTAGCGGCAATACTGGCCTCTTCAGAAAAAGGTTTTAGCCGAGCTGCTTGCATTAACCAGTTCCGACTAAGTGACTTACGTTTAGCGGTAAACATGATTACCGGGGTATTGTTGCGATTAGCAAGTCCGGCTGGAAGGGGTGTTGTATAAGCGGAACGACCAAAAAATGGTACCCATACGCTCTCGCCACCACTTGACGCCTGATCTGGAAGAATACCTATCGCCTCTCCTCGAGTAAGCGCCCCAGTCATTTGACGAACACCATGGAGGTTGGTTGGAGCAAAATGCATATTGGGATAAGCGCGACCTTCTTCTACTACCTCATTGAGCCACGTTTGGCGTGAAGGTCGATAAAGAATGGTGGCTGGAACGTATTGAGCCAAAACGCGGGGAATGCTTTCAAAGCCGCCAAGATGCGGAGTGAGCATGACTAATCCGTGGCCTTCGCCAATAGCAGCTTCTACTAAATTCCAATTTTGGACTTCGACTAATTTTAGTGCTTTTTGAGGGTTTCGCCAAATCCATAGACTATCTGAGAACAACATCCCAGCAGACCTTATTGCCTCCCAAAGCTTGAATGGACGATCTCAGGTCTTAATTACCGTTTCATATTGAGTTCGACACAACGAACGATATTGTTTTGAGCCAACATAAATTATTACGCCCAAGGTGGCATTTAACACTTGCACAATGGCAAGTGGGAGCGATTGCAATCGCATTGAGGCATAACTTTAGTATGAGTTTTCGCGCCCCCTAATGATATTCCATGCCGATAAGGGAGTGTGGATTTCAGTCCATCTTGCTGAATTAGGCATTTTTCGGATAAAATTTGAACATCGCTGAGTTAAGACAACTTGCAGGGCGATTCATAAATGTTGCTAAAGCGTCGCCGTTGTGGTTCCTGGCGCGTTGAGTTGTCCGATTGATCGTGTTACTAACTTAAGGAATATGCAATGGCAAATGATTACTTCTTTACCTCAGAATCTGTCTCTGAAGGTCATCCCGATAAAGTAGCGGACCAAATCTCTGATTCAATCTTGGACGCCATTTTGGCTCAAGAGCCTACTGCGCGTGTTGCAGCAGAAACTTTATGTAATACCGGCTTAGTGGTTCTCGCTGGTGAAATTACAACTAACGTTAATGTTGATTACATTCAGGTAGCGCGTAATACCCTGCGTGAAATAGGTTACGACAATACAGATTACGGCATTGATTACAAAGGTTGTGCGGTGTTGGTCGCTTATGACAAGCAAAGTCCTGATATTGCTCAAGGCGTGAATAAAGCTCATGATGATGGCTTAGATCAAGGTGCTGGTGATCAAGGCTTAATGTTTGGTTATGCTTGTGATGAGACAGCAGAGCTCATGCCTTTGCCAATTCACTTGTCCCATCGCTTGGTTGAACGTCAATCTCAATTGCGCCGTGATGGTCGTTTGAATTGGTTACGCCCAGATGCAAAGTCTCAAGTCACCTTGCGCTATGTAGATGGTAAGCCTGACTCAATTGATACTGTGGTTTTATCTACGCAGCATGATGAAGATATCTCTCTTGAGAAATTGCGTGAAGCTGTTATCGAAGAGATGATCAAACCGGTATTACCAAAGCATCTGATTAAAGGCGCAATTAATTTCTTGGTAAACCCAACAGGACGTTTTGTAATTGGCGGTCCACAAGGCGATTGTGGTGTAACTGGTCGCAAAATTATTGTGGATACCTATGGCGGTGCAGCCCCTCACGGTGGCGGTGCATTCTCTGGTAAAGACCCTTCTAAGGTTGACCGCTCTGCTGCGTACGCTGGTCGCTATGTTGCAAAGAATGTAGTTGCTGCCGGCTTAGCAAGCAAGTGCTTGATTCAGATCTCTTATGCAATTGGAGTTGCTAAGCCAACTTCAGTGATGGTGAGCACATTCGGTACTGGCAAAATTTCTGATGAGAAGATCGCGCAATTGGTCTCTGAGCACTTTGACTTACGTCCAAAAGGCATTGTGAAGATGTTGAACCTCTTACGCCCTATTTATCGTAAAACTGCTGCTTATGGCCACTTCGGACGTGAAGAGCCAGAATTTTCTTGGGAGCAAGCAGACAAAGCGGCTGCCTTACGGGCTGCAGCAGGTCTGTGAGCTATAGAAGTGATTTAAAGATATTAAAAAGCAGTTTGTAGATAGATTAAGGCGGCATATGGCGTAATTGTTTACAATTACGCCATACTTTCGAGGAGCGTTGCAAGGAATGCTGAAATCTAGCACTTCCCCAGGCTTGAAAGGAGTAGGTTCCGAGGTAACCCCCGGATTTACTAATTGCAACCGCGCTCGCTAACCCATGATTCAATGGCTAGCGAGTTTCTACTCCAGCATTGGATCGTATTTAGCTGGAGCATTAATGCATACCGTATCTGATTTAAATAACTTCGTAGCAACTCGTTGCGCGATTGCGGATATTACTTTGGCCGACTTTGGTCGCAAAGAAATTGCGATTGCTGAAACTGAGATGCCTGGCTTAATTGCCATTCGCGATGAATTTGCTGCGCAACAGCCATTGCGTGGTGCGCGTATTACTGGTTCGTTACACATGACCATTCAGACTGCAGTACTGATTGAGACGCTTGAAGCACTCGGTGCTGAAGTGCAATGGGCTTCTTGCAATATTTTCTCAACACAAGATCATGCCGCTGCAGCCATTGCTGCGAACGGTACACCAGTATTTGCGATCAAGGGCGAAACCCTCGAGCAATATTGGGATTTTACTCACCGCATTTTTGAGTGGGCCGATGGTGGCTACACCAACATGATTTTGGATGACGGTGGCGATGCTACTTTGTTATTGCACCTCGGCGCACGTGCTGAGCAAGATCAAGCCTGCTTAAACCATCCAACAAGCGAAGAAGAAACTATTTTGTTTGCTGCAATCAAGAACAAATTGACGCAAGATCTAACTTGGTATTCAACACGATTGGAAAAAGTAAAAGGTGTTACAGAAGAGACGACTACTGGCGTGCATCGTTTGTATCAGATGTTTGCTAAGGGTGAATTGAAGGTCCCTGCAATTAACGTAAATGATTCTGTGACCAAAAGTAAATTCGATAACCTTTATGGTTGCCGCGAGTCGTTGGTAGATGCCATTAAGCGCGCTACCGATGTGATGGTGGCTGGCAAGGTTGCTGTAGTGTGTGGTTACGGCGACGTAGGCAAGGGTTCAGCCCAAGCATTGCGTGCCCTGTCGGCTCAGGTATGGGTTACTGAAGTGGATCCAATCTGTGCATTGCAGGCAGCAATGGAAGGTTTCCGTGTGGTGACAATGGATTATGCTGCTGATAAAGCAGATATCTTCGTTTCCGCAACTGGTAACTACCACGTGATCACACATGACCATATGGTAAGGATGAAGAATCAGGCGATTGTATGTAACATCGGCCACTTTGATAATGAAATTGATGTTGCTGGTATTGAAAAATATAAATGGGAAGAGATTAAGCCCCAAGTTGACCATGTCATTTTCCCGGCTGCTAATGGCCAACCTGAAAAGCGCATCATCATTTTGGCTAAGGGCCGCTTAGTAAATTTGGGCTGCGGTACTGGCCACCCCTCTTATGTTATGAGCTCTTCATTTGCTAATCAGGTGATTGCACAGATTGAATTGTGGAATGCTGTTGGAACCAAGAAATATCCAATCGGTGTTTACACATTGCCTAAGCATTTGGATGAGAAAGTTGCGCGCTTGCAGCTCAAGACTCTCAACGCGCAGTTAACTGAATTGTCTGATCAGCAAGCCGCCTACATTGGTGTAACGAAGGAAGGCCCTTATAAAGCCGACCACTATCGCTATTAATCCAAGAGAATAGATACCCAGGCTCAAAATCATGGAATTAAGCGTCGAATTCTTTCCTCCAAAAACACCTGAAGGTGAGAGTAACCTGCATCAGGTTCGCGAGCGTTTTGCTGAAACACTCAAGCCCACGTTTTATTCTGTGACTTTTGGGGCCGGCGGCTCTACTCAGTCAGGTACATTAAAAGTAGTAAGCAACATTCATGCAGCAGGTGCAGCAGTTGCCCCTCATTTATCCTGTGTTGGTAGCTCGCGTGAAAGCGTGCGCGAAATGCTCAAGCAATATCAAACCTTAGGGGTGAAGCGGATTGTCGCTTTGCGCGGTGATTTGCCGTCTGGCATGGGTCAGTATGGTGAGTTTCACCATGCAAATGAGCTAGTGGAATTTATTCGCTCAGAAACAGGCGACTGGTTTCATATTGATGTTGCAGCTTATCCAGAGACGCATCCACAGGCAACGTCGCCCGCGAGTGATGTTGATTTCTTCGTGCAAAAAATGAAGGCGGGAGCGAACTCTGCCGTCACACAGTATTTTTATAACAGCGATGCTTACTTTCGTTTTGTGGACGATGTCTATGACCAGGGCGTAACGCAGCCTATTATTGCGGGTATTATGCCGATCGCTAATAGCAGTCAGTTATTACGTTTCTCAGATGCTTGTGGTGCGGAGATTCCACGTTGGATTCGCCTGCGTCTTCAAGCTTATGGCGACGACATTATTTCTATTCGTGCATTTGGTGAGGAAGTAGTGACCGATTTATGTGACCAACTATTAACTGCAGGTGCACCAGGCATCCATTTCTACTCGCTCAATCAGGCGGATGCAGTTTTGGCCATTGCTGATAATTTAGATCTGACGAAGTAAACAATTAATGGGTTAACGCTTTAGGCCTGACTCAGTTAAGAGTATGTCTAAGGGCTCATCATGAGTTTGAGCAGACCATTGAGAATCATCTAATTGCTGCCAATCAAAACCAATTCCAATGCAGACAAGTTTGGGATTTTGCTTTCTGAGTTGTGCCAGGGTGCGGTCAAAGTATCCTCCGCCGTAGCCTAAGCGCCAGTATTGTCGATTTCCATCAGATGTTGAGCTAGTCCAGCCAACACAAGGAATAAGAATGCAATCAGGATTGACAGGTGGCCTTTTAGGATCATTGGGGACGGGCTCTGGCACTCCATGCTTACTTGGGTGTAATTGATTGCCTTGTCGCCAAAGATAAAAATCGAGATGTTTATCCTCGCGAGCAAAGGGCAATGCAAGATTCCGATTGGGGGCATTTTGGGCCCAAGTGAGCAGGGTGGAGCGTAAATCGATTTCATCTTGAATAGGCCAATAAAGGGCAATTGATTGCCAAGATTTACCTTCTTCTGTCAGCAGTTGATTTACGTGATCCATGAAGCAAGCTTGAATTTGAGCGTAATTTTCCTCAGCAACAAACGTAGTACGCTGTTTTAGTAAATTTTGACGGAGAGTTTTTGGTGAAGTACCGTGCATCTTGATCATTATCAGACGAAAATTAAAGGATATAGTAATCAAGTATTCCAAGGCGTTTAGCCTGGTATATAGAAATGGGATTAGAGCGTAAAAATGAAGTCCGCCATAATGCATCACAAACATCTGCACTGGGTCAAAATTTTAGTTTTGAGCCTTGTAATAGGTGCGTCCAATGTCTATGCAGACAAGATCAAAAAGCCAAATCTTCCGCAGTCTTATGAGAGTAAAGCCGCTCCTGCCGAAATTGCTGATACAGATCGTATGTTTATTGATCTGCGTGAGGCAGCGAAAAAGAACGATGTGTTTAGAGCACAACAGCTATCGTCCAATTTGGTGAACTATCCGTTTGATGATTATGTGGCGTATTTTCGTATCAAGCCTCAGTTATTTGATGGCAGCGGGACACGTAGCGATTATAGCGCGGATGCACAAGTCATTGCTTTTTTGAATCAATACCAAGATACCGCCTTGGCAGATCGCATGCGCAATGACTGGCTGTTGGTTTTAGGTAAACGTAAAGATTGGGCGCGTTTTGATATTGAGTATTCCAAGTGTGTTTTGGATGACTATACTCAGGTTAAGTGCTACTCGTTGCTATCCAAGTTGTCGCAAGGAGAGAATCCAACGAAGTTGGCAATCGATTCTCGCGCACTACTCCTCGATCCTAGTGACTTTGGTCAGGCTTGTCAGGAGTTGGTGTCTTCGCTAGTTGCGGCTGGGGGCATGACTCCGAGTGAGGCCAAGGCCATAGGCCGTGCTGCTAGTGAGAGAGGCTTTGAAACCATGGCTCGCCATCTAGGAGGTGAAGATCCGATTGGAGACATTGTTAAAGCAGCCAAGGCAGATCCAGCCAAAGCTTATAGAGACTTTTCGCAAAATGCTTCACGCTATAGCAAAGAAAATCAAGCGGTTGCCTGGGGGGTGATCGGGCAATTTTTGGCCAAAAAGTTAGACCCCAATGCCGATGATGCATACCGTTTACAACAAGAACTTGGTTATAACGAATTGCTATCTGTTGAGTCGCAAGAGTGGAAGGTGCGCGCTGGTTTGCGTGCGAAAGATTGGGCCTTAGTCAAAAACGCGATCGATGGCATGAATCCAGTGGTGCGCTCTAAGGATCCAGCCTGGACCTATTGGTATGGCAGTGCACTTAAAGCCGAAGGCCAAGATGCAAAAGCTACAGAGAGTTTTGCGCTCATTGCAGACCAATATAATTTTTATGGCCAACTAGCGCGTGAAGAGCTCGGTAAATCCAATCAAGTGCCAGCAAAAACAAAAGTGACTGAGCAAGAGATTGATGCGATAGCAAGTCGCAAGGGCTTTATTCGCGGTGAGCGTTTATATGCCATGAATCTTCGCTTTGAGGGTAATCGCGAGTGGAATTGGGAACTCCGCAACATGACTGATAAGCAGCTGTTAGCTGCTGCGGAATATGCAAAGCGCATCCATCTATATGACCGCGTAGTGAATGCTGCCGACCGTACAAAGCAAGAACACGATTTTAGTTTGCGTTACCCAACACCTTTTAAAGAGGTGTTATCTCCTATTGCGCGTCAGATCGATCTCAATCTATCTTGGGCATATGGTCTTATACGCCAAGAGTCGCGCTTCATCATAAATGCGTCTTCTTCTGTCGGTGCATCAGGATTAATGCAGATAATGCCTAACACTGCTAAGTATGTAGCCAAGAAGATCGGAATGACAAATTACACAAATGACAAATTGAGCGACACCAATACCAATCTGACATTAGGAAGTAATTATCTCAAGATGCTTCTTATCGACTTGGATGGCTTTTGGGTTTTGGCTTCTGCAGCTTACAACGCAGGACCTTCGCGCTCTAAAGCATGGCGTGAAACATTAACGGGTCCAACCGAGGGTGCAATTTTTGCTGAAACAATTCCATGTACTGAAACACGCGTTTATGTGAAGAATGTACTCTCCAATGCACATTATTACTCTTCAGTGATGAATGGTACGAGCCAATCATTAAAGCAACGCTTAGGAGTAATTTCGCCAAAGGCTGCCACTCAATCAGAACTTCCTTAAACAAGTCATCATCGCTCAAATAAAACAAAATATTTTATGAAATACGACATTCTTCTCATCGGTGGTAATGGATTTGTGTGGCGCGTTATTGCTGCGCAACTCCAGCTTGCAGGCTATTCAGTATTAGTGCCAACAAGTCATCTAAGTGCTGCACGCGAGTTACGCATGCTTCCCAAGATTCCTGTTGAAGAAGCGGATATTCACGATTTTGATGAGCTGCAAAGTCTTTGTGGACGCATTAAGTCTGGCGGTGCTGTGATTAATTTGGTTGATGTTTTACACGACAAGCCAGCTCAGCCTTATGGAAAAGTATTGAAATCGGCACACGTTGAATTGCCGAAAAATATTATTACAGCGATGCAATTGCATGGCGTGAAGCGCTATTTGCACATGAGTGCTTTAGGTGCTGATTCTCAAGGATCCTCAATTTATCAGTGTAGTAAAGGAGAAGGTGAAGTTGCAGTGAAGGAAAGCAACTTAGATTGCACTATTTTTAGGCCGTCTGTCATCTTTAGTGCTCAGGACCGGTTTATTAATCTGTTTGCTAAATTAACAAAGCTATTCCCGGCCATGCCATTGGCAAATTATCAAGCGCAGTTTCAGTCAGTAAGCGTAGATGATGTTGCGACTGCATGTGTGAAATCTTTGTTAATGCCGCAAACGATACATCAGTCTTATGACTTAGTTGGCTCAACGGTTTACACAATGCAAGAGATTGTGGAGTTTGCTGCACGGAAAGCAAACACCTCGTGTGCCATTATTCCTGTGCCAGATTTTGAATTTTTGCCAGGTCCAACCTTGATGTCACGCGACAATATTGCTTCAATGCAAATGCCAAATATCTTGCCTGTAAATAGTACTGATGCGCTATCAGAAGTATTTAAGATGAGTCGTCGCAGACTTGATGGTATGCAGTAATGAAAATCTATGCAGTGGGTGGTGCCATCAGGGATACCCTTATGGGTCTACCCATTAACGATATTGATTATGTCGTTGTTGGCTCCAGCGTAGAGGAGATGCTTGCCAAAGGATTTCGTCCTGTGGGCAAGGATTTCCCGGTGTTTTTACATCCTGAGACACAAGCGGAATATGCACTCGCTCGGACTGAGCGCAAGACTGGCAAAGGCTATAAAGAATTCCATTTCTATGCTGATCCAGCCGTTACCTTAGAGCAAGATTTAGAGCGTCGTGATTTAACGATTAATGCGATGGCGCAAGAGGTGGATCAAAATGGTAGACCATTTGGACCGATTATTGACCCATATAACGGACAAGCAGACCTAGTAGCCAAAATATTCCGTCATATATCAGATGCCTTTGCAGAGGACCCATTACGTCTATTACGGATAGCTCGATTCGCAGCACGTTTTCTACAATTTACAGTAGCCAATGAAACCCTGGTAGCGCTTCAAGCAATTGTTCAATCAGGCGAACTCAATGCCTTATCAGCCGAACGAATTTGGCAAGAGTTAGCAAGGGGTTTAGTTGCTGCAAAGCCTATGCACTTGTTTCAGGCCCTATTAAATACGGGTGCAGCAAGTGCAATATTGCCCCCTACCCTAACCGCCAAGTTGACTGAAGAGGCATTTCGCGAGGAATTGAATGCATATTTTTCTTTAAGTGGTGATGGCCTAGAGGAGCGCTGTGCTATTGCCTTGATGGATTTACCTGCCAGTGAAATTCGTGCTTGGGCCGAAGGTGTGCGCATGCCGATTGAGGTTCGAGACTTCTGCGAGATTTTTAGCAGCCTTAGAGTTTTGATAAATCAATACCGAAATACACCCTATTTAGCGGTAGATGTTTTAGCGTGGTTCAATCGTGCCGATGTATGGCGAAAACGAGACCGTGCCCAAACAATTTTGAATTTAGCGGAAAAAATAGGATGGAATGTTTCTCGTTTAATCAATGCGATGCGCAATGCACAATCAATCAACACTGCAGAAATAATTGCTGGAGTTCCTACCGAAGATCGCTCTAATGGTGAGCGGATCGGCAGTGCATTTGAGTCAGCCAGACTGGCCTCGATTATTGAAGCCTTGGAAGCCTGAAATTAGCCTGGATCTCCAGTCTATTTCTACCACGTAGACCAGGTAGATTCTCGAGTACATATCCTGGTAATAAAGTCTCTAACTTTTTAGAAAATGCAAATGCCTTAAAGAGCTCTCCCATTTCCGCTTCTGATAATAGCTTTTGTAAAGAGTTAGAAATTGGTAAAAAGATTTCTGGATCGCTAGGATTCCCAATTTCTAAAGCAATATCTCCGATACCCGCATCTAATAAATAAGCAGCTTGATTGGTAAGGTAAACATCGTAAGCATTTTGAGCTAATGCGCAGCGAGCTATTTGCGTCCAATCAACGTGAGTTGTTAGATCGCAAAGACCCGGTAGATGAAATGGATCTTGAAGTGCATGATGGCGATGATGCGCCATTAGCGTACCTTCAAGCCTTTGAGGATGGTAGTACTCGCTCTCAGGAAAGCCGTAGTCAAATGTGAGAAACAAACCCATATCCAGTTGACTTGCAATTTGTTGCATCCAAGCATTTGCGGCTGTATGAAGTTCAGTGACATAACCCTCAGAGAGGTTACCGCTCAATAAACTTTCAGGCAGTAATTTTTGCTCGACTGGAGAACCAGTTTTCCAAACAAGTTTGCCATTTTGACAAGCAACGCCATACCAGTACCACAATCCATTTTGATAAATGATGACATCACATGGAATGGCATCGATGACCTCGTTTGCAAGAATAACTCCTTTAAAATTTTCAGGCAACTCTGTAAGCCAATTGAATTGCGTTTTGAGGCCTAATTGTCGAACAGCGTCACTAATGTTTTCTTGCTGACGTTGCGCTAAGTCTGGGGATATTTCAATGATGTCGTAACGATCTAAATGAAAACTGAGATCATTCAGTCTGGTAAGTATGGACGTTGTTAGTTTTCCCGTGCCCGCTCCAAACTCCAGAATTTGCGTGGGAAACCCTGTTTGCTTGAGTGCTTCAAGGACTGGCATGAGGGTGGAGCAAATCGTGGCGCCAAAGAGGGGGCTCAATTCGGGGGCGGTGGTGAAGTCTCCTCCAGAGCCAAGTTTCTGGGCACCGGCGTTGTAATAGCCCATAGCGGGCTCATAAAGCGCCATTTCCATATATTTGGAAAATGGTAGCCAATCCCCTTGAGAGGCAATCTGAGAGGCTATTTTTGCCTGTAGAAGCGCACTATGCTCCGTTTCTAGGCTGGTCAAGGTAATATTCATAGCTCGCTAGTCTAAAAGAATTTAATTGAACCCTAGTTCAACCCCTTCATCCCAGCAAGTAAAAGCAGTGTTGGTGACTGGTGCCACAAAGCGCCTTGGTCGTGAAATTGCCTTGCTATTTGCCCGTCAGGGCTGGGATGTTGCCGTTCATTATGGGCGATCAGCCAAAGAAGCGGCGCAAACCGTAGAAGAAATTCGGGGTCTATAGGGGTTCAGGCTCAAGCATTCCAAGCAGATTTGGCCAATGAAGCGGCCACTAAAGACCTGTTCTTGGCTGTTAATCAGATATTTCCACATTTAAGTTGCTTGATAAACAGTGCCTCAATATTCGAATACGATCGTGCAAACTCAGAAACTCCTTTGAGCGAGAAAGGTCTGCAAGAGCATATGTGGGTGAATTTGACCGCACCAATTTTGTTATTGAAGTTGATGTTTGATTGTCAGAAAAGTAAATTAAGCACATCAGCAATCATTCCATTATTAGATCAAAAGCTGATCAATCTAAATCCAGATTATTTGGCTTATACATTATCGAAAGCTGCATTACTCTCATCAGTCGAATTATTGGCTATGGATTTTGTACTATACCTGCGAGTGCTTGGCTTTGCCCCTGGTATTTCCTTGCCATCTGGTGATCAAATGAATGATGGATTTGCGATAGCGCACCCAATGACACTGCTTGGAAAATCATCTACTCCCTTAGATGTTGCTAAAGCAGCCGTTTTCTTGGCTGAGGCTGGTGCCATTACTGGTACAACTCTATATGTAGATGGCGGACAACATTTATCGCCATCATCACGTGATGTGATGTTCAAAACCAATGAAGTATTTTAATAAAGCAAATATTCATGCACGCCATCCTTTCTTATCCAGCTCTTGTTGACTACCGCCGTTGATTTTTGCGTGACTACGAGATTTATATCAATATAGGCGTTCATGAATTTGAGAAAAAAGCGGAACAACGCGTGCTCTTGAATGTTGATCTATATATACCGTTGGCAATGAATACATCAACCAATGATCAATTGGATGAGGTAGTCGACTACGACTTCATGAGAGAGACTATTAAGGCCAGAGCCGCTAATAAGGGGCATATTCATTTACAGGAAGCCTTCTGCGACGACATGGTGACAGCCATGTTGCATTATCCTAAGGTACTAGCCGCAAGAATTAGTACCGTTAAGCCAGATGTCTATCCAGAGTGCCACCCGGTGGGCGTAGAGGTTGTTCGTATCAAAACCTCTTGAGCGAGAAGAGTTTAGAAAAGAAATCGATTGTGATGGGCAAGATTCGTAAAGTTGTCTTTGAAGAAAACAAGCTAGAAAAAAAACTCTGTCGCTTGGTGGGGCAGGCCATTGGTGACTTTGGCATGATTGATGGTGACGATAGGGTGATGGTCTGCCTATCAGGAGGTAAAGATAGTTACGCCATGTTGGATATTTTGATGAAGCTTCGTGAGCGTGCGCCAATTAATTTTGAAATAGTGGCGGTGAATCTAGATCAGAAGCAACCTAATTTCTCCGCTGAAATATTACCGAATTATTTGAAGGCTTTAGGCGTTCAATATCACATTGAAGAACAAGATACTTACAGCATAGTGAAGCGAGTAATCCCGGAAGGAAAAACGACTTGTGGGTTATGCTCACGTTTACGTCGCGGTATTTTGTATCGCGTGGCGGATGAATTAGGAGCAACAAAAATTGCTTTGGGTCACCATCGAGATGACATTCTTGAGACCTTGATGTTGAACATGTTTTATGCAGGAAAGCTCAAGGGGATGCCACCAAAGCTTCGTTCAGATGATGGAAAACATATTGTGATTCGCCCATTAGCGTATGTTCCTGAAAAATTACTGGAACGCTATGCTGGCGATATGAACTTTCCCATCATTCCGTGTGATTTATGCGGTAGTCAGCCCAATCTTCAACGTCAAGTGATGAAGGAAATGCTGCGGGAATGGGAGGGGAAGCATCCAGGCCGAGTGGAAAACTTATTCCGCTCGATGCACCATATCGTCCCATCCCATTTGATGGATGGCGAAGCCTTTGATTTCAAAAAGCTGGAGATTTCGACACAGCTAACCGGCATCGCATCTAGATCGACTGGTGACAGAGCAATTGATGAAGCTAATTTAGACGAATTAGCCTGTGGAACCTTGATTCAAGGGACTTATAATCCTCCTTTATGAATATCGTCATTTTGGCTGCTGGGCAAGGAAAGCGGATGAAATCTGCTCTACCCAAAGTCCTGCAAACCTTGGCAGGGAAACCTCTTCTTCAGCATGTTCTGAGTACCGCACTTTCTCTCCAAGGTAAGCAGGCCAAGAATGGCCTAGTGGTAGTTGTTGGGCATGGAGCGGCTGACGTAAAAGACTTTTTAGTAAAAGTCTCTCAAGAGGATTCGGGCTTTGGAAAAGTTGCCACCGCCTTGCAATCTGAGCAAAAAGGAACTGGACATGCGTTTTTGCAGGCATTACCTAAGCTTGATATTCAGGAGCCTGCCTTAGTTTTATATGGTGATGTTCCGCTCACAACAAAAAAGACGCTTAGCAAATTAGTCAAGTTAGCCGATGGTGTGAGAGGCCAAGACTCTGCACTGGCTTTATTAACACAAAATCTTAGTAATCCAACAGGCTATGGTCGTATCGTGCGTGATGCTGATGGATCAGTCAAAGAAATTGTTGAAGAAAAAGATGCAACACCTGCACAAAAAACTATTCAGGAAATTAATACTGGCATCATGGTGCTGCCGACCAAATCTCTAAAGAAATGGCTGAAAGCATTGAGTGCAAGCAATGCGCAAGGCGAATATTACCTAACTGATGTTATTGCTATGGCCGTAAAAGATGGCGTACCTATTCGTACGACACAAGCAGATGATGAGTTTGAAACTATTGGCGTTAACAGTCGCGATCAATTGGCATCACTAGAACGAGTTCATCAACTGAACATTGCGAATGAATTAATGGACTCAGGAGTGTCACTCGCTGATCCTGCTCGTATTGATGTGCGCGGAACTCTAGAGTGCGGCACAGATGTATCAATTGATATTGGTTGTGTATTTGAAGGCTGCGTTACTTTAGATGCAGGTGCAAAGATTGGGCCTTATTGTGTAATTTGCAATAGCGTGATCGGTAAAGGCGTCTCTATTCATGCTTATAGCTATATTGATGGCGCGAAAGTTGGTAGTCAATCCGTTATCGGGCCTTATGCTCGTTTAAGACCTGGTGCAGAGTTATCAAATAATGTGCATATTGGTAATTTCGTGGAAGTGAAGAACAGCAAGATTGCAGCAAATAGCAAAGCCAATCATTTAGCCTACGTTGGCGACTCTATTGTTGGCTCACGAGTCAATATTGGTGCAGGCACCATTACTTGTAATTACGATGGTGTAAATAAACACCAGACCATTATTGAAGATGATGTCTTTATTGGCTCCGATACTCAGTTGGTTGCTCCAGTACGCGTCGGTCGTGGAGCGACATTAGGTGCTGGTACAACCCTTACTAAGGATGCTCCAGCAAATCAACTTACTGTCTCTAGGGCAAAACAAATTTCATTACAGTGGCAGCGCCCCATCAAGCAAGAGAAAAAAACTGCGTCAAGAAAAGTGGGAACAAAGAAGTCTGCTTTTACAAAACAAGTGATTAAAAAAGTAGCACCAAAGAAAATAGTTCAAAAGGTGGTTAAGAAGGCGATTAAGAATACTGCAAAGGGTAAAAAATAATGTGCGGTATTGTTGGTGCGGCCTCCAAGAAAAATATTGTTGATGCTTTAGTTGAGGGGTTACGTCGTTTGGAATATCGCGGCTATGACTCATGTGGATTTGCAGTCATTAATGATAATGACACAAAGCATCCAATTGAGAGGGCTCGTACAACAGCACGAGTTTCAGAGTTAGGCGCACAGAGTAAAGATTTTTTTGGAACCTTAGGCATTGCACATACCCGTTGGGCAACCCATGGCAAACCTGATACGCAAAATGCCCACCCCCATATATCAAATGGATTGGTCGCAGTTGTTCATAATGGCATTATTGAAAACTATGAAGTGCTTCGTGCCGAGCTTAAAGTAGCTGGATATGTGTTTACTTCTGAAACAGATACCGAAGTCATTGCGCATTTAATTCATCAACAATATGTTGCAGGCGGTCAGAAAGATATTGCGCAGTCAGTTAAAACAGTATTGCCAAAATTACATGGTGCATTTGCTATTGGTGTGATTGCTCAAGATAGTCCAACTACTCTGGTTGGAGCGCGTTCGGGATCGCCTTTGGTTGTTGCATTAGGTGAAAAAGAGAATTTTTTAGCCTCGGATGCTTTAGCCTTGGCTGGTCGCGCTCATTCCATGATGTATTTAGAAGAGGGCGATGTCGCTGTCCTTACGGCGGACGGAGTTGAAGTCATTGATCAGACCGGTAAGTCTTTGCAGCGAGCGCTTAAGCCGATGCCAACACAAGCAGACTCAGTTGATGTAGGCCCATATCAGCACTACATGCACAAAGAAATTTTTGAGCAACCTAGGGCGATTGGTGACACTCTCGCTAACATAGCTACATTTGGCCCAGAGTTATTTGAAGCTAATCCAGAAGATTGGAAGGCTTTTGATCAAATCTTAATATTGGCGTGCGGAACAAGTTATTACTCTGCATGCGTAGCGAAGTATTGGTTGGAAGATATTGCCGGTATTCCAACGCAAGTTGAAATAGCAAGTGAGTATCGTTATCGCACTACCGTTCCAAACCCAAAGACACTTATCATAGTGGTTTCTCAGTCAGGTGAGACGGCGGATACTTTGGCAGCCTTGCGTCATGCTAAGGCTTTAGGCCATTGTTACACATTAACAATCTGTAATGTAGCAAGTAGCGCCATGGTTCACGAGACTGATTGGCACTTTCTGACTAAGGCTGGTACTGAAATTGGTGTTGCCTCTACCAAGGCATTTACTACTCAGCTTTTAGCACTGTATCTCCTTGCGATATCGCTTGCTAAGCGAGATGGCGGGATCACAGCCGAGAGAGAAAAAGACTTACTCCGGGCATTGCGTCACTTGCCAAAAGCGCTACATGCAGTGCTTGCCCTTGAACCACAAATCATCGCTTGGAGCGAAGCTTTCGCGAAATGTGAAAATGCACTTTTCCTGGGCCGTGGATTGCACTATCCAATTGCGCTTGAAGGCGCATTAAAGCTTAAGGAAATTTCTTATATTCATGCTGAAGCCTATCCAGCTGGCGAGTTAAAGCACGGACCTTTGGCGTTAGTTACCGATAAGATGCCCGTAGTTACAGTAGCACCTAAAGATGAGCTGCTAGAAAAACTCAAGTCTAATATGCAAGAAGTAAAAGCGCGCGGAGGTAAGCTTTATGTGTTTGCAGATCAAGATACAGAGATCGTTAGCGGCGATGGTATTAACGTTATTCGATTGCCAGAGCATTATGGCAATCTTTCACCCATCCTCCATGTAGTGCCTCTACAGCTTTTGGCATATCACACTGCTTGTGCACGTGGTACCGATGTAGACAAGCCGCGGAACTTAGCTAAAAGCGTAACAGTCGAATAATTTTTTACTCGTTTGACATCCGCCTAAAGTTGTGAACAAAAATTCAGTAGATTAATCAGGGTTTTACGGAGTCCTGATTGCATTTTTGTGTTCAAATTACTCTTGTAAACAAGATATTTGTTGCAAGCCATGTTTTTGTTGATTCCCCTATGCTCACGTTTTAGGTTGCTTCCACTCATTTGTGGAGGAGCTCTCTCTGCATGTGCAGTTGGTCCGGATTTCAAACAACCAGACCCTCCGAAGACTTCTTCATATACAGAAACGCCCTTGATCAAGAGACTGGCTACTGCTGCTGGGGTTCCTGGTGGCAGTGATCAAGAGTTGGTTGAGGGCGCCGATATTGAAGCGCAATGGTGGGAGTTTTATAAAGTTCCCGAGTTAGATGCCCTCATTAAAAAAGCGCTGCAACAAAATCCCAATTTAGGCGCCGCTGATGCTGCCTTACGTGCGGCCCAAGCAAATGTCAACGCTCAAATTGGCGGACAGTACTTGCCTGCGATTGGTGTTGGTGCAAACGCATTAAGACAAAAACAACCGTCTGCCGTATACGGCTTAAATTACGGCACCGATACTTATAACCTTTACAATACTTCAGTAAATGTTACCTACAAATTCGATGTATTTGGTGGGGCCCGACGTGCGGTTGAAGGTGCTCGTGCTCAGGCAGAAGTTGCACAGTTTCAGCTAGAGGGGGCCTATCTTTCTTTGACTGCCAATGTTGTTACTAGTGCAGTCAGAGAGGCAGCATTACGAGCGCAGATGCAAGCCACTGAAGAAATTCTGAAAGCACAAACTAATCTTGCTGAGGTCACTGAAAAACAGTTGAAGATTGGTACCGTCTCAAAAGTAGATGTCACATCGCAACGAACTTTAGTTTCAACTTCTCAAGTTGATCTCTTTAACTACGAAAGAGATCTAGCATTTGCGCGTCATCAATTGGCGGTATTGGTGGGTGAGATCCCGAGCAATGCAAATATTGCTAAATTTGACTTGGCTAACCTACATTTGCCGGAGAAATTGCCGCTATCAGTTCCTTCTAGCCTTGTTCGGCAACGTCCTGACGTACGTGCAGCTGAAGCGCAGCTCAAGGCACAAAATGCATTTGTCGGGGTTGCTATTGCAAACCTGTTGCCGCAATTTAGTATTACAGGGTCGATTGGTGCCGCTGCACTGACTTCTGCCCACTTGTTTGGCCCTAATTCTTCTTTATGGACTGTGGGTGGCGGCATTCTGCAGCCCCTCTTTCAGGGTGGTCAATTATTGGCGCAACGTCGTGGAGCTTTGGCGAATTATGAGCAAGCTGCCTTTCAATATCAGGCGACGGTTCTAAATGCATTTCAAGAAGTTGCTGATGTGTTACGTGCATTAGAGATTGGTGCACAAGCTCTGAGGTCAGCATCTGATGCTGAGCGTTATGCCTACGAAACCCTTGACTTGGTTCAACAGCAGTACAAGTTAGGAGCAGTTAGTTATTTGGCAGTACTGTATTACCAAAACCAGTACCAACAAGCAAAAGTGAAATCGGTTGCAGCACAAGCAACTCGCTTCTCAGATACCGCAGCTTTATTTGCAGCACTGGGCGGTGGTTGGTGGAATCGTGAAGGCCCTGCTTTTACACCAAAAGACTTAGCGAAGAAAGATCACAATGAAACTTCTGGAAAAAATTAAGAACCAGCTCATTGCTCTTATCTTTACCCTATGGGCATGGACTCAACGTAAAGCAATTGAGTGGAAATTGCGTGAGAGGGTTATTGCCATTTGGGAAAGGGCAAAAGCTTTTTGGGAGCTTTTGGGACAAAAATGGCGAGGCACCAAGGCTCATGAGAAGTTAATGGCAATGGAGCCGCTAAAACGTCGCATGATTATTATGCTCTGCGGAGTATTTTTATTATTGGGTTTGATTTTTGCTTTCAATCAACTCAAGACTTTCATGATTAAGCATTTTATTGCTAGTATGGGATTGCCCCCTGCAACCGTTGCCACCATGGTGGCAACGACTTCTGAATGGCAGCCTAAGCTGAGCAGTGTTGGTAATGTTCGCGCATTTAGAGGTGTAGAGCTAAGCACTGAGCTTGGCGGTCTTGTACAAACGGTGCCCATAAAGTCAGGCCAGGATGTCAAAGAAGGCGAGCTTCTTATTAAGCTCAATGATGCCTCTGATATTGCGCAACTCAACTCTCTAAAAGCTATGGCAGCTTTAGCTAAAGTGCTTAATGAGCGTGATAGACAGCAGTTAGCGATTCAGGCAATTAGTAAAAATGTACTTGATACTAGCGCAGCTGATGCTAAATCGAAGCAAGCACAAGTAGAGCAACAAACAGCGGTGGTTGCTAAGAAAAACCTTAAAGCTCCATTTAGTGGAAGAGTTGGAATTGTTGCGATTAATCCAGGTCAATATGTAAATCCTGGTGATAAGTTATTAACTCTGCAAACTCTCGATCCTATATTTGTAGACTTCAACTTACCGCAAAATAATGCTGAGCTAGTTCAGGTTGGTCAAGAGGTAATTGTGACAACTGATGCATTTAAAGATGCAAGCTTTACAGGAAAAATTACTGCTGTGAGTCCAAAGGTTGATACCAACACTCGTAACATTCAAATTGAAGCCCAGCTTGCAAATCCAGATAAGAAAATCTTGCCGGGAATGTTTGCGAATGTAAATATTAAGCTTGGTGATCAAGTGAAGTACTTAACTTTGCCTCAAACTGCAGTGACATATAACCCGTACGGATCAACTGTTTTTATTGCTAAACCGACCGGAAAGAAAGATAAAAAGGGTAACCCTGGTCTGGAGGCGCAACAGGTATTCGTTACTACGGGTTTAACACGTGGCGATCAAGTTGCTATTTTGAAAGGCATTGATGAAGGTGCAACAATTGTTACAAGCGGCCAACTTAAGCTGCAGAATGGCACGCCGCTCATTATTAACAATAAGGTGCAGCCAGCAAACTCACCTGATCCAAATCCCCAGGAATAAATAGTAGATGAATTGGACTGACATATTCATCCGTAGGCCAGTGCTCTCCTTGGTGGTGAGCGCTCTGGCACTGATATTTGGTTTGAAATCAATTGGATCTCTACCAGTCAATCAATATCCACAAACGCAAAATGCGATCGTGACCATTACTACGGCTTACTATGGAGCGGACCCGGAAACCATTGCAGGCTTGATTACACAGCCTTTAGAGGCATCTATCGCGCAAGCTCAGGGTATCGATTATTTATCATCAGCTAGCGTAAGCGGAGTCTCCACGATTATTGCAACGCTGAAATTGAACTACGATTCAAACGCGGCACTAACGCAGATACAAACACAAATTAGCGCAGTAAAGAACCAATTGCCCCCTCAAGCGCAACAACCAATCTTGACTGTACAGGTTGGCCAGTCTACTGCCGCAATGTACATGGGTTTTTATAGTGATGAAATTCCCAATAACGCTATTACTGACTACTTATTACGAGTAGTTAAGCCAAAACTAGATTCTGTGGAAGGTGTGCAAAACGCAGAAATTACTGGCGGTCGAAAATTTGCTCTGCGTGCTTGGTTGGATTGCGAGAAGATGGCAGGTCTTGGAGTTGGTGCAGATGATGTTTATAACGCCCTAGCAGCTAACAATTTTCTTTCAGCTGTTGGAAGTACTAAAGGCGATATGATTGCCGTAGATTTGGTTGCAGGCACAGATCTACATACTTTGGAAGAGTTCCGTAGGCTGGTTGTCAAAAAAGATGGGATCAATATTGTTTACTTGGATCAAGTGGCTTCAGTCACATTGGGGTCTGAGGATTACAACACCAATGTTGCCTTCAGTGGTAAGCGTTCGGTATTCATCGCCATTAAGGTTGCCCCGCAAGCCAACTTATTAGACGTGGCGCAACGTGTCCGTGACGTTGTGCCAGATATTCAAAAGCAGTTGCCAATTGGTATGACTGGCAAGATTGTGTATGACTCCACTAAATTCATTGCTAGCTCGATTGATGAAGTAGTTTCTACTTTGCTTGAAGCGCTGGTGATTGTGACTATTGTTATCTACTTATTCTTAGGTAGCGTCCGTGCGGTAGCTGTTCCTGTAATTGCGATGCCTTTATCGCTGATTGGTACATTCTTCCTCATGCAAAGATTGGGTTACTCCATCAACTTACTTACTCTTTTAGCTTTGGTGTTAGCAATTGGACTGGTAGTCGATGATGCCATCATCGTGGTAGAAAACGTTGACCGTCACATGAAGGAAGGTAAGCCTCCCCTAGAAGCTTCTTTGATTGCTGCTCGTGAATTAGGTGGTCCAATTCTGGCGATGACTGTTGTGTTAATCGCGGTTTATATCCCGATTGGATTCCAGGGCGGATTAACGGGCGCTCTCTTTACCGAATTTGCTTTTACTTTGGCCAGTGCGGTAGCTGTCTCTGGTTTGATAGCTCTTACCCTGTCACCAATGATGTGCTCTCGTATATTTACCGAGGAGCAAGAAGCGTCGTCTTTTGTGCAGAAAATTGATCGCATCTTTGACAAAGTTCATCATAGTTATCAATCCACTTTGCGTGAACTTTTGAGCACGTGGGAGGTCATTATTGTGATGGGAGTGCTTTTATTGGGTGGCATTGCCTATTTATATGATACCGCACGCGCTGAATTGGCACCAACAGAAGACCAAGGTATTATCTTGATGCAGGCTTCTGGGCCTCCAAATAGCACCGTTAATCAAATGCAGACTTATGCTGATCAAATCTATGCGATTGCAGCAGCAGAACCAGAGTACGAACAAGCGTTTCAGATCACAAGCCCAACTTCTAGTTTTGGTGGAATTTTGTTGAAAGACTGGGGTGAACGTAATCGCAATGCAACAAAGTTCCAGGAGGATATGCAGCAAAAGTGGAATTCTATTGCGGGAGCTCGTGTTGCGGCATTCCAGTTCCCTGCATTACCTGGTGCGCAAGGCTTACCAGTTCAGGTGGTCATCAATACAACTGAATCTTATGCTCAATTACATGAGGTATCGCAAGCGGTGCTAGACAAAGCACGCCGTAGCGGCAATTTCTTTTTTGTAGCCTCTGATTTAAAGATTGATAAGCCCCAAGACGTCTTAGAAATTGATCGAGAGAAGGTGGCTGCTTTGGGCATGACTCAACAGCAGGTTGGCTCGGCATTATCAGCTGCATTAGGTGGCGGGTTTGTGAATTATTTTTCTGTCGCAGGCCGCTCCTATAGGGTGATTCCACAAGTGAAACAAGTTGATCGCTTGAATCCCGATCAAATATTGGATTACTACATTCGTACTCCAAGCGGAGCGATGGTTCAGGCGCGTACAATTGCAACTATTAAGCAGCGTGTTGTTCCGCAATCAATTAATCACTTCCAGCAACTAAATTCAGCAACCATTTCTGGTGTGAGCACCCCATTTATTTCACAAGCAGATCTGTTGGAGTTTATGCGCCAGACCTTAAAAGAGGTAGCACCAAATGGATACACCATGGACTACGCTGGTCCCTCACGTCAATTTATGTCAGAGTCTGGCGGTTTCTTGGTTACGATGTTTTTTGCAATTTTAATTGTGTTCTTGGTTCTTGCTGCCCAATTCGAAAGTTTCCGAGATTCGATTGTGATTTTGGTCTCTGTGCCCCTAGCTTTGTTTGGTGCCCTGATCTTTATCAATCTTGGTTTTACCACCTTGAATGTCTATACCCAGGTTGGCTTGGTTACGCTGATGGGTTTAATTAGTAAGCACGGAATATTGATTGTAGAGTGTGCGAATGAACTTCAAGAAGTTGGCCGCAGCAAGCTTGATGCGATTGTTGAAGCAAGCAGTGTGCGCTTAAGACCTATTTTGATGACCACTGCTGCTATGGTCTTGGGTGTTGTACCGCTGGTGATTGCCACTGGGGCAGGGGCAGCTGGTCGAAAATCAATGGGTATCGTAATCTTTACTGGATTATCTATTGGTACGCTATTTACACTGTTCGTGGTTCCAGCGATGTACCTATTTATCGGCGCAGATCATCACGCGAAGAAATTTAAGCAGCAATAAATTACGAATCTACTTAACGATATTGAGCTCTTTTTCGGCAATATCGTGAAAGCAGGTTTCTGTCTCTAAGCGCCTTAGCCATGCTTCAATATTTTTAAGTTCTGCACGCTGCCCTGTTTCTTTCGGGAAAGGCTTGTGCAGAAGAATCTAGCGACTTGCGCAAAGTGCAAGAACAATATCTCCAATTTGAAATTGATCGCCTGCACAAAAATTTTGTTTGCTGAGTGTTTGGTCTAACATCCCTAGTAAGCGATTAGTTTCTTGGTATCCCTTTTGAATCGCTTCATCATTTCGTTCTTGCTCTGGTGTTCTAGTTAACCCTAGAAATGGAATTCGTAGGGCTGGCCACATTGTCCCTAGTTGCCAGTCCATCCATTGCTCGGACTTATATTGAGTTTGGACATCTCTGGCAAAGCGCCCTGATTGATCATGACGACGAGCTAGATAACGCAGAATAGTATTGGACTCCCAAAGAACAAGTTCACCATCTTGTAATGTAGGCGCTAGACTTGAGGTTGAGTTTTAAAAACTCAGGCGTGTTATTGATGCCAAAGTGGAGGCCAGCGTCGATCCGCTAAAAATCTTACCCGCTTTAAGACCTAGTTCAGCCAAGCACCACAATACTTTTTGAACATTAATAGAACTGTTGCGACCCCATACACGCAACATAGTATTTCCTTACAGAGATTCATTGGGTTTAGTTAGCCTTGACTTCACTGAAATCGAGGCCAACAAATTTACTTCTTGTAAAAATAAGGGGCTCTCGTTCAGGATGATTTTTTAAGTTAATGATTTTAGCGACAATGATGTTGTGATCACCGCCAATGTGAACGCAACCTGTCTTACATTTATAATAGGCTACGCAATGATTAACCTGGGTTAGTCCGGCTCTCTGCAAGCTTATGAGCTATCCCGTTAAATTGATCTGCTTTTACAGTCGCAAAGTGCATTGCTAGGTCCTCTTGAGGGCGTTCTAGCACATGTATTAGATGCTTTTTGCAAAGCTCTACCCAAGAAGAAGGCATGAGTCGTGAATGTTTTTTCAAACTCCATAGAATGAGCGGCGGCTCAAGTGAAACGGTATTAAAAGAGCTTATCGTCATGCCGTGAGGATTGCTGTCTTCGTCAAAGCATGTGATGACGGTGACCCCAGTTGCAAATGATGCAAAACCTTGACGAAGCTCTTGTGTCTTGTGAAGTGAATGGGGTCATTAGCTTTGCTTATTTTGCCTCTGTTTTGCTAGCTTCGGTAATTGTTGTGCCAGGGATGGGAGTCAAAATTGCGTTTCCTTCGGCTGTCACGCATTTAAAATGCTACTTTTTGCCTGCTTTGGATAAGAAGCTAGCTCCTTGATAATAGCCGTCATCTCTGCAGGTTTTGGTTGCAAAGTCCATCACATCCTGTGGGCTGGCGCCAGAGCTAATGAGGCGCATATTACCCATGGACATATGTTCGGCTACTTTTGCCGGGCTTAATTAGTTGAGTAGAGGAGCATCCAGCCAATATCAAGCCAGAAGTCGCGGTTAATAGTAGAATTTTTTTCACGGAAACCTCCATAATCAGCAATGCTCATTATGGGTAAACCTCTTGAGCGATTGATGCGGGGAAATACCTCCCTCTAAAAGGAAGAGATATGTTTAAAGCAATATTAGCAAATAAAGATGATCAAGGCTATCGTGCAGAAGTAGCCCAAGTCGATGAAGCTAGCCATCCCGGATGGCGACGTTCGCATCAAGGCGTTGTATTCCACGCTAAACTATAAGAGGATGGCCTGGCGAGCACTGGAAAAGGTCCTGTGGTGCGTAGCTTTCCCATGGTTCCAGGTATCGACTTTGCTGGAGAGGTAGTAGAAAGCCTTAGTAGTGCTGAGTTTAAAGTTAGCGATATGGTCCTCCTGAATGGCTGGAGGCGTTGGTGAGGGCCATTGGGGTGGTTTTGGTTAGCAGGCTCGTGTAAAGGCCGAATGGTTAATTTCGCTTCCAAAAGGATTTGCTGCTAAACAGGCTTTGGCAATTGGCACTGCTGGCTATATCGCCATGCTATGTGTCATGGCATTACAAAAACACGGATTGAAGCCCAGTGATGGCGAGGTTCTAGTACCTGGTGCTGCTGGCGGCGTTGGCAGCTTTGCCAATACTCTTCTGGGTAAGTTCGGTTTTACAGTGGCAGCAAGCACTGGGCGTATGACTGAAGCGGATTACTTGAAAAAATTAGGGGCCACTGAGGTTATTGATCGCGCGACTTTATCTGCGCCAGGCAGGCCATTGGCAAAAGAACGTTGGGCCGCAGTGGTCGATAGCGTTGGGAGTCATACCTTAGCAAATGCTTGTGCCCAGACCAAGAGTGATGGTGCTGTTGCAGCCTGTGGTTTGGAGTTGGCTAAGTTGGTAGCTCTAAATACTTTAGATGAAATCTCTCAGGACATTTCACTTGAAGATTCGATCAAATACGCGCAGGATTTGATGGCGGGTAATGTGCGTGGACGTTTAATTGTCGATGTTAACAAGCAAGAAAATGAATTGGATTGCACTGCGGCTCTTGAGGTTTGCGCTTCGGAAGTTTTGACCAAACCTCAAGCCTGGATGCCACCAAAGCTTCGTTCAGATGATGGAAAACATATTGTGATTCGCCCATTAGCGTATGTTCCTGAAAAATTACTGGAACGCTATGCTGGCGATATGAACTTTCCCATCATTCCGTGTGATTTATGCGGTAGTCAGCCCAATCTTCAACGTCTTCAGAGTTACTCAGATCAGACCAATCAGCAATCTCAGAGAGCGCGCGATAGCAGCCGCGGCAGTAACCATTTTCAGGATTAATGTCGCACCAATTAATGCAAGGTGATGGCACAGCTGTTAAAGTAAACCTAAATTATTAATAATAAAAATAACGGTACACCATGAGCACTAAAAATCAAGCCGGCGTCGAAGCTGCGATTCATCATCCATTGCAACTGCTACCACTGGTAGGTGATGCACTTCCGGAAGTGGGGGGGGTAGCATTGAAGTTTCAGCAGGAGTTCGTTGGCTCAGAATGCGTGTACCGTTCGCCCTGGATCATATTAACTTGTGGCTTTTACGTGATGAGATTGATAGTGTTACTGGCTGGAAGATCGTGGATCGTGGATCGTGGCATTGCAAATGATGAGACTAGAGCTTCTTGGGAAAAGGTTTGTGCAACCCACAGCTTGAAGGCATGCCAGTCCTACGTGTCATTGTGACGCATATGTATTCAGATCATGTTGGGTGATCTCAATGGCTATGTGAGAAATGGAATGCGCCTTTATGGATTTCCATGACTGATTATTTAACCGCTCAATGGTTAAGTTGCAAAGAAGATGGTGCTGCGGTTGGGGCTCGCTCAAATGATTACAGCAACATGGTGTCAGGAGTACCGTGTCAATATCGCCGCATTATCAATGATGAAGCAATATTGATTAGCGGTCGTTCATGGCAAGTCATGATGGGTTTTGGTCATGCTCCTGAACATGCGTCTTTATTTTGCAAAGAGCTCGGTATTTTAATTTCTGGAGATATGTTGTTGCCTCGCATCTCTACTAATGTGAGTGTGTATGACGCAGATCCAGATGCTGATCCTTTAGGGTTGTATCTTGATTCAATTGAAAAATATTTAGCTCTGCCCGAGGATACTTTGGTTCTCCCTTCGCATGGTAAGCCATGTCCTGGAATGAGAATTCGAATTGCCCAGCTGAAGACGCATCATGATGAGCGCTTAATAGATACCTTAGGTGCATGCAACAAACCGGCACAATCTCTCGAGCATGTGCCGGTTTGTTCAGGCGTGAATTAGAGATTCATCAACTCACATTCGTAATGGGTGAGGCTATTGCTCATCTGAATTACCTACTTTGTCGAGGTAGGTTGCGTCGCCAGCTTTGCGACGACGGCGTGTTGCGGTTTTCCGTGGTTTAGCGCTAGTTTTGTTTTAGTCACAGATTCTTCGCTAGGAGCAGTTGCTGTAGCACTCGCTGCGGATACGGCATCGCCAAAGGATTTAAGCGCCATCATCGTGGCATGATGGACTTCAAGTCCTTGAATAGTTGACTTTAGGATATTGAGGTTCAAATTCAGCCAGTTTTCAACGCTTGTGAGGTCTTTAATGCGTTTTTCCAGCTCATCTTATATCTACCCCAGGAAAGGCTGATCCAAAGCCGCCTGCGGCCTTGGATGCATCTGTTGTAAAGGGAAGTTGTCCAGCCTGGGCTGTCGCACCTTGCCCCCACATGGTTTTAAACATTTCTAGGCTTTGATTGAATTCAGGAATGGTTCCAAACATAATGGCTCCAGGGTAAATAAAAAGTGGCTTTTCTAATAGAATAAGGGATTCTAAAGATTAATCCGGATTTAACAATGCAATCTAATGACTTGTCACATCCTTACACCCGTGGTAAGGAGCTGCCTGAGCTTTTGAAAGAGCGTATCCTGATTTTGGATGGCGCCATGGGCACCATGATTCAGCAGTACAAGTTAAGTGAAGCCGACTACCGTGGTTTACCAGACAATGCCCGTTTTGCTGATCATCCGGGCGACCTCAAAGGCAATAACGAGTTATTGGTACTCACACAGCCTCAAATTATCAGCAAGATTCATGAGCGGTATTTAGAAGCTGGCGCGGACATTATTGAGACCAATACTTTTGGTGCGACTTCAGTGGCACAAGAAGATTACAAAATGGCCGGCTTAGCTCGCGAGATGAATGAAGTTTCCGCGAGACTAGCGCGCGCTGCATGTGAAAAATATAGCACTACTGATAAACCACGTTTTGCAGCTGGTGCTATTGGACCTACGCCAAAGACTGCTAGCATTTCTCCAGATGTTAATGACCCAGGTGCGCGCAATGTCACATTTGATGCATTGCGGGCATCCTATCGTGAGCAGATCGAGGGGTTGTTTGCTGATGGCGTTGATTTGTTTGTAGTTGAAACCATCTTTGATACCCTCAACGCTAAAGCTGCACTATTCGCTCTTGATGAATTTTTTGAAGAAACTGGTGAGCGCTTACCAGTGATGATTTCTGGGACTGTGACTGACGCCTCGGGACGTATTTTGTCTGGTCAAACCGTTGAGGCATTTTGGAATAGCTTGCGCCATATCAAGCCACTTACTTTTGGCTTGAACTGTGCACTTGGCGCTGCCTTGATGCGTCCTTATATCGCAGAGTTATCGCGCATTTGTGATGTTGCCGTTTCCTGCTACCCCAATGCTGGTCTGCCTAACCCAATGAGTGATACTGGCTTTGATGAGACCCCAGACATTACCTCAAGTTTGGTAGATGGTTTTGCAAAAGACGGTCTAGTCAATTTGGTTGGTGGTTGCTGTGGTACTACGCCAGATCACATTCGTGCTATAGCCACTGCCGTTGCAAAGCGGAGGCCCCGTGCTTTCTATCGTGAAAATGCGCAGGTGACAGCGTGAGCAAGATGGAGAAAAAAGTCATGCCAGCGATGAAGTTATCTGGCCTTGAGTCATTTAACGTTACTGCTGCTGTAGGCTTTGTCAATATTGGAGAGCGTACTAACGTTACTGGCTCCCAAGCATTTGCTCGCATGATTTTGAACAATCAATTTGACGAGGCGCTTGCTGTCGCGCGTCAACAAGTTGAGAATGGTGCACAAATCATCGATATCAACATGGATGAAGCGATGCTTGATTCCGAAGCAGCGATGACTCGCTTCTTAAATTTGATCGCATCTGAGCCTGATATTGCACGTGTGCCCATCATGATCGACTCATCTAAGTGGAGTGTGATTGAAGCTGGCTTGAAGTGTATTCAGGGCAAGCCAATTGTGAACTCTATCTCTTTAAAAGAGGGTGAAGAGCCATTCAGAAAACAAGCGCATTTAATTCGCCGTTACGGTGCCGCTTCTGTAGTGATGGCTTTCGATAAAGTTGGTCAAGCAGATACATTCCAACGTAAGACTGAAATCTGTCAGCGCTGCTACGAGATCTTAGTGAATGAAATTGGCTTTCCGGCAGAAGACATCATTTTCGACCCGAATATTTTTGCGATTGCCACTGGTATTGAAGAGCATGACAACTACGCTGTTGACTTTATTAATGCCACTCGTTGGATTAAAGCAAATCTCCCCGGCGCTAAAGTGAGTGGTGGCGTTTCTAATGTCAGCTTCTCTTTCCGCGGCAACGATCGTGTCCGTGAGGCTATTCATACTGTATTTTTATATCATGCTATCCAGGCGGGAATGGATATGGGTATCGTGAATGCTGGTCAATTAGGTGTTTACGCCGACTTAGATCCTGAGTTATGCGAACGTGTTGAAGATGTCGTACTCAATCGTTTCAAAGAAAAAGACGGCAAAACCCCAACAGAACGCTTATTGGATATTGCTGATCAATTTAAGGGCGGTGGCGCTAAGCAGGTTGAAAACCTGGTTTGGCGTGAAACACCTGTTCGTGAACGTTTAACCCATGCCTTAGTTCATGGCATCACAAATTTTATTGAAGAAGATACAGAAGAACTGCGCGCAGAAATCATGGGCGCCGGTGGTAGGCCAATTGAAGTAATTGAAGGCCCCTTGATGGATGGCATGAACGTTGTTGGCGACTTATTTGGTGCGGGAAAAATGTTCTTGCCTCAAGTGGTGAAGAGCGCGCGCGTGATGAAGCAAGCAGTTGCGATCCTAATACCCTATATTGAAGAAGAAAAACGTCAGCATATTGCGGCTGGTGGGGAAGCGAAAGCTAAGGGAAAAATTGTGATGGCCACTGTTAAGGGTGACGTTCACGATATTGGTAAAAATATTGTGACTGTGGTTCTACAATGCAATAACTTTGAAGTTGCCAATATGGGTGTGATGGTTCCCTGTGCTGAAATTCTCAAGCGTGCCAAGGAAGAGAATGCCGACATCGTTGGTCTATCAGGCTTGATTACCCCTTCGCTTGAAGAGATGACATACGTTGCCCAAGAGATGCAACGCGATGACTATTTTCGCGATCGTCAAATTCCACTCATGATTGGTGGTGCAACTACTTCTCGTGTGCATACTGCAGTGAAGATTGCGCCACACTATGATGGCCCAGTAGTTTATGTGCCAGATGCGTCGCGCTCGGTATCGGTAGCTTCCAGTTTGCTATCTGATGAAAGTGCAAAGAAATTTATTCAAGGTTTGCGCGATGACTATGTGCGCATTCGTGAACAACATGCCAACAAGAAAGCAGTGCCCACCATTTCACTAGCAGCGGCTCGTAAGAACCGTGAGTTGATTGATTGGTCTACTTACGTACCCGAGAAGCCTAAATTTATTGGCCGTCGCGTATTTAAAAAGTTTGCGCTTAGCGATATTGCCAAATATGTTGACTGGACCCCAGTCTTTCAGACTTGGGACTTGGCTGGTAAATTTCCGGCAATTCTCGATGATGAAGTGGTTGGTGTAGAGGCGCATAAAGTTTATGCTGATGCCCAGGTATTGCTCAATAAGCTGATCAAAGGTCAGTGGTTACAAGCGGATGCAGTTGTCGCTTTTTATCCTGCTAATACTGTCGGTGACGATATCGTGTTATATCGCGATGAAGCGCGCGAACACCCATTATTTGTATGGCATAACCTCCGCCAACAATCTGAGCGCCCAGTAGTGGATGGAATCCGTAGACCTAATCGTTGTTTGGCTGATTATGTAGCGCCAAAAGACTCTGGTGTTGCTGATTATCTGGGTTGCTTTGCTGTGACAACAGGTCATGGTGTTGAGAAAAAAGTAGCTGAGTTTCAAGCAAAGCATGATGATTACAGTGCCATTATGTTGAAGGCCTTGGCTGATCGTTTGGCTGAAGCCTTTGCTGAGCTTATGCACCATCGTGTTCGTACTGATCTCTGGGGCTATGCAACCGATGAGATCTTGACTAATGATCAAATGATCAATGAGGAGTATCGCGGTATACGTCCTGCACCAGGCTATCCAGCCTGCCCTGCGCATGAAGTCAAGGAGGACTTATTGCGAGTGATGGGTGCTGAAGATATCGGTATGACTTTGACTGAGTCAAAGGCCATGAATCCTGCTTCTAGTGTTAGCGGTTTCTATTTGGCGCATTCGGATGCTCGCTACTTTAATGTAGGCAAACTTTCAGAAGATCAAGTCGAAGACTTGGCCAAACGTCGCGGTCAAAGCATCGAAGATACTCGTCGCCAGCTAGCGAGTTTGTTAGATTAAACGCCCCACATGATGGGTTTGTCTTTCGCGCTTGCCTGTTTCATGAGTTCGAGGAATGGGTAAGCGCGTTGCCCTAGTCGGTCCGCTAACTTAGGCTTCTCTGTACCCGTCTTGAGATTGTCATTTGCCTTTGCTCGTTCCTCAAGATCTTTTAGGATGGCTGTTTCAAGAGAGGTGATCAGAGCTGGGAGTTGTTCTACAGTCAGGATCCCTCGAGGTTCTAGGGGGCGTCCTAAAATATCAAAAATTCGTTGTGTCAGATCCGCCAGCATGATGACATTTGGACCAGCCGTTGAGCGAAATGGATAGATCATTTCGATAGCTTACCACCTGATAAACTCGCTAATCCATGTTGTCGACTAATAAAAATCGTTTAATGCAGATGCTGAGCGCTGCTCTTGCCGAATTGGCTCAAGAGCGCGGCTTGTCACAACCACCTACCCCACGTTTAGAGCGTCCAAAGGCCATTGATCATGGAGATGTTGCCTGCAATATTGCCCTCCAGCTTTCTAAGGCTTGGAAACTGAATCCTCGCGATTTGGCGCAATCTCTAGTTGACCGACTCCATACCAAAGCCGGCTTTAACGAGCTCATTATGTCTTGCGAAATTGCTGGTCCTGGATTTATTAACTTCCGCCTGAGTAATGTGGCTAAGTCTGCTGTAGTGAAAGAAATTCTATCTGCAGGAGTGCGCTTTGGAGAGTCTGTCCTTATTGGCGAGCCCTCCCCAAGCGCCATGATTGAGTTTGTCTCTGCTAATCCAACTGGCCCCTTGCATGTAGGTCATGGGCGACAGGCAGCGCTGGGTGATGCCTTGGCTAATTTGTTGGCCACCCAAGGCATCAAAGTACACCGAGAGTTTTATTATAACGATGCAGGTGTTCAGATTGCAAATCTAGCCCTATCGGTTCAAGCTCGGTTGCTGGGCTTAAAGCCGGGTGACTCTCAGTGGCCAGAACAAGCTTATAACGGTGAATATATTGCGGAAATTGTTGCAGCATTTAAAGCATCTCCTGATTTTAGGGATGATATTGACACGATTCGTCAATTTGCAGTTAACTATTTGCGTCATGAGCAAGATATTGATTTACAAACTTTCGGCGTTAAGTTTGATTGCTATTATTTAGAATCCTCTTTGTATACCGACGGTAGTGTTGCACAAATCGTTAGTGATTTACAGGGCATTGGTAAGACCTATGAGGCCGAAGGTGCTCTATGGTTAAAGACTACAGATGATGGCGATGATAAAGATCGCGTGATGCGTAAGTCCGATGGAAGTTTCACTTATTTTGTACTTGACGTTGCTTATCACGCTAGCAAGTGGAATCGTGGCTTTGGAAAAGTCATTAATGTACAAGGAAGTGACCACCACGGCACAATAGCCCGCGTGCGTTCGGGCTTGCAGGGTGTAGCTCAAAAGCGTGGCTGGGATATTCCAAAAACTTATCCAGAGTATGTATTGCATAAGATGGTCACAGTAATGCGTAATGGCGAGGAAGTAAAAATTTCTAAGCGTGCTGGCTCCTATGTTACCGTGCGTGATTTAGTTGAATGGTCTGGTGGTGTTGCTCCAGAAATGACTCCAGAAGATAGAGATCCAGCATTACAACGTGGTCGTGATGCAGTGCGCTTTTTCTTGATCTCGCGTAAGGCGGATACCGAATTTGTTTTTGATATTGATTTGGCGTTGCAGCAGAATGATGAGAACCCAGTTTTCTATGTTCAGTATGCGCATGCTCGAATTTGTTCAATCTTGCAACAATGGGGTGGACAGGCATCAGATTTAGCTGAAGCTGATTTATCGCTCTTGCAGAGTAAGGCAGCAGATTATTTATTGCGTCGTTTAGCGGAGTATCCAGAGGTTCTCACAGCCGCCGCAGAAGAGTTGGCACCTCATGCATTAGCTTTTTATTTGCGTGATTTAGCTGGTGATTTCCATGCTTTTTATAACGCTGACCGCGTATTGGTAGATGATCAGAAATTAAAGTTAGCCCGCCTGGCCTTGCTTTCGGCAACCCGCCAAGTTTTACAAAATGGCCTAAAAGTACTTGGAGTATCCACGCCAGCAAAGATGTAATGGCGGGGTATGAAGTGTGGATGTAAGATGAGGAAATGATGAAAATACCGAATCAGCAGACTGGCTCCAAAATGCGTCCCAAAAGCCCAGATAGCAAGAATTCCCAATATGGTGGAACTATTCTTGGCTTTATTTTGGGTTTAGGCGCTGGACTAGCAATCGCATTTGTCGTCGCCTTCTATCTAAATAAAAATACACCACAAGAGCGACCAGGAATGCGAGCGCCAAGCTTGCCACTCACCATTAAGCCTTCAGAGGGAGGGGCCCCTGCAGCTACTGAGCAGGTAGATTTAAATAAGCTTCTACAAGGTAGGTCGCCCGCGCCTTCATCGTCTGATCCAATTGGTGATTTAGTAAGCGGTAAAAAATCTGCTGATAAACCTGCAGATCTAACCCCGGCATCTACTACCAAATCTGATTCTATTTATTTCTTGCAAGTCGGAGCTTTTGCTAAGCGCTCTGAGGCGGATGCGCAAAAGGCGAATTTGGCGATTCAGGGAATTCAGGCGCAGCTAAGTGAGGTTGCAAGTGAGGGAAATACCTTATGGCGTGTTCGTATCGGCCCATATAACAGTGTCGACGAGAGTAATGCCGTACGTGATAAGTTAAGCGGTATGGGAATTAAACCAACTTTAATTAAATCTAGTAAATCATGATTTCATTGAGCAAAAGAGCAATTACTTTTTTAGCACTCCTTTCTTTGATTGGCATTGTCAGTGCTCAAGCGCCAAAAATTGAAGAAGGTTTTGACTGTCGTGTGATGCCCATGCCTCAGCCAGTTGCAACCAAAGATACGGTCGAGGTAATTGAATTTTTCTGGTACGGCTGCCCGCATTGCTACGACTTCGAGCCAGAGCTCAGCGCCTGGGTGAAGCGTCAGCCAAAAGACGTTGTATTTCGCAGGGTTCCTGTGGCTTTTCGTGATGACTTCATGCCTCACAGCCAATTATTTTATGCCCTAGAGGCGATGGGCAAAGGCGATGCCCTTAATGAAAAAGTCATGTATGCCATGCATAAAGAAAATAAGCGTCTTTTAAATGAGAAGGAAATTGCTGATTGGATTGCTTCGCAAGGCATTGATCGTAATTCATTTTTGGCAACCTATCGATCATTTGCGGTTGTTTCTAAAGCACGTGCTGCTAAGCAGATAGCCGAAGCATATCGCATTGACGGGGCGCCTACCATTGTGATGCAGGGTAAGTATTTAACCTCACCATCGATTGCTGGTACCAAAGCAAAGTCAATTACTGTGATGGATTATTTAGAAGACAAAATTCGAAAAAATAAGTACAAACAATAACTTCAAATAGCTAGCTATAGGCTTCAAAGAAGTTTGATGTTTTTACCGCTTAAATTTTGACAAAGCGACGCACAATCCAAAAGTAGATTGGATATGGCAAGATTCTAAGGAATTTTAAGAATCTGGAGACTTCCTTAGGGAAGTGAATATCAAATTGACCCTTCTGGGTACCATCCAGAATTTCTTGAGCAGCTTCTTCAGCACTAATCAGCGCAGGCATTTCAAAATTATTTTGTGCAGTAGCCTCGGTGGCTACAAATCCTGGCGATATCATATGAGCGCTCACTCCTCTTGGAAGTAAGTCGTAATAAAGGTTTTCACAAAAATTAATAATGGCTGGCCTTACTTGATTCGTAGGCTAATGCCTTGGGGAGGCCACTATATCCTGCCAAACTGCCAACGATAGCAATATGTCCCGAGTGGTGGGCTCGCAACATCTCAGGAATAACCAACGCAACTGCTCTCATTGGCCCCAAGAGATGCGCATGAATGGTTTTCTCGGCAACCTGAATATCAAAATGATCTGCGCGAAGTGGGGTATAAATGCCAGAAACAAATAACAGAAGATCAATTCCACCCCAGCTTGCTTGAATAAGGTTGTAAGCAAGCTGTAATTACTCATCATTAGTCATGTCCAAACGCAAATTCTCGTTCGATTCTTAAGTCGGCCTCAGCAGCGCTGGCCTAAAAGCTTGCCAGAGATGGCAACATGCCCCCGGGAAAGACATGCTGTTGAATAAAGTCAGTGTTGTGACGATAACGTTCAAAAAGGTCTTCTGCAATCACGATAGTCCTGTAGGCGCACTTCAAATGGCGGGGGATTTGCAAGTTCCGTTTGGATATTATTGAGGCGGCTTTCTGCAAAAATCTTCTGCTCTGTCGGTAGCAGTCATCCTTAAGTGACCCCTACTGAGTTGATTGAGAAGAGTTAGCGGTGTTTTGGTGCTCATTTGATGTTGTGAAGCCTGAGTCCGCTCTGGTGGACGAGAAAAATTCAATCTAGAGAGAAGGGATTGTCCTGGGCGATTCCTCGACTAACTTCAAGTGCTGGAGGTTGAGATTTTGAATGAAAGGGTACACCTTTTATCCATAATTTCAACGCCTGCCAATGAAGTCGGCAAATCACATCTAAGCTCATTAATGGGTAACGAAGCAGTGCCAGACTCACATTGCCTCGGCTGAGTGGGCGACTAATGCCACTAATACTGGTATTAATAAGGGACAGTCCATCTTCGTGTAGTTCGATGCGATAGACGCTATTTTTGCCGCTTCCACGATCCTCTGTAAATAGGAGGCGGAAATGATATTCGCCACGAATCTCATAAAATGGAGAAACATGCAATGCTTTTTTGCTAGTAAGAGTTTCGCCTGATTGCAATTCTTGGTCCGAATCCTTATGCAGCAAATAGCAGTGACGTTCGCTAAAAGTGTTATTCACGTCAGCCAATACGGCTTGTACTGTTCCATCTGCGCGAGTGCAGACCCAGAAACTGACTAGATTAAAAACATATCCTAGGACATCTTGGAGATGTATGTCACCAGATTGCTCCATCAATATTGGAAATTTGGTTTTCTTTCAGAATTTTTTCAATCCAGGCTAGGCTATTAGATGACCCTAAGCCATGATCCTTATCAAAAAAAGAACATAATCCCCAGCGGTTATTGCATAGCCGATACTGGTCAAGTAAGTTTGGATTTGCTTTGCGAGCACGCATCGGTATGGATACAGTAAATACGCTATAGCCAAAGGCATTGTTAGCCGGCCGAAAGCGCCGGTGCTTCACTAATCCAAAATTTATCTTGGCGGATGACATGAACTACACGTCTTGTTTATTTTTAAAAGGCTGCCGAATACTTTCAATTAAAGCCTCTGCAACTAACTCGCCAGAGCACTAGCCATCTTCATGAAATTCAAATCCTGTCCAGGCACCGCGATACCAAATGGAAGAAACGCCTTGAATCAAGGGAAGCTCTTTCTGGGCCTGGATTGCGCTCATATCGAATACGGGGTGCGAATAATGAATCTCCTGATGAATTAGTTTGGGATCTGGTTCCTCTGATATGGATTGAGGCTGACAATGATGTGAGTATCTTGCAGTTGATCTTGGGGTGGTTGAAGACGATTAATTAAGTAGTTAACACTGACATGTTGTTTCGCATTGGGTATATCGCCAGATTTGGCTGTGTAATTCCAGGCGGCCCAGCAACGTTTTGCTGGAGGTAAGAAGCGAGGGTCGGTATGCAAGATAGCCCTATTCTTTTGATAGGGAATCGTTGCCAAAATATTTCTGGATTGCTGATCAATGCCATATACTCAATCGAGTGTTTTATCACTGTGACAGGCCATGATGACTTCATCAAAATAGGCGCTGCCATTCTGGCTGATTACTTCAACTTGCTCGCCATCATGAGTGGTATTTACGCGCAGAACACATTCGCGCTTAATGGTGACTTTACATTTGTCAAGAGCGGCGCGACTAGTCTTTTGACGTATTCCCGTGAGCCACCCTGAATCGTTAGCCACTGAGGGCGATTTTGAATTTGTAATAGCCCATGGTTATGGCAAAAATGCACCATGGCTTGAATCAGAAATTCCCGCATTTGCTCAACAGAGCATGACCAAATAGCACCAATCATTGACAGAAAGTAATTTTCTTTAAAACTTTGGCTGAAACGATGGCGCTTTAAAAAGTCTGCAATCTTTTCATCTGGTTCTTTATATCAATGACCTGCTTCAATTTGCTGATGTGCAAGCTTAGTGGCTAGACGATTGAAGCGCAAAATATCATAGGCCATCCGCCAGAGTGACGGAGAAAGCAAGTTAGATCTTTGGCCAAAAAAAGAATTAATGTCATTTTCTGCTTACTCAATTTTTTTCTCTGAAGGGGATTTTGATGAGGAATCAATTGAAGCTGAAAAAGACATTTCTGCTGGAGCAACTGGGGCTTGAATTTCTTCAAATAACCGCACTAAGCGAGGATAGGTCTTGCGATTGAAAACTAAGAAGCCAGTATCTACCCCATGAGTTAGTGCGTTACCATCAATGGTTTTTGTGAAATCTACAGTGTTACTATGACCGCCAATGTGATTTCCGGCTTCATAAAGAGTGATTTTGAATTCAGGATGTTGTCTGGCGTATGCACAGACTAATCCGGAGATGCCTGCGCCAATGATGGCAATTCGTTTGTGAGTCACTGGACTTTTTCTCCCAAAAGCTTTTCAATTTTGTTGGTAATGCTGCTGCTAGTTGGTTTAGTCATGCTTCCAAAGGAAGCAATCGCATTACCATTGCGATCTATTGAATATTTATAAAAGTTCCACTTTGGAGTTGTGCCAGTTTTCGCGATTAACATCTTAAATAATGGATTTGGGTTGTTGCCCGAAACCACGCTCTTAGCAAACATTGGAAATTTCACATCATATGTATTTTTACAGACATCAGCGATTGCTTTATTGCTGCCCGGTTCTTGGTGGCCAAAATCGTTAGAGGGAAACCCCAGAACTACAAAGCCCTGATCTTGATATTTCGCATAAATCTTCTCTAATCCTTCATATTGGCTTGAAAAGCCACAGAAGCTAGCTGTGTTCACCACCATGATGACCTTGCTTTGATACTGGCAAAGGTTCTGGGGAGCTTCATCTTGTAGGCGCGGGAAAGTCATGGACTACAGTTTTGGGTGGCAAATACGGGCTGCATTCCAAATAAGAAAGCAATTAGCCCAAATAGGTAATGCATTGGATGGCGGGGCATAAAACGCCTTTATATTTCATTTGATAGAGCCCAAGTCTAAGATATTCTGGGCAAGATCGCTGGCCTTGCTAGATTGCCATTAATATTAAGTGATGAGTCTTTTGCCACCCCCCCCTTTTGAAGCTAAAGTTTGCCCACTAGAACAGCTTGCTACTCGTCTAGCGAAGCTTCCGCGGCCATTGGTATTTACTAATGGTGTATTTGACATCCTTCATCGTGGCCATGCCAGTTATTTGGCGCAGGCACGTGCATTGGGCGCTAGTTTAGTGGTGGGTGTTAATTCGGATGCTTCGGTAAAGATGTTGGGGAAAGGAGACGACAGGCCGATTAACTCTGAGGCAGATCGCCAGGCTTTATTGGCTGCTCTAGAGAGCGTGGATATGGTCGTTTTATTCACTGAGCAAACTCCAGTGAACTTAATTGAAAAAATGCGACCTGATATTTATGTCAAGGGTGGGGATTACGAAATCGAAACTTTGGCAGAAACCCATCTAGTCAAAAGTTGGGGAGGCAAAGCAATAGCCATACCTTTTTTGTATGAGCGTTCAACGACTTCTCTTTTAGGGAAGATCCGATCCTAAGGATTTTGTCTTAACCAAGACCAGACTCCCCGAAGGACCAATCCCTCAGTGACTTCAATGATTTTCTTGATTGGTAAATTGATCTTCTGTATTTCATTTGCGAGGATTTTGGCATTCCCACCATCAAGCCAAATTTTTTCGATAGGAAGCTTGAATTTTTTTGCCTGCTGAATTCCATAAAGAATAGCGCCGACTTGAGCGGCATCACAACCACCGATAATGGCATCGTTAGTGCAAGTGCCAAAACCATGATGTTCTGTCCGCGTTGGTAATTCAAGCTGGGCAGTGTTGCTTGCCAAGCTTGTCTGCATCAGCCAAAGACCAGGCAAAATCCATCCTCCATAGTGCACTCCATTGGATCCAAGTAAGTCAATTGTTGTGGCAGTTCCAGCATTCACAATCAAAGTATTTTTATTAGATAAAGCACGAGCACCAATTAGCGCTGCCCAACGATCGACTCCAAGTTTGGCAGACTCTTGATAAAGGCTACGCATCCCAGGGACGGGGCTATCACCATTGAGTTGTTGCCATACAAGATCGTTCCATTGGGGAAATAATGACTTGAGATTAAAAATCGCCTCTTGACCTGCAACACAACAAAAACCGATTGCAGTTGGCTTTGGTAGTGTTTTAGAGATGTAATCCGCTAACTCAGATCGATGTTCTTCAGATTGCAAAGACTTGCTGTTAATAGAACCAGAGTAAGCCCATAATTTTTTTTGTTGAGTGCTTGGATTTTGATTGGATTCAACAGCCGCCCATTTCAGACGCGTGTTACCTACATCGAAAAATAAATAGAGGCTCATGCTTGAATTCGCAATGAAACATCGCCTGCATGTACAGTCACAGTTTTATTTGCTTGCTGCAATAGTAATGCCCCTGAATCATCTACGCCTCTTGCAATGCCGAATACGGGGTCTTTGCCGGCTCCTGAGATGCACGCTGTCTGACCCAGATAAGCATCCCATTGCATCCATTCCTCCTTGTAAGGCCGAAATCCATATTGATCAAATTTAGCAAAATGGTTTTCAAGAGACTCAACTAGTTTGAGCCAGAGATATTCATTATCTATAGGTGATTTAGTAATTTGATCTAGAGAACTTGCTTTTAGTTCATTGGTTAATTGTGCAGCACTGACCCCTGCATTGCGTAAGTTAATACCCACGCCAATGATCATCCAGGTGAGTTCACCCGCTTTCGCTTGTCCACCCTCAATCAGGATGCCAGCCAGTTTATTGTTATTCAGCAATAAGTCATTCGGCCACTTGAGACGAAAACCGGCTTCATGAAGCTCTGACCCCCTGAGATTACAAGCTTGAGCAATTCCTGAAAGCACGGCAAGGCCGACTAGTAAGCTCAGCCCACTCAGCTCGGCAGGCGTTCTTTTGAAGGGGTGTGCCAAAGAGAAGCAAAGGGAGTCTTCTGGACTGGCTAGCCAGGATCTGCCCGCTCTACCCTTGCCGGCAGTTTGTCTATAGGCAATGCGTGCTACGGGGTCGATTAACTCTCCTGCGCGCCATCGCTCCAAAAGATCATCATTGGTTGACCTGGTTTCGGCAACGCGCTCAAATATGCAGTTAGCAGTCATTCTGCCATTGTAGAAAGGTCTGACCTAGAATTGTGGGATAGATCAAAAAGATCATCGTCCTAGAAAGTTTGTATGGCCGCTGCAGGCCATGCCTTTAGCTAAAGTTATGAGGTTGAGTTATGCGCTCTTGATCATCTATGTCAGCTTGAAGCCCTTGGATTTTGATTTCCATAACGGGATCTCTGCCTGGGCTTGGATGAGTGCGCCCTTGCCCCGCTTTATTACTCTATGTGATCTGTCGGTCAATATTTTGGCCTACATACCATTTGGATTTTGGGTGATGTTTGCTGCATAGCCGCGATGGCGTAACTTCTCTGCTCTGGGTCCTGCACGTGGCTTAAGTGCAGCCTTGTTGGCGTTAGGGGTTGAAACCTTGCAAACCTGGTTGCCCACTCGCATACCTAGTCAGATGGATTCTTGGCGATTCCGTTGGGACCGCAATGGCTCTCTGGAAGCGCTATTTGCAGGCGATTTGATCAATGGGTTGGTCTCAATTGGGCGGCGTGTGCGCTTTTCTTGCTGTTTCCTTAAGCTCAGATTTATCCTCAGAGCTCATGGCTTGGTATTGGATTTGCGTGCCAAAGCCCCTCAGTGGCGTATTCTGAATGCCTTGCTAGTTTTAACCATGGTGATTAAGACCTTATTTACTGCTCTTCAGTTTGGTGTGGAGTTTAGCTTAATTTGGCTGACTACTGGCGCTCTGTGGGGCATGGTCTTGGGTAGCATTTTATTAAAGTGGGCAGTGAGGCTTGAAGTACGGATGAAGTTCTGGCTCGCTTTGTTATGCTTAATTAGTGTTACAGTTGCAGTCAACATATTGCCTGACAATCGTCATTTCATAATGACACTTCGGCACTGGTATCAAGGGCGACTATTGCATTTCAATCAGTTAATACAATGGGTTTCAGTAGTATGGTTACCGTTAGTGCTAATTTGGCTGATACGAAGTGCCTGGGAATTTAAACCGAAACATTGAACAACATATATTGATATGAGTTTTTCACACCACCTATTTTTTTGTTTAAATCAGCGTAACAATGGTGAGGAGTGCTGTGAGCAGCATAACGCTTTTGCCTTGTTTGACTATGCCAAAAAGAGAGTTAAAGAACTTGGTCTTGCAGGACTAAGAAAGATTCGCGTAAATAAAGCGAGTTGCTTGGATCGATGTGCGGAGGGTCCAGTAATGGTGATTTATCCGCAGGGTATTTGGTATACCTTTGTTGATAAGGATGACGTTGAAGAAATCATTCAATCCCATTTAATCTTGGGGCACCCAGTTGAGCGCTTGCAATTAACTTAGTGTGCAATAGATTGAAAGTATTCTAATGAACAGTCGTACAAAAGTAATTCATATTGAAGGCATCGTTGGATCGATGGAGATGTCTATTGATCTCCCGGACGAATTAAAAAATGACCCCACCTTTGCAGTGCGTGGACTAGCCCTCGTTGCCCATCCCCATCCTTTGATGGGAGGGATCATGGATAACAAAGTGGCGCAAACTATAGCGCGCGCTTTTAACCAATTAGATTATGTCAGTGTGCGGCCAAATTTTCGTGGTGTAGGTGGAACTGTAGGTGTTCATGATGATGGTGTGGGTGAGCTGGAAGATTTGCTTCATGTAACGGACTGGATGCGGACCCCATCCAGTTGGGGTCAAGTTGAGACAACTGCAAATCATGCTTGGGTTATGAATGCCAATACTTTGCCCTTAGTGATTTCAGGTTTCTCATTTGGTAGCTTTGTTGGTAGTCACTTGGTACAAAGACTTGCAGACCTCGGTCGCCCAGCTGAGCGTCTAGTGATGGTCGGAAGTGCTGCTGGCAAATGGACTTTAGCTCAAGTACCGTTTGATACGATCTTGATTCATGGTGAATTAGATGAAACTATTCCTTTGATTGATGTGCTGGATTGGGCGCGACCTCAGGAACTTGCGGTACAAGTAGTTCCAGGCGCAGATCACTTTTTCCATCGTCGATTACATTGCATTGGCAACATCATTACTGGCGGCTGGTTGGGCATGCCAGATCACCGAAAATAATGCGTGCTAGAGAAAGCTGATGGCCGAAGAAAAATCTTTAATTGAGTATCCATCCGTATTTCCGATTAAGGTGATGGGAAAATCGAATCCCGAATACCTTCCTGCGATAGTGCATATTGCAAAACAATTTGATCCTACATTTGATGAGAGTAAGGTAAAACAACGGCCATCTAAAGATAGAAATTATTTTGGCATTACTTTGCCAATTACAGCTACCAGTCGAGAGCAGCTAGATGAGTTGTATAGAACCTTATCCACTCATCCATTGGTTAGTATTGTTTTGTAATTGAATGGATGATTCCTTTTGTAAAACAATTGGGCTTAGCAGATTATAGGGCGACGTATGAAGCGATGCAAGCGTTTACTAAAGATCGTACTAGCGAGACTCCTGATGAAATTTGGGTATTACAGCATCCCCCAGTTTTTACATTAGGCTTGGCCGGTGATGCCGGCAATTTACATTCTCCAAGCAATCAAATTCCCTTAGTTCGGGTTGATCGTGGCGGTGAAATAACGTACCACGGTCCAGGCCAAATCGTGGTTTATCTTTTGTTGGATCTTCGTCGTTTGGGGATTTTCGTAAAGGAATTGGTTTCTCGAATTGAGCGGGCGGTAATTGATACGCTGGCAGACTTTGATATTCAGGCTGAGAGACTCCCTGGCGCCCCTGGTATTTATGTCTCTCAGAACCCAAGAGTGCCGACAGAGTGGGTAGGTTCCAAGATTGCAGCTTTGGGTCTTAAAGTCTCAAAAGGGTGCTCTTATCATGGTCTAGCTTTGAATGTGGCAACTAATTTGGATGCTTTTCAGCGTATTCACCCTTGTGGTTATGAGGGTTTAAAGACAGTTGATATGCAGACTCTTGGGATCACGGACAATATAGACACTATTAGCCAAAAGCTTTTGCAGCACCTACAAAAGCAACTAAAGCCATCATGACAACCAATAAGTCTGACATTCTCAATACGATTGAGGCACGCCAAGACCTCAATTACGATGCCTCTCGCAAACAAAAATCAAGCGAGAAGACTGCGCGCATCCCGATCAAAATTGTTCCGCTTGAAGAAGCGTTAAAAAAACCGGATTGGATTCGCGTAAAGGCTGCCTCAAATAATTCTCGCTTTAGTGCAATCAAAAAGATTTTGCGCGAGAATGAATTGGTAACGGTTTGCGAAGAGGCAAGCTGCCCCAATATTGGGGAATGTTTTGGTAAGGGTACTGCTACCTTCATGATCATGGGCGACAAGTGCACGCGACGTTGCCCATTCTGTGATGTTGGCCATGGCAGACCCGATCCTCTGGATACAAAAGAGCCTGCCAATCTAGCACGCACTATTGCTGCGCTTAAATTGAATTATGCGGTTATTACTAGCGTTGATCGTGATGATTTGCGTGACGGTGGTGCAATGCACTATGTTGATTGTATTTCTCAATCGCGCTCTTTTTCACCTAATACTCGGATTGAAGTATTGGTGCCAGATTTTCGTGGTCGCCTTGATAAGGCATTAGAGATATTTGCGGAGCATGCACCCAGTGGTTTGCCTGATGTCATGAATCACAATCTTGAAACAGTACCTCGTTTATATAAACAAGCTAGACCGGGTGCTGATTATTTGCATTCATTAAAACTTTTAAAAGACTTCAAAGAGCGCTTCCCTCACATGCCTACTAAGAGCGGTTTGATGGTGGGTTTAGGTGAACTCGACGAAGAAATTTTAGAAGTCATGCAGGATATGCGTGATCACAATATTGATATGTTAACGATCGGCCAGTATCTAGCTCCTTCAGGACACCACTTACCGGTGACGCGTTATGTTCATCCTGATGTGTTCAAGATGTTCGAAGAAAAAGCTTATGCCATGGGCTTTTCCCATGCGGCCGTTGGTGCAATGGTGCGTTCAAGTTATCACGCCGACCAGCAGGCACACGGAGCTGGGATTGTATAGAAGGGTTCTGAAAGTTGTTGCTATAGCAACAACTTTTATTCTTCTAGCAGCTTGTAGTCCCAAGTTAGATTGGCGAAAGGTCCAAGCTCCTTAAGACAGATATACGGCATTATTTCCTGGCACGCCAGAGAAAATTGAGCGCCGTATTCTATACCAAGATCCAGAGCTTTTACAGACAATCGAAGCAGTCAAGATTGATGAGGAGATTTATTCAATCAGCGTCATTCAGTTGCCATCATCTCAAAGTAACTCACTTAATCAACTGCTTGCCTAGTTGAAAGCAAATTTAGTTGATAGAACAAAAGCCTCGGGTGGTGAAATTGCTATTGAAGAAAATTTTTATAAGACAGCAGATCGACAGCGTTTGCCAACAAAAGATTATTTTGTTGATCTAATGGCAAATGGAAAAACGCAATAAATGATGCGAGTACGCTGGATTAATCGCGTGGCTCCCAACGGAGATCATTGGATTTACCAAGTTTCTGTTCTGCGTACAGGCGCAGTTTCTGAAAATCCAAAAACTTTATTTTCGAAAGAGGGGTAGGAAACCTTTTTCAGCGATTTTTCTCCGGAGGAGATCTGGGAATTAAAGAGGCGTCACCTCAGGTGACCGACTACTGTTTTCTAGTGCTGCAACCTTAGCTTCAAGCGCCTCTAATTTTTCGCGCGTCTTAGCTAACACTTTAGTTTGAAGTTCAAATTCTTCTCGGGTGACCAGATCCATCTTTTGGAATCCTTGATTTATCATGGCGCGTACATTTTTCTCAAGCTCTTGAGCCGGTGAATTGCGGATCGCATCACCAGCCTTATACTGCATATCGTTTGCGATACGTTGGATTTGTTCGAGGATTTCGTCAGGCTTTTGCATGATGATGATTCGCAGTTCAATCAATAGTTGCAGAAAAGATACATATTCGTATTGTAAGTTGTATGGCGAAAAATGCCCAAAAGGGGTTGAAAACCCAAAAAATCCCCTCAATTCCCCCTTGGGGTGCAATAGTAAGCACCAAATAACTGCATCAGCTTAATTAGGGGAATTTGCCCGCAGTCAAACAGGGGTCGACTGTCATGACCACTAAGGAGTTTTATATGAAAATAATTCAAAAGACGGCCATAGCTCTAGCAGCTTCTGGTTTATTTTCCACAGCAGCTCTTGCTCAGGCGGCTCCTGCAGACGCGCCAGAAGCTAGTCCTGTTGCAACTAACGTAACTATTGTTAATGATTATCGCTATCGTGGACTGAGTCAGTCAAACTTTAAGCCGGCTATTCAAGGTGGTTTTGATTACGCACACGAGAGCGGCTTCTATATTGGTAACTGGAACAGCTCAATCAGCTGGATCAGTGATTCATTCGGTCAAAATGGTGGCTACGGTGGAAACGGGTCTGCTGGAAAGACTGTGTCTGCACCTATCGAAATGGACTTCTATGCTGGCTTTAAGAAGGAGGTGATTGGTGAAGGCTTCGCATCTGATATTGGATTCTTGTAGTACTACTACCCAACTTCAGGAATTCCAGCTGGAGCAACCAACCCAAATACGAGTGAAGTTTATGTAGCCCAGAGCTTTACTTTTGGTCCTTTAACTGGTTTTGCGAACTTTTCCTATGCAGTATCAACTACATTCGGTACAGCTAATTCAACAGGATCTTACTATCCTGATTTGATATTGAATTACAACACCGGTGTATGGGGCATGACATTGAACGGCCATATTGGATATCAGTACAGTGCTGGCAATGTAAACGATAACTCTACTTCTTATGTGGGAAACTCTATTCTGAATGGAATCAGAAATAGCACCTTATACAGCTATACCGATTAGAAGTTAGGCGTAACCAAAGACTTTGGTAGTGGTTTATCTGCAGCAATTGCCTATATTGGAACTAACGCAGCTACCTACCAAGGTGGCTATGCATGCTTAAACCCTCAGGGCAAAAACTTGGGTAGATCTACCGATTTGATCTCTCTAACCAAAACTTTCTAAGTTCCACTTCTAATCGGAGAAGTGTATGAAATTAATTACCGCAATCATCAAGCCATTCAAGTTTGACGAAGTACGCGAAGCTCTCTCGGAAGTGGGAGCTTCTTCGGGCATCACTGTCACCGCAGTTAAAGGCTTTGGTCGTCAAAAAGGTCACACTGAGTTATATCGCGGTGCTGAGTATGTTGTCGACTTTTTACCTAAAGTAAAAAGTGAAGCTGCTGTGGAAGATGGTATCTTAGAGCGCGCGATTGAGGCAATTGAAAAATCAGCGCGTACTGGCAAGATTTTTGTCTCACCAGTTGAGCACGTCATTCGTATTCACACCGGTGAATACCAACGCTTCAGCACTTTAAAGAGCGGTTCAAAATGTTAACTTGGATGAAACGACTTGGTGGTGCGATGGCTTTGGCCGTTGGTGCTACTGGTGTAATCGTGACTTCGCCAGCCTATGCTGATAAAGCCAAAAAACCAGCAGTAACTGCCCCGGCTGCAACTCCTGCCGCTGCAGAGCCTGCTCCTGTGCTGTGCTCTGAGAAGAGTAATAAAGCAGATATCGCTTGGATGATGGTTTGGCGTGTTAAGGAAGATGAAGAGCGCGAGCCTTAATATCAGCTCACACGGCGAGTCTGCCTAGGAGTCTTAATTAGTAGCTTTACCCCTCACTGGGCAGTTTTGGTTGACTACCCAGTTTTAAGCGCGGGATCCGAGGATCCCGCGTCTTTCTTTTAATAATCTTACAATGGTAGAATGGTTCTACGTCTCATTACTGCACTCAGCGGCCCTGTGCTCGAATTAGAGTCAAAGGTTCTAGAAGCGACACCAACGATAGAGCGTTGGTTCGGGCTGGAGTGGCAAGAACACATGCCTCCTTTCTATTGTTCAGTTGATCTTCGTAATTCTGGCTTTAAGTTGGCCCCAGTCGATACCAATCTGTTCCCAGGAGGATTTAATAATCTTTCGCCTCAAATGTTACCGCTTGTCTTCCATTCTGCGTCAGGCTGGATTGAATGTTCGCTTAGGCACTTTCTCGGAAGACATTAAGAAGCCCACATGGATTGAATTGCCAGAGGGTAATCGCTTATTATTAGAGCCCATTTCTCGATTAGACCTCAAGAAGCAACGTTTAGGCCTAAAAGATTTTGATCCGTGTTCGATACTTTTGAATAACGCTTTATCCGTGGGGATCCCACTAATACTAGAAAATATTGACGAGCAATACTTATTGCCTGGCCTGCATGCGGGCTGGCATGTACGTCGTAAGTCTAATCACTTCGCCGCTTACGAAGAGGTGGCCAAGAAGTTCGCCAAAGTAGTTGATATTGATCCCTGGATGATTAATCCCTATTTCTCATCCTGCTCGAATATTAATTTTCATGAGCGTAAAGGCGAAGAAGAGTTGCAAACTGCAGTCGAGCAAATATTAAAAAAGACTGCAAAAAAATATCGTGAATACGGTATTAAAGAGACGCCTTACGTCGTTATGAAGGCAGATGCAGGTACTTATGGCATGGGAATTATGATGGTAAATGATGCATCGCAATTAAAAGGCTTGAATCATAAAGACCGCAATAAGATGAGTGTTGTGAAGGAGGGTCTTGAGGTAAGTGATGTATTAATTCAGGAGGGTGTATACACCTTTGAGAAAGTCAATGAAGCGGGTTGCTGAGCTTGTGGTTTTATATAATTGATCGTTATGTGATTGGTAGCTTTTATCGCGCGCATACCGACCGTGGTCCCGATGAAAATCTGAATGCACCAGGGATGCATTGTGTACCGTTGGCGTTTGAGCAAAACTCAATGCCCGACTTAGGTGCTAAGTCAGGCAGCGCTGTAGCTAATCGCTTTTATTTATATGGTGTAGTAGCCCGTCTAGCGCTACTTGCTGCATCATTGGAGCTAGAGCGCACCGATCCTGATGCCGAAGCTGCATAAATGAAATACTGTATTTCTTAAGAGAAAAAATGGATTTTCTTTTTATTGCGGACCCCCTTGAGTCTTTCAAGATTCAAAAGGACTCTACCTTGGCGATGATGTGTACAGTTCAAGAAGCGAGTCATCGTTTATGGTTTTGTTATAGTGGAAATATTGTATGGCGAGATGAGTTTGTAGTGGCTGATTGCCAAGCCTTGGTAATTAAGCCAAGCTCCATAACAACAGCCTGGTTTGATCTGGCTAATGAGGAGCCTCGAGCACTCAATTCTTTCTCTGCTGTTTTCATGCGCACTGACCCTCCGCTTGATATTGAGTATCTCAATACAACATGGTTGTTATCAGCTGCGGTTCGTCAGGGCGCAAAAGTCTTTAATGAGCCGAGTGCTGTGCGTGATCATTCAGAAAAACTTTCTATTACTGAATTCCCAGAGTTAATGCCTCCTACTTTAGGCACGCGAGAATTGGTGGCGGTAAAGCGCTTTCATCAAACCTATTGCGATATTGTGATTAAGCCCTTAGATGGTATGGGGGGGGTGGGTGTATTCCGAGTTGGTTCAGACGGACTTAACTTGGCAAGTATTGTTGAGATCCTTGGAGAGAATGGCGCTAGAACCTTAATGATTCAGCGTTTCATTCCAGAGATTGCTTAAGGCGATAAGCGTGTTCTATTAATTGGTGGAGAGGTAGTGCCATTTGCGCTTGCACGCAAACCTCAGGGGAGTGAAATTCGGGGTAATTTGGCTGTCGGTGGAAAAGGTGTTGCTATGCCACTAATTGAGACTGAACATACAGTTGCTGAAAAATTGGCGCCCATCTTGAGTCAGCGTGGATTATCCTTAGTAGGATTGGATTTAATTGGCGGCTACCTCACTGAAATTAATGAGACTAGCCCTACTTGTTTCGTTGAAATTACCGACCAAAGTGGCTTTAACGTTTCAGAATTTTGGTTGGCAAAAGTTGAGAAAGCTTTAACTTAAATAATATGGCTGGAATTGTGATTGTTGCCCATACGCCGGTTGCTAGCGCAATGCTAGGATTTGCGGAACATACTTTTGGAGTAGTGCCAGAGCGTGTGCGGGCGGTAGATATTCCCCCGCATGAGGATACTAAAGCGAGTTTTGAGCGTGTATTAAAAGCAGCTTATGGTGTTAATACGGGTAATGGCGTGCTGATTTTGACCGATGTCATGGGAGCAACACCCGCCAATGTAGCTTCAAAATTAGAAGCCCTTGGTCCTTTGTCTGGATTAAATGCGCCAGTCATCGTCTTAGCTGGATTGAATCTACCAATGTTGATGCGTTGCATCTCTCATCGTGGAGAGAGATTAGAGGAATTAGCTCAAAAGTCGCTCGCAGGTGGTCAAAATGGAATTTTGCGTCTTGGTACCAAAGTAAATCAAGATAAATAATGATTGAAGGATCATCCCAACATGCCTACTGCAGAAATTGAAATCATTAATAAGTTAGGTTTACATGCTCGTGCTTCTGCAAAGTTATCGCAGTTGGCTGCGCAATTTCCTTGTGAAATATTCTTGTCACGAAATGGTCGTCAAATTAACGCTAAGAGCATCATGGGTGTAATGATGTTGGCGGCCGGCATGGGAGGCACTGTGACGCTTGAGACGGTAGGTGATAGGGCAGAAGAGGCAATGGCTGCCCTTACCGCCCTCATTAATGATCGCTTTGGCGAAGGTGAGTAAATAGAATGACTTTTGCATTGCACGGAATTCCTGTGTCGAAAGGGATTGCCATTGGCAAGGCGGTACTGATTTCTCGTGCAGCGATAGAGGTAAGTCATCACTTAATAGACTCCGGCAAGGAAGAAGCCGAAGCCAAAAAATTATTGGACGCTTTCGATCAAGTTCGTCTTGAGCTCGATCAATTGCGTCAAGGCTTGCCAAAAGATGCTCCACCAGAAATGGCGGCATTTTTAGATGTGCACGGCATGATCCTGGCTGATCCAGCATTAGCCGAAAAGCCCATTAAGTTAATTCGGACACAACGTCTAAATGCTGCTTGGGCCTTAACAACAGAACTCAATGATCTATTAGAGCAATTTGCTGAGATTGAAGATTCTTATTTAAAAGAGCGTGCCAATGATATTAGGCAGGTTGCCGAACGTGTTATCAAGACATTGAATGCTCAACAAGATTCATTAACTCCTTCTGATTTCTTGCCCACAAGCGATATTGGTGTTGAATCCATTATTGTTGCGCACGATATTGCACCTCATGACATGTTACGTTTTAAGGAGCATGCCTTTACTGGTTTTATAACTGACCTTGGCGGAAAAACTTCACATACTGCAATTGTTGCTCGTAGCATGGAAATTCCTGCTGTAGTGGGCGTGCGACATGCCAGTGAAATGATTCGGCACGGTGATTGGTTGGTCTTAGATGGTGAGCGTGGTGTGGTGGTGGTCGCTCCCGACGAGCAACTTCTTGCGGAATATCGCGAGCTACAAACCCAGATTCTCAAAGAGGCTCGCAAGCTTCAGCAGTTAAAACATGCGAAAACTGAAACAGCCGACCGTGTTGAAATTGAATTATTCGCTAATATTGAATTGCCAGAAGATGCTATTCAAGCAGTCAAGTTAGGCGCTGTAGGCGTTGGCCTCTTTCGCTCCGAATTCTTATTCATGGACCGAAAGCAAGCGCTGCCTGATGAAGAAAAGCAATACCAAGAATATCGTCGAGTGGTTGATCTGATGCATGGCTTGCCTGTCAATATTAGAACAATCGACGTTGGTGCCGATAAGGCGTTGGGCGGCGGTAGAGATATCTCTCAAACGGGGACTTCCCCGCTGGGCTTACGAGCAATTCGTTGGTCACTAACTGAGCCCGAAGTTTTTTTAACGCAACTAAGAGCGATCTTACGCGCATCTGCGCATGGTCAGGCACGTATCATGATTCCAATGTTGGCGCATGCAAAAGAGATTGATGAAACATTGAGACTGATTGAAAAAGCTAAACAACAATTGCATCAGCGTGGCAAGGCATTTAATCCGAATATTCAAGTCGGCGCCATGATTGAAATTCCAGCCGCTGCATTAGTGCTACCTTTGTTTATTAATCGATTCGATTTTCTTTCGATTGGTACCAATGATTTAATTCAGTACACCTTGGCGATTGACCGGGCTGATCATGCGGTTGCTCACCTCTATGATCCTTTGCACCCAGCCATATTAAATTTACTTGCAAACATCATTGATCAGGCTAAGCGTGCAAATGTACCGGTAGCGGTTTGCGGTGAAATGGCTGGTGACTCAGCGTTGACAAGACTACTACTAGCTTTAGGATTAACTGACTTTTCGATGCATTTCAATCAACTCCTTTTGGTAAAGCGGGAGGTTCTGAGTGCTAATGTGGGTTTGTTGCGTGCTCGTGTGCCTAGAGTATTGAGGGCTTATGAACCTGAAGAGCAGGCAAAAGCTTTAGAGCGACTTTTATCCTAGTAGCCTAATGACTGGTGCCGCATATTGAACATTCAGTATTTCGGCTCATGCGAATTTCGTCAACCTGAGTAGTGCGACCATTCCACAGCAACATACGCCCCACCAAAGATTCTCCAAAGCCAACTAATATGTGCAGGGCTTGTGCCGCTTGAATGGCTTCAATTATGTCCACCAAAGACGAAAAGACGCCCATACTCGAACAGCTGACTTCTTCAAATTGCTCATCTGGAGAGATGATGCAGGCAGAACATGGTGCACTGGAATTGCGGGGATCAAAAACACTGACTTGACTATCAAACTTGAGAGCGGATCTGGAAACTAGCGGGGTGAAGTGTCTAACGCAGGCAGCATTAATCAGTTGTCGGATTGAAAAAGTTATCTGTGTAATCAAGAACAATATCAACGCTTGGGAGCAAATCATCTAGGAGCGAGTCGGTAGTGTTGAATGGAATTGCTTCACCCTGGATAGTTGAGTTAAGACGTTCAAGAAATTCTTTACTAGAGGCCGCTTTACTATTGGCAATATTGCTTTCGGTATGCATGATGTGGCGCTGCAAATTAGTTAGCTCAACTGAGTCGAGATCGACCAGGATAATATGACCAATCCCGGCAGCTACTAAATATGGCGCGGCGGCACTACCTAAGCCACCTGCACCAATTACTAGTACATGAGCATTGAGAAGCTTCTCTTGGCCCTGGACATTTATTTCCTCGAGCAGTAAATGCCTAGAGTATCGAAGTGGCTGCTCGTCATTTATGCGCCGGTCGCAAAGATCGAAAAGTTATTCGAGCTTAGAGGATGATCGTTTTACTGGCTGGCCATTAATGAAGGCCACCGCCTGAGATAGCATGAAGTCATCTGCACTGCCGAGTTCAGGAGGCTTTTTATTTTTTTCTTTCTCTTTTTCCTCAGGAGTCTTCTTGGCATTCTTTTCCTCAATGCGCTGTAGCGCTTCTAGACGTCGTTGCTCACGATCTTTAATGAGCTTGTCTTCAGCGGATTGCTTATTACGCAGATGTTTTTCACTATCAATTTCGCGGGTGATTAATACATCATCTGGATCGCCATCTTTATTTTGGTCGACTGGGATATCTGGTTTCACTCCGTAAGCCTGAATTGATTTACCGCTAGGTGTGTAGTAATAAGCGGTGGTGATTTTTAATGCAGAGTCATTGGTAAGAGGATGGACAGTTTGCACCGAACCTTTGCCAAACGTAGTTTTCCCGATGATTGTTGCGCGCTTATAGTCTTGGAGTGCACCAGCCACGATCTCTGATGCGGAAGCGGAATAGGCATTGACTAAGACTACCATTGGTAATTTTTTAAACATTGTTGGTACACCTGCCAGAGGGTCGCCAGGTTCACTAAGTCGATACATTGCAGGGGAGGCATTAAAGACTTGTTTTGAATCTGGAGTTTGGCCCTTGGTAGAGACAATAACGGCATCTGCAGGCAAGAATGCAGATGCAACCCCGACAGCTCCTTGAAGCAAGCCACCACCATTATTACGAAGATCCAAAATAATCCCTTTGAATTTTGGATCTTGATTAGCTATGTCGGTTAATTTTTTTGCGAGATCAGGAACTGTGCGTTCTTGAAAGCTAGTAATGCGCACCCATGCAATATTGTTATCGAGTATTTTTGTTTTGACTGACTGTGCTTTAATTTCTGCGCGAGTTATTGTCAAAGGAAAGCTACGTTCTTCACTTTTACGAAATACAGTCAAGGTAATTTTGGTGCCAGGTGTACCGCGCATTGTTCGTACCGCTTTGTCAAGTGACATGCCACGCACAGGTTTGTCATCAAGGCGAGTAATTAAATCTCCCGCTTGAAGGCCAGCACGTGCTGCAGGGCTATCTTCAATTGGATTTAATATCTTCACTACACCATCTTCCGAGGTAATTTCAATTCCAAGCCCAGCAAATTTTCCAGAAGTTTGTTCCTGCATTTCTAAAAAATCTTTTTTGTCTAAGAATGTCGAGTGCGGATCAAGACTGCTTACCATGCCCTTGACTGCATCGGTTAGTAATTGTTTGTCTTCGATTGGCTCAACATATTCACGCTTGATTTGTGCAAATACATTCGATAGCGTCCGAAGCTCATCAAGCGGAAGCTGAGTGCCTTGCTGAGCGGTGGCAGAGAGCTGGATCGTAGCAGCAACGCCAGCGATTAGGCCAACGGTAATTAGAGCAAAATTCTTTAAAAATTGTCGCATCTCTCTTTTGCTTTAATCTAGGTAAAAGTGTTGAATAGGTTTGAGGTTGTCATCGAGTTCGTAAACAAGTGGCACGCCATTGGGTACATTGACTTCCATAATGGCCTCATCTGACATTTGATCTAAATATTTGATCAAAGAGCGAATACTATTACCGTGAGCCACCAAAAGCACGCGCTTGCCCGCTTTCAATGCTGGGGCAATTGATTCATTCCATAAAGGCAACGCACGTTCAACATTATCTTTTAGGCATTCGCCAAGAGGGATATCTGAGGGATTTAATTTTGAATAGCGCGCATCATTCTTAGGGTTCCGCTCATCTTCATCCTCTAATAGGGGTGGGCGAACATCATACGAGCGACGCCAAATGTGAACTTGTTCATCACCATATTTTGTTGCCGTCTCAGCTTTATTTAATCCAGTCAGTGCACCATAGTGACGTTCATTAAGGCGCCAACTATGCACTACAGGTAGCCACATCAAATCCATGGTGTCCTGAACGTTCCAAAGGGTGCGAATAGCGCGCCTCAAAACTGAGGTGTAGGCGATGTCAAATTCATAGCCTGCTTTACGCAGATTTTCACCAGCTGCGAGGGCTTGTTGCGCACCTTTGGGGGTTAAGTCAACATCCGCCCAGCCAGTGAAGCGGTTTTCAAGGTTCCAGGCAGATTCGCCGTGACGAATAAGGATAAATTGTTTCATAGAGCCATTCTATAATCCGATGATGAACTTTCTTACGCAAATCGATAATTTAGCGCTAATCTCCCTCCTTCTGGTTTCGGGCTTAGCGCTTTTCATGCCTACATTATCTACGCTTATCGGCGGAAAAGGCTTGTCACCAACCGAGGCGACGATTTGGATCAATCGTCGCAAGGCCCATGTATTGGATGTGCGTTCCGAAGAAGTCTTCAAGATCGGACATCTACCTGGAGCCAAGCTTGCAAATCCTTCTGGGTTAACTGCAGCAATTGAAAAGTTCAAATTAGATCGTAAGCTACCTGTCGTGTTGGTTTGCGAGACTGGTGTTCAGTCTCGAAAGCTGGTTGCTGAAGCTCAAAAACTGGGTTTTGCTGATGTTGGCGCATTGGAAGGCGGTGTGCAGGCGTGGAAGTCAGCAGAACTTCCATTGGTGAAGTAAGGAGAAATTAATGCCGTCAGTAACAATGTATAGCACTCAGGTTTGTCCATATTGCGTAATGGCTGAAAAGTTATTACTCAAGAAGGGAGTTGCTAATCTTGAAAAAATTTTGATTGATTGTGATCCTACAAAACGCGAAGCGATGATGGCTCGTACTGGTCGTCGTACTGTTCCTCAAATTTATATTGGCGATACCCATGTTGGTGGTTATGACGACTTAGTGGCTTTGGATCGTGCTGGCAAGCTCGATCCTTTATTGACCTAATAAATTAAATATAAAGAAAGTTGGCAATGACTAAACAATCATCTACATCTCAAGAAAATCAACAGCAATCAAAAGAGCCTGGATTTCGTATTCAGCGTATTTATCTGAAAGACTTGTCACTCGAACAACCCAATGCGCCGCATATTTTGTTGGTTGCTTCTGAGTCGCAAGTACAAGTAGAGATTGATATTGCAGTTGTCCCATTGACAGAGGGCATCTTCGAGGTTTCCTTAAGTTCTACCGTCACCTCTAAGGTGGATGCGAAAGTATTATTTTTGATTGAAGCAAAGCAAGCAGGTATTTTTGAGTTCAGTAATATTTCTGTTGAACAAATCGATCCGATGTTAGGCATTGCTTGCCCAACAATTTTGTATGCATATCTACGTTCTAATATCGCCGACATTATTAGTCGTGCTGGCTTCCAGCCAATTCACTTGAATGAGATTAATTTTCATGGCATGTATGAGCACCGCTTGATGCAGGCTCAGCAAGCGGTATCAGATGGCAGAGGTGATGGTGGTGTGGATGAGAGCAAAATTATCCTTCCTCACTAGGCTTTTTAATAGCCTATAGATCATGAAGGTGACACTACTTGGTGCTGGCGCATGGGGGACGGCGATGGCTGCGCAAGCAGCTCGTGACATCCAAGAGGGCGAAGTTTGTCTATGGACTCGCAGTCCACAACAATTGCTTGATATTCAAAACAACCTTGAGAATCGTGCTTATCTTCCCGGTATTCGGTTGCCCGATGGATTGAAGTTCGAGAGTGATTTCTCTGCTGCTATCAAGAGACTCTCTAGCGATGATCTGTTGGTTATTGCTACACCAATATCTGGGCTTGCGGAGACAATTGCTCAAGCTCTAAAGGTCGCAGCGCATCCTCTTAATGTGATCTGGTTAAGTAAGGGCTTGGAGCCCTCTACTGCTTTACTACCTCATCAAATTGTCGAGCGTGAGAGCAATATTCATTCTCATGGAATAACGCACTCATATGGCGCTTTATCTGGGCCAAGCTTCGCACGTGAAGTTGGCGAAGGCATGCCTTGCGCTTTAACGGTAGCAAGTAAGTCTGCAAAACTTTGTGAGAAAGTTCAAGAAGCTTTTCATTATGGAAATATGCGTGTGTATTCCAGTGATGATTTGATTGGTGTTGAGTTAAGTGGTGCTGTAAAGAATGTGCTTGCTATTGCTGCAGGCATTGGGGACGGTCTCAGTTTGGGTCTCAATGCTCGTGCCGCGGTACTCACGCGAGGATTGGCAGAGATGATGCGTCTCGTAAAAGCGGCTGGTGGTAAATCTGAAACTTGTATGGGCCTAACTGGGGTTGGAGATTTGATCTTGACTGCTACTGGCGATCTTTCTCGTAATCGTCGGGTTGGTCTTGAGCTAGCTGCTGGTAAATCGCTGCCAGCAATTCTTTCAAGCTTGGGGCATGTTGCAGAGGGCGTGCTCTGTGCATCAGCAGTTGGAGATCTAGCATCGCGCTTGGGGGTTGGGATGCCAATAACCGCCATGATGGGCCAAGTACTATCAGGAAAACTAAAGCCTCAAGATGCTATAAAAAAACTGATGGGGCGCGATCCTAAAATCGAGTAGTAAGTAATTTATTTGGCGTCGCTTGACTAGTTGACGCCTACAAGCCCATTTTGGCGCCATGCTTCATACACCACAATTGCAACCATATTTGATAGGTTGAGACTACGACTATTGTCTTGCATCGCTAAACGCATGCGATTAGATGCTGGGATGGAGTCCCTTACTTCATCTGTAATCCCTTTTGTCTCGGAGCCAAATATAAAGTAGTCATTAGGTGAATATTTGCCCTCATGAAATTTTCCTGAGCCTTTAGTGGTTAATGCAAATAGATGATTAGGTTCTGGTTTTTCATCTTTTAGAAATTGTCTCCAATTTTTATAAACTTTTACTTTGGCAAATTCGTGATAGTCGAGACCTGCTCTGCGAAGTTTTGCATCCTCCATTGGAAACCCGAGTGGTTCAATTAGATATAGTTTTGCGCCCGTATTTGCACACAGGCGAATGATATTACCGGTATTAGGGGGAATTTCAGGTGCGAATAAAACAATATTAAACATGTGACACTCTTTGGGTTGGTCGCGCAGTCCTTAGTAATACCCAATTAATTACGCGAGATACACCATTGTCCTTCAGAATACGGGCAATTTTATTCAGAGTCGCGCTGCTTGTCATGACGTCATCAAAGACTATAATGGTCTTATTTTGTATTTGCTCTGCGTAAATATCGTCAACATAAAATACTCCCTGAATAGCCAAGCGTCGATTTGTAAGAGTCTGCCCTGCTTGGTGTTCTAAATGATGATGGCGCTTAAGGACGTATGGTGTTTTTTAATCCTTGTGGTGCAGCGAACACGTTTAACAAACTCCCAGCTTTGATTAAAAGCTCGTTCTGCTAATTTTTTGAGTGCTTAGCGGTACAGGCAATAGGTAGTCTGCTGCAATACTTTCTAATTGCATTGAGAAAAGCGTATTCCAGATATTGCTTAGGGCAGAGGTATATGCAATACACTGGTGATACTTCAATTCGTGTAGAGCGTTTTGCAATATTCCGTCGTAGCGCTCTAGACAAAAAGTCTCATCAAAATACGGATGAGACTGTTGACAGGGTTCACATTGTTGAAGGGTAATTTCTTTGGCATCAAGAGCTATCCCGCACTGATGGCAGCACTGGTAATTCAGTAGCGCTTCATTTTCTAAGAGATTCAGACAACTCTAGCAGATAGTAGATTCTTGAAACTCCTCACATACGAGGCAAGCAGTTGGTAAAAGCTGGTTACAAAGGGTTTCAAAAATGTTCGCTGGAGTTTGCATGGGGCGCTGAGTATACTGAGCTAATGACCCAGTCCATTAGCTGGTTACAAGACGAAATTGCAGATCGTATGCTGCAGAAATTAGATATCGTAAAGCTCGATGTCAAAGATATTTTGATCGCGCCAGATTTTCCAGGCAAACATTTAGGTGCGCTATCTAAGCGATTTCCTAAGGCACAGATAATTAGTGTTGTAGACGAGGATGTATCTGATTTTCAATTGTGGCGCGCTAAAGCTTTGAGTAATTTACGCTCATTATTTGGAAGCAGTATCAGCCCATTTGCAAGTTACGCTTCCTCTGGAAAATTTGACATTCTTGATAATTCCGTCGATTTAATTTTTAGCAACCTTCTATTGCAGGATCTGGCGGACCCAAAACACTTTCTGCAGGAAAGTTGGCGTGTATTACGTAAGGGCGGTTTAATTGTCTTCAGCTATCTTGGGCCAGACACTGGGAAAGAGTTGAGATTGCAAAGCATCAAAGGATTGAAGTTAAAGAATCTATTGAGCCCTTGGGATATGCATGACATGGGGGATGCTTTGCTCGCAGAGCGATTTTCTGATCCTGTGATGGATATGGAGTATTTGTCACTGGAGTATGAGAGGTCGGACTTGTTGCTGGCCGATGCAAGAGCCATGAAATTATTCGACATCACCCCTCTTGGGGCAATTGAAAATGACGTTTTGCCGCAAAAATTAACATTGGAACTTATTTATGGTCATGCTTGGGTGATCGGAAAGCACCTAGCGAAGTCAAAGGACAAGGTGGCCTATGTTGACGTAAAGCAAATTGGACGCAAGGCTAGGTCAGATTCGGCTTAAGTTGTAAGTGCTTCCTATCTTTAAGATCTTGACCAAGATTGGATCAAGCTGGGGTAACCAAGTGTGTTGTGGAGGCTAATTAACCCTATAATTGTGGCAATACAAATTAGGTTGATAGCGTTTTTTTTGGGCATTTTGTGGCATGTTTGCTGCTTTGCTCACGACAATAAACAGAGAATAAGATGCATTTCTTTGGAAAAGTCAGTATAGGGCATCGCTCTATCTTGCAGTAGCTTTTGGTTTTGCTGTTGCTTACGCAGCAGACAAGATGTCTGGTGGTCCAGCTGTAAATCAGCTGGATTTTGCCCCTGCAGCTCCCAAAATCATGCAAGAGATTCATTGGCTGCATTGGATGATGTAGATTATTTATGCATTGATCTTTGTGGGCGTTGTTGGGGTGTTCTATTCCATCCTGAAGCATCGTAAATCATTAAGTCATAAATCAGTTTCATTCCATGAGAGTACAACTGTTGAAATGATTTGGACAGTGATTCATCTATTACTTGTTAATGGTATGGCAAGTGCCCGCATGAATAACTTTAGCTTCTGGATTCTGCTGGTAGCGACAACACTGTTATTGAGTTCATTCTTGGTTCTTGGTGGTGCTCCATCTGGAGGTTGGACCATCTATGCACCATTGACTGCGCACATGGGTCCTGGCATGACGTTGATGAAGATGCCAATGTTCTGCTGGACCCGGTTGATTACTCCATATTTATTGATTGCTGTGATGCCTGTTTTGGCTGGTGCAATTACGATGGTTCTCACTCATCGTCATTTCGGTACTTTATTCTTCTCTGTAGTTGGCGGTGGCGACCCAATTATGTTCCAGCACATTTTCTGGTTCCTTGGTCACCCAGAGGTTTACATTATGATTCTTCCTGCATTCGGCATCATGAGTGGAATCGTGCCAGCCTTTTCCAGAAAAACATTGTTTGGCTATAGCTCGATTGTTTATGCAACCGCATCGATTGCGATCTTGTCATTTATCGTTTGGGCCCACCATATGTTTGCAACGGGTATGCCAGTAACTGGTCAATTGTTTTTCATGTACGCAACAATGCTGATTGCTGTTCCTACGGGCGTCAAGCTTTTTAACTGGGTTGCAACGATGTGGAAGGGTTCAATGACTTTTGAAACCCCAAACCATCGGTTTCATCTTCGTGTTCACCATGGGCGGCTTTACTGGTTTGATTCTAGCGATGGCGCCAATCGATATTGGTGTGCAGGATATTTGCTATGTTGTTGCTCACTTCCGCTATGTATTGGTAGCGGGCTAATTATTTGCAATGTTTGCCGGCTTTTACTACTGGTGTTCTAAGTGGACTGGCTACATGACTGACGACACTCGTGGCAAGACCCATTTCTGGGCTTCTATGATTTTCTTTAATATCACTTTCTTCCCTATGCACTTCTTGGGATTAGCGGGTATGTATGCCACGTCGCTATGCTGACTACCCAACTCAGTTTGCTGACTTCAATGCACTTGCATCAATCGGTGCGTTAGGCTTTGGCTTGGCGCAGGTCTATTGCTTAATCTTTGTAGTGCATATCGTGGGCAAGGCGAAAAGGCTCCACTGAAGCCATGAGATGGGGGCACAGGTCTCGAGTGGACAGTTCCTTCACCAGTGCCACACCACACTTTTGAAACTCCGCTTAGCGCAGAGCAAATGCGTGAAGCCGGAATTTAATTCTTCGGAGACACAAGCCCTTTCTGCGAATAATCGTAGGACGGGCTTCACACTTTTAAGTGTTGCGGCTACTTTTTTATTAGTATTTTGATTAAACGGAGCTTCTTAAGCTAATCCCACCGATGACGATGGTTTCAAATCAAGCGCTCAATCGCCAGATACTATTAAAGCTCTTAATTGCAGCGGTAATGATGTTTGGTTTGGGTTGCGCCTTAGTTCGGATGTACAAAGCCTTATGCGAGGTAACTGGAATTCATGGTGTAACGAGTAAAAATGACTATGGTGTTAGAGCCTTCCCCGAATAAGGTTGGCAATACTCAGGTGGACTATGCGCGTACTGTGACGATTGAGTTTGATTCGAATAGTCGAGGACCATTCACGTTTAAGTCAGTTAAGACTTTTTTGGAAGTGCACCCTGGTGAAATGATTGAGATTGTTTATGAAGTCACTAATAACTTGAATCGCAAGCTATTCCGAGGTATGCGCCTAAGCGTGCAACAAAGTTTTTTTACGACATTAGAATGCTTTTGTTTTCAAGAGTAAACACAAGCAGAAAATGAAACAAAAAAGATGCCAGTTGTTTTTGTGATTGATGCGGGAATGCCGGATGATGTCAACATAATTACTTTGTCATACACATTCTTTGAGTTAGGTTTAGGCGGTACTCCACCAGCACCTAAATCAAGGATTTCTTCATGACAAAGAAAAGTAGTTTCTTGCAGTCCATGAAAGCCGTGATGTGGGGCTTTTTGGGGGGTGCGCAAGAAGTCAGGTTTGCAGGAAGATGTTGCTCTTCATTGAGTTTTGTGCACATTATCATTGCAGGTGTTGTTGGAGCCTTGATTCTTATGGGTGTCTTCCTGTTGATAGTGAAAGCAGTTGTGTCCCATTGATTATTGTTTGATTGAATAGAGAGAATAAGATGTCATCTAATTCAACTCCTTACTATTACGTCCCTGGACTATCAAGACGCCCAGCAATGGCCGCACTAGGCTTAGTTGTATTTGATTTTGGAATCGCTGGCTGGGTAAACGGCGCCTCCTGGGGTGGTCCGCTGACCTTGGCGGGGTGTAGCATTCGTGCTCTACGTTCTCTATAACTGGTTCGGAGACACAATTGCCGAGTCCAATGCAGGTAAGAAGGGTGTCAATGTCGACGTCTCCTCTCGTTGGTCGATAGCTTGGTTTATCTTCTCGGAGATCATGTTCTTTGGCGCGTTCTTTGCGGCCCTTTTCTACGCCCGTAATATCGTGATGCCTTGGATGGGTGATGTAGAAAGTAAATTGCTTTGGCCAAATGATAGCCCGGCCGGTTTGGTTGAGAAATTTACTACTATGGGCCCTTGGCCAATTCCAACCATCAACACATTATTGCTGTTGAGCTCAGGTGTGACGATTACGATTGCTCACCATGCAATGGTTGCAAATCATATGAAAAAAGCCATGGTTGGCTTAGCTGCGACTGTTGGTTTAGGAGCCATCTTCTTGATCTTCCAAGTTTATGAGTACTACCATGCATATCATGAGTTGAACTTGAAATTGACCTCAGGTATTTATGGTTCGACATTCTTTATGTTGACCGGTTTCCATGGCTTCCACGTTTTCCTTGGGGCACGATGTTGGCAATTGTATTGCGTCGTATGATTCGCGGCGACTTTACTCCTAGGCACCACTTTGCATTTGAAGGTGCTGCGTGGTGCTGGCACTTTGTTGACGTTGTTTGGCTGGGTCTTTACATCGCTGTTTACTGGATGTAGTCCAATAGAAAATCGGGGCCTAAAGCCCCGATTTGTTTTTAAGCGCCTTTTTTGTGTGGCTTACTCAGTTTGTTCCTACTTTAATTTCGGTGGCCTCTATCAGGCCTAGGTAATGGGCTAAAAGAATTCCCAGAAATAAGATGATTGATAGCCCAATTCGTAACATCAGTGAGCGAACCGTATGGGAGCTATTTCCCCCATCTTGCATCATGTAATACAAGGCCGACCCTAAGCTAACAACAAGCATTAGCAGGACAATTGCAATAAGCCACTTCATCTCAAATCCTTATCTTTATATCTTTTGAATAGTCTTTTTACCGCCCTGATTGCTAAGCGTATAGTTGCTACTTTCTAAGCCTTGCTGGTGGTTTCGATTGGCTGTGGAGCAAGTATTTGGCAACTCGGAAGAGCGGACACCAAAATAGCCCTTGCTGCCAATTTGCAAGCACGCCAACAAATGCCAATCTTGAATGCAAACTCAGTATCTTGGACTTTAGATGAGGCACGTGAGCGCCGTATGATTGTTTGGGGCAATCTATAAAAGAGGCCGCAATTTGGTTAGATAACCTTCCAAGATCGATACCTCCTGCTGGTACTAATAATGCACAGTCATGTTTTTATCTCATGATGCCTCTTAGACTTAAGGCTAGCGATGAGATTCTTTGGATTCATCGGGGTTGGGCACCACGCAATAATGAAGATCGCGAAACTTGACCCCCAGTAAAAACGCCACATCGGGTAGTGAGTATCGAGGGCATAGTATTTCCTGAGCCTGGTAGGGTATATGAGCTGGGTGGCGGTAAGAATTTACCCGATATAGCTAGGCCAAGGATTGAGCAAAACTTTGATTTAGAGATCGAAGGTAAGCTTCGTGATTGGAAACAGCTGCCATTTATTTTGCGTGAGATAGAAACCGGACAAGAGGATGGCATGCTTCGCGAAAGGTCGCCTCTGACAAGCGGAGTGGATCGCCATTATCCTTATGCATTCCAGTGGTTTGCTTTGGCGTTCGCTGGATTTTCATTCTGGTTACTAAGCGGCCTGCGGCAATATCAATGTCAAAGATGGGTGAATGGGGATCAATGGTGAGTGATAAAGAGTTATTAATTCCGGCTTCACAAATTGATGCAGCTGCTATCAATGCGCGCACTCGTCGTGGTCGCATCCAGATGTTATTGCTACTGCTTACATGCGCCTCTCCAGTGATTGCTTCTTAGTTTGCTTACTACGTTATTAGGCCTGCTGGCGGCAAGACTAATCTAGGAACTTTAGTTTATCCAGCACAAGAATTTAATCTAGCATGGATTGATGTTTTTCTACAGGGTAAGTGGACGCTTTTAATTGCTTGTCCTGCTGTGGTGGTGAATGCCAAATAAAAGATCAGCAGTGTATTGAGGCTCTTTATTTAATGAGACAAGCAAGAGTTGCTGCTGGAAAAGAAAGTCGGCGCCTTCAACTTGTTTGGGTCAACACAGATGGAAAACCGGTTGATCCAGAGGTCATCAAGATTGATGACGAGAGGACAGCAGGTTTTCAGGTTGCATCGCTCCAATCTGGTTTAAAGGAAAAAGTGGAATTTGAAGCCTGGTGAAATAAAGAGGGGGCAGGACAGCAGATTTAATTGATTGATCCAAGCCCGGCAAAGATGATGTATTTTCCAGTGACAAATTCTCCCAAAGCATTTGCTGGCACGAAGAAAGACTTGGAAAAACTTCTTAAGTTAAATCACAAGGGTGAGCATTTGTAATGCCAAGTGTGATTTTGATCATAGAGTTAGCGGCAATCACGATTATTTTTGCGGGCTTGCCATTACTCTATCTTTGGAAAAAGCCAGACTTTAGCTTTTTCCAACAGCTCAATTGGACCCTAGTTTTCATGACATTTGACCTGATTGTATTTGGCGCATTTACTCGTCTTACGGATTCTGGATTGGGTTGTCCAGACTGGCCTAGATGCTATGGGCACTTCAACCCCTTTTCATGCACCTGGGGATGATATCCGAGAAGTGGAGAGTGCTTTGCCAACTGGGCCCGTAACTGTCATGAAGGCCTGGATTGAAATGAGTCATCGTTACTTGGCTATGACGGTGGGTGCACTGATATTGATGCAGGTTGAGGTTGCGTTTAGTAAAGTAAAGAAGGCCCTTTATTTGGTAGTCTGGGATTGTTGATATTGGTTTGTATCCAAGGTGCATTTGGCCCATGGACTGTGACATTTAAGCTGCAACCGATCATTGTGACCATTCATCTCATGCTGGTCTTAGTTTTATTGGCTTGTTTAACTGTTTATGCTCAACAAGTCTGGATAGAAAAAAATTTCTGCCGTTCGCACACTTCGTATTAGGCCATTGCCTGCAGTATTGGTATTGACGTCCTTCGTAGTTCTTGCAATACAAATTTTCTTAGGTGCTTGGGTCAGCACGAATTACGCAGTTCTTGCTTGTCCAGATTTCCCGATTTGGATAGGAAGTGCTTGGCCTGAAACCAATTAGTCTGAGGGCTTTACCCTTTGGCGTCAATTAGGCCTTAATGCGCAAGGCGCATTTATTTCGCCGGTAGCATTACAAATGATACACTGGGCACATCGACTTTTTGCTTTGTTGGTATTGGGTTTCTTAGGTCTGAGGGGTTGCAACTTGCAACTCCAGTGTTATCCGGGTGAGGCCAAATAGCCAAATTCCTGTTGAGTTTGCTCATTTTGCGGTTAATTGCTGGTATTTCTAATGTGATATTTCAGTCGCCATTATTAGCTTCTCTGTTACATACCGCTGGCTCTGCAGCTTTGGTATTCTGTTTGGTCAGGATGAGTTATTGTGCCTCTTGGAATCCTTCTATTTAGAAGGAGATCATATAAATATGAGTAGTTCTCAAACAAACGTACGAGCGGCCATGCCGCGTTGGCGTCAATATTGGGTTTTAACCAAACCTAGAGTGACTCAGCTCGCCGTATTTTGTGCAGTCATTGGGATGTTTTTAGCAACTCCTGGCATGGTTCCGTATCCAGTTCTCATCGGCGGCATTGTTGGGATATGGCTTTTAGCTAGCGCAGCATTTGCAGTGAACTGTTTAATCGAGCAAGCCGTTGATGCCAAGATACAACGCACATCCTGGCGCCCATCTGCGACTGGCGAAGTAACACCGTTGCATATCATTAGCTTTTTTAGCATTCTGGGTTCGATCGGAATGATTATTTTATGGAATTTGTGCAACCCGTTAACGATGTGGCTCACTCTTGCTACCTTCGTTGGATATGCAGTGATTTATATCTGGCCCTTAAAACCAGCCACACCTCAAAATATTGTAATTGGCGGTTTATCTGGTGCGATGCCACCAGCTCTGGGCTGGGCCGCCGCAGTTACGAGCACGCTTTCTGCAGAAGCATGGCTGCTGGTCCTTATTATTTTTGTGTGGACCCCCACATTTTTGGGCCTTAGCTCTATATCGTCGCGATGACTATGTGCAAGCTGGATTCCCAATGCTGCCTGTTACTCATGGGGAGCGCTTCACACTTCTCAATATCTTGCTCTACACCTTGATATTGATTGCGGCTACGCTACTGCCATATGTCTATGGCATGAGTGGTATGGTCTATCTCGTATCTGCAATTATTCTAGGTTTAATATTCCTTGCATATGTAGTGGCTTTATTTGTCTCTTATAGCGATGCACTTGTCAAGAAAACATTCCGCTTTTCTATTACATATTTGTCACTACTGTTTGTGTCGCGTTCTTAGTTGACCACTATTTCCTCTGAGACCAATATGAAGATTCTCCGCTTATGTTTTCTGGCTACGCTATGTTTTGTATTGACTGCTTGTAGTCCAAAGCCAGAGTTCAAAAATATTGATATCACTGGTAGCACCGCCTTTGGTAAAGATTTTAGTTTGTTAGATCCTGACGGTACGGTCAAAACACTATCTGACTTTAAGGGTAAAGTAGTGGTGATGTTCTTTGGTTATACCCAGTGTCCCGATGTTTGCCCCACGACCTTAACCGAAATGCAACAAGTCATGGTGCTATTGGGGCCTCAGTCCAATAAGGTACAAGTTTTATTTGTCACCGTAGATCCTGGGCGTGATACCGCCGAGATTCTGAAGCAGTATGTTCCAGCATTTGATCCGCGCTTCCTGGGTCTTCGCCCTGCAGATGCGGCTGCTCTCGAAAGGGTTACTAAAGATTTCAAGATTTATTACAAGAAAGTGCCTGGGACTAAACTCGGCGTTTACACGATGGATCACACAGCCGGGAGTTATGCATTTGATCCGGATGGTCGCTTACGTTTATATATCAAGCACGCCCAAGGTCCAGAGACCTTGGCGCATGACTTGAAAGAGTTATTGAAGTAAGCGGGTGAAGAAGTGTGCAGTGAGCAAACTTACTGTTTAGACAGCTTGTAAGAAGCTACGCATTTTTTTCAGCGCAGCAGTTTCGATTTGGCGAACGCGTTCTGCGGAAATGCCATACTCATCAGCCAAATCATGTAAGGTCTTTGTGCCATTACCCTCAGCATCCATTGCCAACCAGCGAGATTGGACAATGTTACGACTGCGTTTATCTAGGGCCATTAGAGCTTTGTCTAACTTGGGGCCTTGAAGTGCATCTGCTTCAGCGCTAGCTATGCATGCGGTAGGCTCTTGTGAGCTATCGGCAAGCCATTGAATTGGCGCATAATAGGTTGAGTCAACATCGCTGTCGTCACCCTCAAGAGCCACGTCGCCACCAGCAAGACGCATTTCCATTTCTTTAACATCAGAGCCTTTTACATCAAGGGCTTGAGCTAAAGCTTCAATTTCGCTTGGGGTTAGTGCATTTAAAGAAAGTTTGTTGCTACGTAAATTAAAAAAGAGTTTACGTTGCGCTTTAGTGGTTGCAGTTTTCACTAAACGCCAATTCTTAAGAATGTACTCATGAATCTCAGCTTTGATCCAGTGAATTGCATAAGAAACTAAACGAGCACCATTGCTTGAGTCATAGCGTTTAACCGCCTTCATCAAGCCAATATTACCTTCTTGAATAAGGTCTGCATGTGGAATGCCGTAGCCAAGATATTGGCGTGCAACAGAAACTACCAAGCGCAAATGTGAAAGTACTAATGTTTTAGCAGCGTCGACATTTTCAGTACGACGAAACTCCTGCGCAAGATGTAATTCTTCTGCAGCGCTGAGCATAGGTACGCGATTCACATATGCTATGTATGAGTCAAGAGTTCCAACCCCAAGAGTTGGTAGCATTGGAAATGCAGACGCCGTCGCAGTCTGCGCGACGGGCAGCCTTTGCAAATTCGGTTTGTCGGATTTCATTTTTTTCTTATAAATATGAGGTATTAGTAGGATTTCATTTTAGCACTCTTGTCAAGAGAGTGCTAATCGTTTTGATTATCTGTAAGTAATTGATTTAATTAAATAATTCGTATGAATATTGCTTTGCTGTGAAAGGGACTAAATCAGCAATTCCCTCACCTTTTCCTAAGGCTAAAACAGCGGGTTTTGGAACCTCTTGTAGGGTATGAGCAAGAGCACAGATCACGCCACCCTTAGCGGTGCCATCTAGCTTCGTAACAATGATCCCTGTGAGGCCGAGGGCGGAGTGAAAGGCTTTCACCTGATTTAGGCCGTTTTGCCCCGTATTTCCGTCCAATACAAGAAGAGTGTGGTGGGGTGCACCTGGAAGTGCCTTGCCAATCACGCGTTTTACTTTCTTCAGCTCTTCCATCAGGTTGTCTTGAGTGGCTAGGCGGCCTGCGGTATCGATAATCAGAATGTCGTTCTTTCGTGAAATAGCGGCATGAATGGCATCATGAGCTACAGCTGCAACATCACCCCCTTCTTGCGTGATCACATCCACCTGATTGCGCGCCCCCCACTCTTGCAATTGATTGCGAGCGGCAGCCCTAAAGGTATCCCCTGCCGCCAAAAGGACAGATTTACCTTGAGACTGGAAGAGCCAGCAAAGCTTGCCAATCGTTGTGGTCTTACCGGCCCCGTTAACCCCTACTACCAACCATATCTCTGGTGAGTTGACTTTCTCATTGCTAAATAGGGGGTTTGGTGAAGGTTCAATAGCTTTTAGCAAAAGATCGACCTCTTGAATGAGGAGGGTCTTTAACTCTTCTGAGCTAGAGGCCTTTTCTGATTTTGCAGCTCTACGAAGTTTACTGATTAACTGTTCAGTCGTGGCAATGCCCACATCACTTTGAATGAGTGATTCTTCTAGGGTATCAAACCAAGATTCATCAATCTTGCTTGATTTAAATAGGGAGCCGAGGGTTGTACGTAAGCCGAACATAATCGATACAATTTAAACATTGCATCTTATCAATTAAATTTTAGGGATATGGTGATGTAGCAGATGCTTTCTAATTTACTCCGAATTTTCTTCTTATTCATCGTATTTGCTCAGATGAGTTGGGCTGTTGGCCCCCAATCAGCCGATACATACGAGTATCAGCTGAGTAATGGCCTTAAATTAATCGTGAGAGAAGATCACCGCGCGCCAACGGTAGCCCATATGGTTTGGTACAGGGCAGGCTCCATGGATGAGATGGATGGACGTACTGGTGTTGCACATGTCCTCGAGCACATGATGTTCAAAGGTACACATAAAGTGAAGGCGGGAGATTTTTCGCGTTTAGTAGCAGCTGTGGGTGGACGTGAAAATGCATTTACCTCGCGTGATTACACCGCGTATTTTCAGCAAATTGAAAAATCAAAATTAGAGGATGTGATCCGACTTGAAGCGGATCGTATGTCGAATTTAAATTTTGATGACTCTGAGTTCTTAAAAGAAATTCAGGTGGTGATGGAAGAGCGCCGCTTGAGAACAGAGGATAATCCTAGTAGCTTGCTCAATGAATCACTAATGGCAACTGCATTTATGCGCTCTCCTTATCGTCATCCCGTGATTGGTTGGATGAATGATTTACAGAATATGAAAGCCGCTGATGCCCGAGATTGGTATCGCAGCTGGTACGCGCCAAATAATGCAACTGTTGTCGTGAGTGGTGATGTGGACGCAAAAAAGGTATTGAGCATGGTCGAACAGTATTCCGGTGCTGCGTTAGCCCGTGAATTACCGGTTCGTAAGCCTCAAATTGAACCTACTCAAAAAGGCATTAAGCAGGTCCAAATAAAAACACCGGCAGATAGCGCTCAATTGGCTATGGCTTGGAAGGTGCCTCGCCTGGAGCCTGGGAAGCTTGATGATCCAGAGCCTTATGCATTAGAGCTCCTGACCGGGGTATTAGATGGCTATGACAATGCTCGCTTAAATCGCGTTCTCGTGAAACAGGAAAAAGTAGTTACTGATGTCGGCGTTGGCTATGACATGATCTCGCGTGGCCCAGAATTATTTTTCATTAGGGCAACGATGGCTAAGGGAAAAACGGTTGAGCAGGCACAAGCCAGCATTCATAAAGCGCTAGATGAGTTAAAGCAGAAAGGCATTTTGGAGTCTGAGCTTAAAAGAATTAAGGTACGCATTTTGTCTGAACAAATTTATAAGCGTGACTCTATCTTTGGCCAAGCGATGGAAATTGGCAGCACCGAGATGGCTGGCTTTTCTTGGAAAGAAATTGATGACATGCTTGAGCGAATGCAAAAAATTACTCCTGAGCAGGTTCAAGCAGTTGCCAAAAAATATTTGGTTGATGAAGGATTAACAATTGCGATATTGGATCCACAAGCTCGTCAGTCCTGAGGCAAGGAGGTTAACCATTAAGACAGTTTCCGCTTGCTTGTTTACCCTTGGCTTGATAAGTAACGCTTGCGCAATTTTGCCAATTGAGCAGCTTGAGTCATTTAAAGGAGCAAAAGCTTATTTAATTCAAACGAAAGCTTTACCAATGGTCGATATTGAAATCAGCATCGATGCTGGTGACCGCTATGATCCCATTGGTAAAAGTGGACTTGCGGGTATGACTGCGGGCCTCATGAATTATGGAGTCAGAGGTGATAAGGGGTTTTTAACGGAAGCTCAAATTGCCGATAAGATCGCTGATTTGGGTGCCAATATTGGCCTATCTGTGGGTGGAGAACGCGCAATCTTGAGAATTCGGAGTTTAAGCAGGAAAGATGTGCGTGATCGTGCAGTGCATTTGGCTGCTGCGATGTTAAGCGCGCCAACTTATGATCCTAAAATTATGGAGCGTGAAAAGCAAAGGATGCTAACCAATTTGCGTGAAGCCGAAACAAAACCTGAGTATGTCCTTGAACGCAGTTTTAAACAATCGGTTTATGGGGATTATCCCTTGGCCTATTCGCCTAGTGTCAAATCAACAGCCACAATCAATGCCAATGATTTGGCACAATTTCACAAGCAGTTTTATCGTGGTGATCGCATGATTGTGAGTATTGTTGGTGATGTAGATAAAGCTCAAGCCAATCAAATGGTACAGTCTTTGCTAAACCGAATTCCTCAATCGGGAAATCCGGTTTCAAAGTTGCCAGATCTGCAGCGTTCACCTGTCGAGCCTTTAGCGCAACGGGAAATTCAAATTCCTTTTGACTCTCAGCAGGCCCATATTGTTATGGGAATGACTGCAGTAGCGCGTAATAACCCAGACTACTTTGCATTACTGGTTGGTAACTATATTCTTGGCGGCGGTGGCTTTGTATCCCGTTTGATGTCTGAGGTTCGTGAGAAGCGGGGGTTGGCTTATAGCGTCTTTAGTTATTTTGCTCCTGGTAAAGATAATGGTATTTTTCAGGCTGGTCTACAAACTAAAAATGATCAAGCAAAGTTGGCGTTAGAGGTCCTAAGTTCGACGATTGCTCAATTTATTGCTGATGGCCCAACACCATCAGAACTCGAGGTTGCTAAAGCAAATTTAGTCAATGGATATTCACTTCGTATCAATAACAATCGTAAGTTGCTAGATAACGTATCTTCTATTGCTTGGAATGGTTTACCACTCGACACGATGGAAGTTTGGACAAAACAAGTTGAGACGGTTACCTTGGGGCAAGTAAAAGCTGCTTTTCAAAAGTATCTCGCAATGGACCGTATGAAAATCGTAGTATTGGGAGCAAAAAATAAGTAAGCCTGCTAAGCCCAGCAAAACTGAGCTACCAAAAAAAGTCAGGATTATTGGTGGCAACTGGAGAAGTCGCTTATTAACGGTTCTCGATCTTCCAGGTTTGCGGCCAACCACAGATCGTATCCGAGAGACGTTATTTAATTGGCTGGGACAAGATTTAACAGGGTTACGTTGTTTAGATCTTTTTGCAGGCACTGGAGCGCTCGGTTTTGAGGCGGCTTCTAGAGGTGCTGCGTTGGTAGTATTGCTTGAGAAAGATAAAAGGGCATATACACATTTAAATACGAATTTTGGTTTATTGCAGTCGTCCCCCGCTATTGGTACAGTCGAAATTTTGCATCGAGACAGTCTGGAGTTTTTGCGAAAACAGGCGGATCACTCCAGTCATTTAATTTTTACTGATCCTCTCTTTCAGGACTCAAGCTTGCTAAATCAAGTGCTTACTGAGGCTGCTAGGGTGTGCGATGACTCTGCTGGCGGAGGTATTTATGTTGAAGTTCCCTCAAGTCGTCCACTTGAAGAGATAGAGGATCTATTGCCAGGCTGGCATTGTGGAAAATACTTAGAGGCAGGACAAGTAAAAGCTTGTCTATTTCGAAGCGGAAATAGACTAAACTCTTGCCTGTAGCCGATAAAGCCTTAGGAGCGCTATGACTGTTGCTGTATACCCTGGAACATTTGATCCATTTACTCGTGGTCACGAGGACTTAGTACGCCGTGCCTCCAGTATTTTTACTGAGCTGATTGTGGGCGTTGCAGATAGCCGTAGTAAGCATCCATTTTTTACCTTGCAAGAGCGTATTGACATTGCTAAGGAAGTCTTAGGTCACCATCCCAATGTAAAAGTGGATGGTTTTACTGGACTATTGAAAGATTTTGCTCGTGAGCACAATGCGCGCGTCATTGTGCGAGGTTTACGGGCAGTCTCTGATTTTGAATACGAGTTTCAAATGGCGGGAATGAACCGCTACTTATTGCCCGATGTAGACACTTTGTTCTTAACGCCGTCTGATCAATATCAATTTATATCTGGCACCTTCGTACGTGAAATCGCTTCGATGGGCGGTGACGTTGGTAAGTTTGTGTGTCCATCGGTAGAAAAATGGCTCGTCAACAAGATTTCTTCTGGGGCGCAGAACAAAGAGTGACATTAGTGAGTAAATCATGGCCCTAATGATTACAGATGAATGCATCAATTGCGATGTATGTGAGCCGGAGTGCCCCAATGATGCTATTTACATGGGCTTAGAGATTTACGAAATTAATCCTGATAAATGTACTGAATGCGTTGGGCACTATGATGCCCCTCAGTGCCGCCAGGTATGTCCGGTAGACTGCATCCCATGTAACCCAGAGTTCGCTGAATCTCAGGATCAACTCATGGCGAAGTACCGCCAACTGACTGCTAATAAAACAGCGAACTCAGCTCAATAAAATCAGTGGCTAAGCTAGCCTTTGGAATGTAGTTCCATCATAGCGGTTTGAGAATCGCCCTTTAAAAAGGGCGACAATATCTGCAAGCTATTTTTAATGCTGGCATCAATCAGTTTTTGTTCGCTTAATTGCGGACGACGTAATACATAGTCTGCAACATCCATAGGCCTACCATCTCCCGCCACCAAGTCTCTGGGGTGACCAATTCCTAAACGCAGACGCCAGTAGTCCAATGTACTGAGGTGTGCCTGAATATTCTTCAAGCCATTATGTCCTCCTGTGCCCCCACCTAATTTCAGACGTGCAGTTCCAGGCTTGAGATCAAGCTCATCTTGAACTACCAAAATATCCGCTGGAATGATTTTGTGGAATCGACATAAGGCACCTACAGCTTGACCACTGAGATTCATATAAGTACTTGGTTTTAAGAGAAGAAGATCTTCTCCCTCCCATTTCGCTTTTGCTACCGTTCCATGAAAGCGCTTTTCTGTTTCAAAGCGAACGCTTAATTGTTTCGTCAGGGCGTCAACAAACCAGAATCCTGCATTGTGCCGATCTTCTTCGTGTTCATCTCCAGGATTGCCTAGACCAACAATTAATTTAGTCATGATGAGAGTTTAAAGACATAACAGTATTTAGCCAAAATATAGAATGAGGGTAAGAGCGAAGGGAAAGGGATCACGCTCAGCGATGTGGAGAAGATGGAAAAAAGAAAGCCCGCTTATGCGGGCTTTCTCGTACAAGCGATCTAGCTAATGAAATTAAGCTTTATCTTTTGGCGCTTCAGCTGCAGGCGCAGCTGGCGCAGCTGTAGGCTCAGCAGTTTTAACTGCTGGAATACGGGCATTCGCAAGTACTGGATTCTCCTGCTCTACATGCATTACCAAAGTAACGCCTTTTGGTAATGCGATGTCCTTAGCATGGATGCCATGACCAACTTCAATCTTCGCCAAGTCCACGTCAATGAACTCTGGTAAGTCTGCTGGTAAACAATAAACTTCGAGTTCAGTCATGATGTGGCTGATTACTGCGCCTTGCAATTTCACAGCTGCTGAAGTGTCAGCATTGGTGAAATGTAATGGAACGCGCATATGAACTTTCTCAGTCGCAGATACGCGCTGGAAGTCAATGTGCAATACCAATGGCTTAAATGGATGCATTTGGTAATCGCGCAACAACACTTTTTGTATTTTTCCGCCGATTTCCAAATCTAAAATGGATGAGTGAAATGCTTCCTTGCGGAGAGCATGGAACAACGCGTTGTGGTCTAACTCGATGACCAAGGCAGAATCTTTACTACCGTAAACGATTCCCGGAGTTTTTCCGGAATTGCGCAGACGGCGGCTCGCACCCGTTCCCTGTACGCTTCTTTCAAAAGCTACTACTTTCATGATAAATTCCCTATCTAAGGTTAATTTCCGCTCGCGACCAAGCAGAAAAGCCTTCAATTATATCGTGGGAAAAGACATTTTTGCCCTTATTATGCTTAAAACTCACAAAAACTGCAGTAAAACGCTGATTTTTGGCTTATTCAGCAAACATCGACATCACTGAATCACCTTTGATAATGCGGGAAAGGGTTTCAGCAAGGATAGAGGCAACGCTCAATTGGCGGATTTTTGCTACCTTCATAGCCTCTGGGGTTAGAGGAGTCGTGTCAGTAACTACTAACTCATCTAGTTTGGAAGCAGCAATACGGGCCACAGCTCCGCCTGAGAGAACGGCGTGGGTACAGTAGGCGGTTACGCCCTTAGCGCCCCGCTCTTTTAGAGCTTCTGCAGCCTTACAGAGCGTACCACCAGTATCGATGATGTCGTCCATGATGACGCAATGACGGCCTTCAACTTCGCCAATGAGGTGCATGACCTCAGAAACGTTGGTTTTTGGACGGCGTTTATCAATAATTGCTAAATCAGTGCCTAATTGTTTCGCCATTGCACGGGCGCGCACTACGCCGCCAATGTCAGGTGAAACGATGATGAGATCTTTTTGAGATTTCTGCGCTTGTAAGTCAGCCAGTAAAACTGGGGAGGCGTAAATATTATCTACTGGGATATCAAAAAATCCCTGAATCTGATCAGCATGCAAATCCATCGTCAAAACACGCTCGATCCCGGCAACCGATTGAAGCATATTAGCCACAATGCGTGCAGAGATAGCAACTCGTGCAGAACGAGGGCGACGGTCTTGGCGGGCGTAGCCGAAGTATGGGATCACAGCGGTTATGCGGCTTGCAGAAGCCCGTTTAAGGGCATCAATCATGATCATGAGCTCCATCAGATTGTCGTTTGTAGGCGCACAGGTTGATTGGATAACGACGACATTTTTTCCGCGGACGTTTTCTTGAATTTCTACTTGGATCTCACCGTCTGAGAAACGTCCAACAAAGGCTTTTCCCATCGGGAGGTTGAGTTCTTTGGCTACTGCCTCTGCCAAAACGGGATTTGCGTTGCCTGTAAAAAGAGTCAATAAATCTGCGTTTGTGGGGGACATAGTCTTAGGGGTTTTGTGGGGTCAAAAGTTTATCTTTGTCGCTTCTAAAGTCATTGGCAGGGGAAGAAGGATTCGAACCTTCGCATGCTGGAATCAAAATCCAGTGCCTTAACCAGCTTGGCGATTCCCCTACAGCTTATTTTGAAGAAATCAAATTGTAAGCGGGATTTTTATTTAGCCCACGAACAACCCGACCTACCCACCCTTCAGGAAGATTCTGAAGAAGATTTTCCAGTGTTGCGATATCAGTATTAGGTTCTAAAACTGTAAAAACGCTACTTCCGGAACCAGACATTCGGGGCTGTGCGTCCGGTACTGCCTGAGTAATCCAATCTAAAGCTTGCTTCACTTCTGGGCATATCCGCATCGCTACAGCCTGACAATCATTTGATTGATAAGACCCTGGCGACGCTAGAAAGCTATCAATTGTAATCTGACTGTGATCTCGGGTCAATTCTGGATCTTGAAAAATACTAGCGGTCGCAATCCCTCGATTGGGAAAGATCACCAGAAAATAGAGGGTTGGAAGAGAAATTGCTTCAATTTTTCCCCCAATTCCCTCGATGAATGCATTTTTTCCAAAGATGAAGAATGGAACGTCTGCACCCAGTTTCAGGCCGAGCGAGCAAAGCGCTTCTGTAGAAAGATGAAGATTCCATAAAGCATTGAGACCTATGAGGGTGCTTGCAGCATCCGAGGATCCACCTCCCATACCCGCACCCATCGGAATTTCCTTTTGCAAGTCAATCTCTACTCCATAGTCAACCTTGCAAAAATCTTTAAGTAGATTCGCAGCTCTTACTACAAGATCATCCTGGGGTAGAACGCCAGGAATTGGATTTACTCGACATATTTCATTTTCAGAAATGCGTTTTAAGTGAAGCGTGTCACACCAGTCAATTAATTGAAAGACCGATTGCAGCAGATGGTAGCCATCGGCCCTACGTCCAACAAGGTGCAAAAAAAGATTGAGCTTTGCTGGTGCGTGCAGAGTTAAAGAATGAACGCTCGCCATTGTGATTAATCATTTGGGCGATCAAAAAATAGTCTGATATTGATCGACCCAATGTTTGAGTTGCGCGTCATAGTTAATCTTTCCAAACAATTGGTATTGCTCCAGGTGTAGATCAAATCCCAACCATCTTGACTAATTTTGCTGACTTGTCCTTGAGAATTTTGATCAATGCTAGCTTCACTACCGGCTCGGACTTCACCTTTTAACCAGTTCGATAAACCACGCGCAGGAAGCGGCAAACCTAATGTATTTTGTACCAAAGTATCTGCATCTATTGCGGCAACTACTTTTCCATCGCTTTCAAGAGTAGCCTCCCCTGGCATGATGGTGATTTTTGCAATAGACCCACCCATAGGATTGCGAATTTCTAAGACATCTTTGAGGGCTTCCTGAGTAAGTGAAAATTCGCCGGAGCCACCTTGATTTTTGGTATCTGTGAGGCCGGTAATCTTCACGGCAAAGCGACCGTCCCATGCGCCTTTCGCCACAGAATTCTCTCTTGTCCAATCTGGCTTGAGACGCAGCAATGTTTCCTTAAGGGTTGGGTTATTGGCGTTTAGTTTTTGCCCTTTACGCCACATCTCTTGAGCCTTAGGTCGACGATCCATGACCCACAAAACTTCACCAGCATGGGCCGCGATATCTGCTTCAGGTTTTATTGCATAGGCTTGTTGCAGTTGTCCAAGCGCAAGAGCATTTTTACCTAGACGGAAATTGACCCAGCCTAAGCTATCTAAAATAAAACCGTCCTTTGGCGACAGTTGATGTGCTTTAGTAATCAGTGCAAATGCCTCTGACAACTTGATATTGCGATCTGCTAGTGAATAACCAAGGGCATTTAAAGCATTCACATCGTTTGGATTCTTGCGTAAAATTTCACGCAAGGATTTTTCCATCACATCTATACGACCTACTTTTTCAGCTGACATTGCGTAGGTATAGAGCAAGCTAGGATTTTTTGATGTAATTTTGACCGTAGAAGCGATTTCATAAAAAGCTCTGAGTGCCTCGGACTCATTCTTTGCTTTAGCAAGAAGCGCCTGTAACTGTAAAAGAGTATTTTCTTGTTGTGGAGGAGTCTGTTGGTACAATAAAGTAATCGTCGGCTTTACTGCTTCAGGCCAACGATTGCTTAGAATCAGAAGAGTGACCAAAATCTCTTTGGGTTTAGTGTCTGAGGCTGCAGACAAGTCATCCCATACTTTTGCGGTTTGCATAGCTAGATCTGGTGAGCCGCCTGTAATTGTAATTTCCATCGCCCTTTGAGCTAATCTAGGATCTTTATATTGACGTGCCATCTCTAAATAGGTATTGAAAGCTAAACTAGCCTCACCTCTTTGAAGGGCGATTTCAGAGGTCAGCACCTCAAAGAGGGCCTCCCCGGTTTGCATCCCATTGGTCTGGGGTTGTGCCTGGGAAAGGGATATAACTCCCCCAGTCAAAGCTGCCAAGACTAAGCTGTTTAATAAAGGTTGTAGTACGCATTTACTCATAAGCATATTCTAATCCGCGAATCTACAATCTATGCATGCCAGAACTTCTAGCAGAAGAGGTCACTAGATGGGGAATTGCCCCCACCTTGAGGGGGGGGTAAAGTCACTGCCATCACAATTATTGATGGTCGATTACGTTGGCCTGTGCCTGTTAGCTTCACCAAAATCTTGCCTGGGCAAAAAGTCCATGCTATCAAAAGACGCGGTAAATACCTTTTGTTAGAAAGGTATGGGGGGTATTTATTGATTCATTTAGGAATGACGGGCACTTTACGTGTGTTTCCTCTTTCTGAACCACTCAAGACCCATGATCGAGTCACTTTAGAGTTTGGTCAGTTGAGTTTGCGTTTGCATGATCCACGTAAATTTGGTTCCATTTTATGGCATCCTACATCTAAAGGACCCATTGATCAATTTACTCTTTTACAAAAATTGGGAGTAGAGCCATTTTCCCCAGAATTTTCAGGAGAGTTAGGTGCTGAAATTCTGTATCAAGCTTCGCGTAAGCGCAGCATTACTGTTAAACAGTTTCTTTTAGCTGGACAAGCAGTAGTAGGGGTTGGCAATATTTACTGCTCTGAGAGTGTATTTGAGTCGGGTATTTACCCTGCTAAGGTAGTAGTAAAACTGACTCGATCACAATGCTCGAGTCTTGCAAAAGCTGTGCGATTGATTTTAAAAAGGGCAATCGATGCCGGTGGTAGTACCCTAAAAGATTTTGTTAACAGCGATGGAGATCCGGGGTGCTTTATGATCCAGACTAAAGTCTATGATTGCAATGGCTTGCCCTGCAAGGTTTACAAAACATCGATTTATCAAATAGTTCAAGGCCAGCGCTCTACTTACTATTGCCCTCAATGCCAAAAACGTTGATCAAGACATTTGCAGCAACGTTGATCGCATGGCATGGGGTCAGCGGCCGATCTCGTTTACCATGGCAAGGTAAACGAGATCCTTATGCTGTTTGGGTATCAGAAATTATGTTGCAGCAAACGCAAGTTACTACTGTTCTTGAGCGTTATCCGCGTTTTATGAAGCGCTTTCCGACTGTCAAAAAATTGGCTAGTGCAGACATCGATGAAGTATTGGCGGAATGGGCTGGATTAGGTTATTACACACGTGCCAGAAATCTGCATGCTTGCGCGAAGCAAGTTATGACCGAGTTGGGTGGGAATTTCCCAAAAGATCCAGTGCTGCTTGAGCAATTAAAGGGTATTGGAAGATCGACGGCGGGAGCAATTGCTGCTTTTGCTTTTCTTGAACGTGCTCCAATTTTGGATACGAATGTCAAACGGATACTTGCTCGCTTGTTTGCAATAGAGGGCACGATTCAAGAGCAGGAGGTAAACGAGCGTCTTTGGTCTTTGGCTACAGATCTCTTACCGACTCAGTCTATTGATATGCCTGTATATACACAAGCACTGATGGACTTTGGTGCAACTTGGTGCACAGCACGTAAACCAGTTTGTTTGACCTCCGAAAAGAAGTGCCCGTTTGCAAAAGACTGTCAAGCCAATCTAAGCGATCAAGTACTTTTGCTTCCGCAAAAAAAAATCAAGACAAAGTCTCCAGAATTTGATTGCAATATGCTCTTAATGCGCTCCGGAAACTCTATTCTTTTGCAAAAGCGTCCGAGTAAGGCAATTTGGGGAGGCCTTTGGTCCTTACCGGAATCGGCTTGGATACCTAGGGTGCCTGGTGCTGAGAAGATCGATTTAAATTCTCAGAATCTCTTTGCAGCAACGCTACCTAAAGAAGATATCGGCGCACTTACAAAATTATGTAAATCTGTAACGAGATCTGACGAGATTAAGCATATCTTTACGCATCGTCGATTATGGATGCAAATTTGGCGGACCTCTTCCTCAAAAGAGCTGGAATTTTTAAATCCAGATTTAAAGTGGGTGTCCTTCAGTCATCTGGGGCGCTACGGCTTACCTCAGCCTATTAAGGCCTGGCTACAGGCATTGAGTCTAGTTCGCGGTGTCGATCTAAAAAGCTAAGCTGCAGGTTGCCAAAATCCTTTTGGGCACGGAAGTATTGGCTCAGTCGATTCACTAGGTAGACCGAGCGATGTTGACCACCAGTACAGCCAATCGCAACAGTGAGGTAACTGCGACCATCGGCAAGATAGTGAGGTAGCCAGCGATAAATAAATTGCGTAATGTCAGCCTCCATATTCACTACTTCCGGAATCTTTTCTAGAAACTCTTGCACTGGTTTGTCGTTACCCGTGTGTGGCCTTAGGATTTTGTCATAATGGGGGTTTGGTAGGCAGCGAACATCAAATACCAAATCAGCTTCACTGGGAACCCCTTTTTTAAAGCCAAAAGATTCAAACACGATAGTGAGGCCTACGGACCTATCTTTTAGAAGGTCTTGGATCCAAGAGCGTAGTGCATGAGCTGGGATATTGCTGGTATCAATGCTGTGTGCTTGAGCACGCAAAGGCTCCAACAAGTTGCGCTCATTATCTATTGCCTCAATCAGGGTAGTCGATTGAGATTGTGTGGAGCTAGTGGACAGGGGGTGACGACGACGCGTCTCCGAAAATCGTTGTATTAGAGTATTGGTATCAGCATTTAAAAATATCACTCTAACTTGATTATTTTTGCGTAAATTCTCAAGTATGGAAGGTAAATCCGCAATCGACTGTCCGCGCCGCGCATCGATAGCTACAGCAACCTGTGCACACTGCTCATTTTCTAGAGTGGAGATAAGGTTTTCTAAAAGAGAGACGGGGAGATTGTCGACGCAGTCATAACCCGCATCCTCAAAAGCTCTCAAAGCTACTGATTTGCCTGAGCCTGAGATTCCGGTAATCAAATTAATCTGCATAATTTATAGTAGTCGCCCCTGTGATTTGGCGGCATCAGCTTCAGCCTTCATTTGAAGGCGTTGACGCTCAATAAATTCTTTTAAGGTGTCAATACCGCGTAATTGCAGAATAGTATTGCGCACTGCAGCCTCAACGAGAACTGCTAAGTTACGACCTGCAGCCACTTGAATTTTGACCATACGAATCGGAATACCGAGCACATCGATGTGTTGCGCTTCAAGGGGTAGTCTTTCGAATTCGCCATCAGCTCTCCGAACAAGCTGAACTATGAGGCGAAGCTTTAATTTGCGGCGCACAGCAGTTTCACCAAAGATAGTGCGAATATCCAAAAGTCCTAACCCCCTTACTTCAAGCAGATTACGTAAGATTACTGCGCAGCGACCTTCAATATAATCGGGCCCAAGGCGTGCAAATTCAACAGCGTCATCAGCAACAAGACCATGTCCACGCGAAATCAATTCAAGACCCAATTCACTTTTGCCAAGACCAGACTCGCCCATAAGCAGAACGCCGAGACCAAGGATGTCCATAAAGACACCGTGCATAGTGATCTGAGGCGCACCAATCTTGGTTAAGTAAATACGTAAATGATCAATTACCTCTGCAGCGGAAACCGTCGTAGTGAATAAAGGGGTTGACGAGCGTTGGCAGAATAATTGCAAGTCTGAATCAGCATTTTTACCATCAGCCACTATGACGCAAGGCGGCGTCTTAGAGATGAAGCTTGCAATCTGTTCCTGCCTTTGTTTGGGTTCCAAGGCAGCGTGATAGTCAACTTCTTGTTCGCCAAAGATTTGAATACGACTTGGATGAAACAGGTTTAAGTGACCCACTAAGTCAGAGCTGGCTGCAGCAGCTTTTACTGCCTCCGGGGGGAAAGTCCGATCAGCACCTTCAAGACCGCCGATCCAAGAAAGTTTTAATTCTGAAACGTTGTCATCAAAAATCTGCTGAGCAGTTACTCCATCGAAGAGTAAGGGCTGAGTCATTTCGTTGTTCCAAAGCGTTGTAAGAGCTCACAAACTTTTACGGGGTCCGAAAATGTCAGTAATGTTTGTCGAGTATCTGTGTCCGAGAGAAGCTGAGCCATTGAAGACAAGATCTCTAAATGTTGCTGTGTTGCTTTTTCAGGCGCTAATAGAAAAATTAAAATGGATACCGGTTCGCCATCAGGGGCCGCAAACTCAATCGGATTTTGCAGTCGCATAAAAGCAGCGCTTGGTTGTTTGAGACCTTTTACTCGACCATGGGGTATAGCAACGCCGGCACCGAGAGCGGTAGAGCCTAAATCTTCACGTGCATTAAGGAACTCAACTACTGAGTTTGCATCAATATCAGTCAGCTTAGAGAAGAGTTCTCCAGCGGCTGCAAATGCATCAGCCCTACTTTTAGCGGGTACATCTAATGCAATGCAGTCGTGAGTAAAAAGATTGGTCAGGGCATTCATGTGAATGGATTATAGGTATCCTGACATAATAGATCATTCAACATGCTTTTCGTGATGATGATCTTGGATCTTTTCTTTGTGTCTGACAACCTGACGCTCTAGCTTATCAACCACTGCATCCATAGCGTGATAAAGGTCCGCATTATGAGCCTCGGCGAATAGGTCTTTTCCTTTTAGGTGAATGGTGATTTCGGCGCTTTGACGAAGATCTTTCTCCTTGGCCTTATCTACTACCAAGAAAGCCGATGCATCAATCATATGACCAAAGTGCTTGCGAATTTTTGCTAATCCCGCCTCAAGGTGGGAACGCATGGCAGGGGTAACTTCCACATGACGACTCTTGATTTTCAAATTCATGATCAACTCCTTTGGTAGATGCTATATACGTGCGCATGAGTACGCTTTGGGTGCGCAGCAGGCCCCTAAAATTTTTGAGCTGTTTTTTGAGAAAATACACCATGAACCTCCAGCGTATCAGCGAATTTGCTGAAAACCAAGAGGGTGGATCAATATTTATTGCTTTAAAAGCACGAAGCCTTGCCGTGTGGGCCTACATTCGGAAGTTTTCACCCAGATAGACTCTTCTGACTGCATCGTTTTGGATAATTTGGGCTGGTTTGCCTTCAGCCAATACGCTGCCTTCACTGATGATGTAGGCGTGATCGCAAATACCGAGGGTTTCACGGACATTATGGTCGGTAATCAGTACTCCAATTTGACGGTCTCTTAAGAAGCGCACAATTCGCTGAATTTCCCCAACAGCAATAGGGTCTACACCGGCAAAAGGCTCATCCAAAAGGATGAATTTTGGCTGGGAAGCTAGCGCGCGTGCGATCTCCACGCGCTTTCGTTCTCCGCCTGAGAGAGAAAGGGCCGGGTTGTTGCGTAAGTGACTTATTTGGAGCTCTCCCAAGAGCTCATCCAAACGATTGGCAATCTCGGCTTTGCTGAGAGGTTTACCGCCTTGCACGTGAAGTTCAAGAACTGCTTGAATATTCTCAGCCACATTCAATTTCCTAAATACGGATGCTTCCTGAGGCAGGTAAGAGAGACCCATGCGAGCCCTCTCATGAATAGGTAGGTGAGTAATATCGGAGCCATCTAAAACAATCTTTCCGTCATCAAGTGGAACGAGTCCCACAATCATGTAAAAAGAAGTGGTTTTACCAGCCCCATTGGGGCCCAGTAAGCCAACGACTTCTCCGCATCTGACTTGGACGGATACATCTCTAACCACAGTTCTTGAGCCATAACGTTTTTGTAGGTTATTGGTGCTCAGTGTTGGTGCATGATTGTCTTGAGTTAAATCCGCTGTCATTTCTCTAGGGTTGCTTTTCGTCTTGGTGAAAGGATTGCTCTAGCTAAAGGCAGAGCTTCTGGCTTTGCATCTTTGGGGGGGGTGACTTGATAGTGCTGCTTGACATCATCGTACTCAATTTTCCAGCCTTTTAATTGGTCAAGCATTTGCATATTGAGTAGTCGTTTTAAAGTGGCGTCACCAGTAAGCGTCAGAAACTCAGTCTTAGCATCATAAGTAACCTGTTCACCGCGTCCCTGCATAAACTCATCAGCCGGGCCCTCTCGTCGTTGTCTAAAGCTGGCTACCGCATTGGGTGTACCAATCACATCTACAAACTCATATCCTTGAGGGTCTACAGTAATGCGCCCATCTTCACCAGTAACAATAATGCTGCCCTTGATTAGCAGAACTTGACCATTGAGGTCGTAGACTTGTTTGACGTCATTTACTGAAACTTTTTCGGCCTCTAGGATTACGGGCTTATCTTGGTCTGCCTTTTCAGCATGTGCTGGATGTGCCACCATAACACTGAGGGCAATCATGCTTGCTGAGATTGAACACTTAAGCAAACGAGTCAACAAATGCATTTTTATGGATTTCTCCGCGGAGCCCGCTCTATACGGCCTTTTACTTGACCGCTCATGACCATGCTTTGTTCGACATTATTGCAGATTCCACCTGCAGTTGAGTGCATTATTGACATTCCCTGCTCGAGAGTAACCGGTCTATTCGTTTCAATCATGTCATCATTAATCAATACTTTGAAGTAACTTGAGCTAGCCAGCATTCTTAGGGTGGCAGGTTGATTTGCTGTGGCTTCTTGTGCTGGTCTACAAATGGATGCGTTGTCATACAAATCTAAGATGGTGAGATCACCATCCAAATGTCCAGTATCAGATTTGACAGTGACAGGCGCCTTCTCCGCTTGAAATAAACGCATACGGGGTGTGACTATATCGATAGATGCATCGTCATCATAGTGGGTAATCTTAACCCCCAAAATGCGATATTTTGTATTACCAAATTCATTTAAGGCAGAGAGCGCCCCATACTTTATCGTGTAATCCGGCTCATGGAGGCGGGCTCTTTCTGAGGGTGATTTTGCCGGCGGTGTATTTTTTTGCACTAACCAAAAAGTAGCTAAGGTCAGTGCACCCATCAAAATTAAAGGTGTAAGGCCTAATAGTGCTCGTCCAATACCAAGCTTAATTTCTCGGGGACTTATTTGCATTATTTAGCTACGCGCCTTATTGAGTAGCGCGTCATATTGATTTTGTGCTTTGAGAATGAGATCGCATATTTCGCGAACCGCACTGTTGCCTCCACTACGAGTCGTCACCAGATGCGCCATTTCTTTAACGGCTTCATGACCTTGTGCAGGGCAAATTCGTAAGCCAGCGTTCTTCATCATCTGTAAATCAGGCCAGTCATCACCCATTACAGCGCAATCTGCAGCGGTAAGGTTTAATGATTTAAGAACCTCACTCAATGCAATTGCTTTGTTATCAACGCCCATGTGAATATGGGTGATGCCAAGCTCTTCGCAGCGCGCTAAAACCATTTTGGAATTTCTGCCAGTAATAATGGCAGTCGAGATGCCGCATTGTTCTAGCCACTTAATCCCCAGACCATCTTGAATATCAAAGGCTTTCAAAGACTCCTTACCATCTGCGCCGATCCAGACTTGTCCATTAGTGAGAACGCCATCGACATCTAAAACCAAGAGCTTTACTTTGCTCGCTCGCTCCCAGGCTTGTGGATATTGACTGAGCGGGTTGGTATTGTGGTTGTGAAAGGCGCTGGGCATGAAAGGATTCCAATGCTGAGGGTGTTAAATCACTTTGGCTGCAAATAAGTCATGCAGATTCAAGGCGCCTAATAAATGGCCTGCGTCATCGGTCACTACCAAGTGGTTGATACGATGTTTTTCCATCATCTCAATTGCTTCTTCTGCTAGTAATTCTGCAGGAATGGTGCGTGGATCTGGAGTGGTGACACTCTCGAGTTTGATGCCATCAAGATTGGTATTTTTTTCAAGAAGACGACGTAAATTTCCATCAGTCAAAATGCCAAGTACTTTTTTATCAGAATTCAGAAGAACTACCATTCCCATTCGTTTGGCTGTCATCTCCAGTAATGCATCTTGTAAAGACGCTTTGATCGAGATTTTTGGAGTGTCAGCAAAAGTGCGCATCACTTCGCTCACATACATGAGCTGCTTGCGGCCAAGCCTACCACCTGGGTGAGAACGAATAAAGTCTTCGGCCTTAAATCCTCTGGCATCGAGTAATGCAACAGCCAAAGCATCGCCCATTGCCAATGCTGCGGTGGTGCTGGTAGTAGGAGCAAGATTTAACGGGCAAGCCTCTTTTTCAACGCTTGTATCTAGGTGTGCATCAGCTAGTTTGGCTAGGGAAGAATGTGGGGCGCCAGTTAAAGCAATCAGTTTTGCGCCAGTGCGTTTCACAATTGGAACGATGGTTAATAGCTCATCGGTCTCACCAGAATTGGAAAGTGCGACAAAAACATCATCTCTGGTAACCATGCCTAAATCACCATGACTTGCTTCAGCTGGATGAACAAAAAAGGCAGGGGATCCAGTAGAAGCAAAGGTGGCAGCAATTTTTCGGGCAATATGACCAGATTTGCCAATCCCGGACACCACGATTCTGCCTTTGCAGGCGTGTAAGAGTTCTACTGCCAATACCAGGGCATCGGCGTTGACCCCCTCAAGGCGGTTACGCATTGTTTGCAGTGCGGCAGCCTCAAGAGTGAGGGTTTCACGTGCAAGCTTTAGGGTATGTTCACGAGTCTTAGCTATCATCAAGTAAGTATATGCCGTCAGTCCTTCAATTAACCCTCATTCTCCTGGCCTCGGGTGTGGCAGGAGTGGTTATTTTCCGCTATTTTGGGTTGCCCCCCATTTTGGGCTATTTGGCCATAGGTGTCATGATTGGTCCACATGCCCTGGGCTTGGCCAATGATTCGGCTACGGTGAAGTATCTGGCCGAATTTGGCGTAGTGTTCTTGATGTTCTCAATTGGACTGGAATTTAATCTCCACAAGCTCAGGGCAATGCGAGGTATTGTATTTAGATTGGGTGGTAGTCAGGTCATTTTGACGATGTTGCTTGCGGTTCCTGCAAGTCTATTAATGAATTGGATTTATCCGATTTCATGGCATGCCGCAATTGCTCTAGGTGGCGCACTGGCTATGTCATCCACGGCGATCGTCACTAAGTTGATTTCAGATCGTGCTGAATTAGAAACCGAGCATGGACGTAACGTGGTTGGTATTTTGCTATTTCAAGATTTGGCTGTGGTCTTTTTGTTGATCTTGTTGCCATCTCTTGGAAAAAATCTTTCAGACTTATTTGTTGCCCTCTCCGCTGCTTCAATCAAAATTACGGTTGCTTTGATATTGATTTTCTTTATTGGCCAAAGCTTGATGAGCCATTGGTTTAGATTGGTTGCTAAGCTACGCTCGCAAGAGTTATTTATGTTGAACCTTCTGCTAATCGTTTTAGGTATGGCGGGACTCACTGAACACCTTGGTTTATCCCTCGCACTTGGTGCCTTTCTTGCAGGCATGTTGATCTCTGAAACGCCCTATCGCCATCAGGTGGAAGAGGATGTCAAACCTTTTCGCGATGTCTTACTTGGCCTCTTCTTTATTACGATTGGTATGTTGCTAGACTTCAACGTCATTCGTGAGCAATGGTTACTAGTTCTGGCTCTTCTGGTGGGGCCGCTGATCTTTAAGTTTGGTCTAATTGCATTGCTCTCTCGAGCCTTTGGCTCTAGCCCTGGCATCTCCATTAGAACTGGACTCTGTTTAGCTCAAGCAGGTGAATTTGGCTTTGTTTTACTCAATCAAATTGATGGTTTAGATTTAATTGATCCCACCCTGAGTCAAGCTGTATTAGCAGCGATGTTGATCTCCATGTTTTGCGCACCGTTTTTAATTGAATATAGCGATCGTATTGCGATGCGTTTCTCTAATAATGAATGGCTCTTACAATCTCTGGCATTGACTCGAGTAGCATCAAAAAGTGTTCGTAATGAAAACCATGTAATTATTTGTGGCTTTGGTCGCTCAGGTCAAAGCTTAGCTCGTATGCTTGAGCAAGAAAAAATTCCCTACATTGCTTTGGACTTAGATCCTGATCGTGTACAGGAGGTCGCAGCTGCTGGCGATAATATCGTATATGGAGATGCAAGTCGTGAATATTTCCTTGCTGCCGCCGGTTTATCAAGAGCAAAGGCAGTAGTGATTACTTATGCTGATACCGCAGCAAGCATGCGGGTGCTGCGTCAAGTAGAGCATTTACGTCCGGGAATGACTGTTCTAGTGCGCACCAGAGATGATTCGGATATTGCCAAGTTACAAGCTGCTGGTGCCACCGAGGTAGTTCCCGAGTTGATTGAAGGCGGCTTGATGATTGCCTCCCATGTGCTATTAATCATGGGAGTGCCGATGCGTAAGGTGGTAAGACGTATCACCACTGCTCGAGAGGAGCGTTATAGCTTATTAAGAGGCTACTTTAGAGGTTCAGCAGATGATGATTTTGGTTCGAATGAGTCATGGCGTTTACATGCTATTACCCTATTACCGAACTCCCAGGCGATTGGTAAAACTCTTGGTGCACTTGATTTGGAAGTGGATGGCGTTAATGTTCAAGCGGTAAGACGCAAAATTCGAAATGCTGATTATGTGAAATTAGATCCTACTCCTGATTTGCTACTGGAGGCCAATGACATTCTGGTGATCTCAGGTAATTCAGAGGCGACTGATTTGGCCGAAGCTAAACTGATCTGAGATCAGTCAACCCACTCTTTCTATTCTTTTTGCTGGTAACAGAAGATTTACGAGTTAGTAAAGGTGCTAAGTAGTGACCAGTAAAGCTTGCCTCATTTTTTGCCACTTCTTCCGGTGTACCAGTTGCAATAATCTGCCCGCCACCTGCGCCACCTTTAGGTCCTAGATCAATAATCCAATCAGCAGTTTTGATCACATCTAAGTTGTGCTCAATGATGACAATCGTATTGCCTTGCTTCTTCAGGGTTTGAATAACCGTGAGTAGTAGTTGGATGTCATGAAAGTGAAGGCCTGTAGTGGGCTCATCCAAGATATATAGAGTTCTCCCAGTGTCTCGTTTTGAGAGTTCAAGAGAAAGTTTGACGCGCTGCGCTTCGCCGCCAGAGAGTGTGGTGGCACTTTGACCCAGTTTTACGTAACCTAATCCAACATCGAGCAAAGTTTTGAGTTTGCGCTTGACTACAGGTACTGCATCAAAGAATGCATGCGTTTGTTCGATGGTCATTGATAGTACTTCATGGATATTCTTACCCTTGTAGCGAATATCTAAAGTCTCTCGGTTATATCTCTTTCCATGACACACATCGCATGGAACGTAGACATCAGGCAAAAAGTGCATTTCTACTTTAAGAACACCATCGCCTTCACACGAATCGCAGCGACCTCCTTTTACGTTAAAGGAGAAGCGACCAGCTTCATAGCCGCGTTCACGTGATGCTGGGACGCCTGCAAACAATTCTCTAATCGGGGTAAAGAGTCCTGTGTAGGTGGCTGGGTTAGAGCGCGGCGTTCTACCAATCGGGGATTGGTCAACGCTGATGACTTTATCAAAATGCTCTAAGCCTTTCATGGCATCGTGTGCGGCAGGTTCTGTATTGGAGCCATAGAGGTGCTGAGCTACTGCATGATGCAAGGTATCGTTAATGAGGGTCGATTTGCCTGAGCCAGAAACACCAGTAACGCAAGTTAACAAACCAACCGGAATTTTTGCGTGTACTGACTGCAAGTTGTTACCACGCGCCCCAACAATTTCAAGGAAGCGATCATTTACTGGGATGCGTGTTTCTGGTACGGCAATAGCTTCACGACCCGATAAATAAGCACCTGTTAAAGAGCTTGTATTTGCTTCGATTTCTGCTGGGGTGCCTTGAGCAACAATTTCGCCACCATGAACCCCAGCTCCAGGCCCAATATCAATGACCCAGTCAGAAGCGCGAACCATATCTTCATCATGTTCTACGACTAAGACGCTATTGCCTAAATCACGTAAATGCTTCAGTGTGCGAATGAGACGATCGTTATCGCGTTGATGCAAGCCTATAGAGGGCTCGTCTAGTACGTACATTACACCTGTTAAGCCTGACCCAATTTGGCTCGCTAGACGAATACGTTGGGCCTCCCCACCTGAGAGGGTATCGGCACTCCGTTCGAGCGAGAGGTAATCGAGACCTACATCATTTAAGTAGCGAAGACGCGCGCTAATTTCTTTCACAATCTTATCGGCGATTTCTCTTTTAGCGCCTTTGAGCTCAAGAGCCTCAAAATACTCTTTTGCTTCTTTTAGCGGCAAGGCGCTGATCTCATAAATTGCACGAGATTGTTGCTTTTCGCCCACTTTGACAAATCGTGCTTCTTTACGTAAGCGACTACCATTACATTCGGGACAGGTTTGGACGTTTTGATAACGAGATAACTCTTCACGCACTGTCATTGAGTCGGTTTCACGATAGCGTCGTTCGAAGTTTGCAACAATTCCTTCAAAAGCATGTTGCCGAATACTATTGTTGCCACGCTCATTGATATATTCAAATGGAATGGTGACTTCACCAGATCCAAAGAGAATTAAATCCTGTTGTTTTTTACTTAGACTTTCAAATGGCTTTTCCACATCAAAGCCACCATGTTTAGCAAGGGTTTGAAGGAGCTTGAAATAAAACTGATTACGACGATCCCAACCCTTAATCGCTCCAGAAGCGAGGGATAAGTCAGGATGCGCGACGATCCGCTTTGGGTCAAAGAAAGATTGATGACCCAGTCCATCACAGGATGAGCACGCACCCATTGGATTGTTGAATGAAAAGAGTCGAGGCTCTAGCTCTTGAAGCGAGTATGAACAAACAGGGCAGGCAAACTTGCTAGAGAAGATCATCTCTTTACCGGTGTCCATCTCTACAATCATGGACTTTCCATCTGCTAGTCTTAATGCGGTCTCAAATGACTCTGCCAAACGTTGTTGAATATCGGGGCATACTTTGATGCGATCAACTACCACTTCAATCAAGTGCTTATCGTTCTTCTTTAAGGTGGGTAGTTGGTCTACTTCAAATATTTCTGCTTTTGCAGCGTTTGCGGTACCACCACCTGAGCGAACACGAAAGCGCACAAAGCCTTGGGCCTGTAGGCCTTGGAAGAGATCAACGAATTCGCCTTTACGCTCACTCACTACAGGAGCTAGGATCAGTAACTTTGTGTCTTCTGGCATCGACAGAACGGTATCGACCATTTGCGAAACACTTTGTGCCTCAAGCGGTAAATCATGGTCTGGACAATGTGGCGTACCTGCGCGTGCAAACAATAAGCGTAAGTAATCATGAATTTCAGTAACCGTACCTACGGTTGAACGAGGATTGTGGCTTGTGGCTTTTTGCTCAATCGAAATTGCAGAAGAAAGCCCCTCAATCGTATCGACATCTGGCTTTTCCATCAGTTGTAAAAACTGACGGGCATAAGCAGAGAGAGATTCAACATAGCGGCGTTGACCTTCTGCATAGAGGGTGTCAAAAGCCAATGAGCTTTTGCCTGAACCCGATAGGCCAGTAAGGACAACAAGTTTCTCTCTAGGAATGTCTAGATTGATGTTTTTAAGGTTATGGGTGCGGGCACCGCGGATCTTTATTTCGTTATTCATGATTTTTTAGCGTAACTTGTTAATATAGCTCTTTCCCATGAATCCTTCTGAACTTCGCTCCACTCTGGCCTTAGCAGGCATATTTGGCCTTCGCATGCTGGGTCTTTTCTTGCTATTGCCTATCTTCAGCATTCATGCGCGTAGCTTGCTAGGGGGTGAGAACGCCCTTTGGGTTGGTTTGACCCTTGGGATCTTTAATATCGTTCAAGCCTGCTTTTATATCCCTTTGGGGCGTTTATCTGACCGTGTTGGCCGCAAGCCCGTTGTTCTATGGGGATTGTCCTTGTTTGTGGCTGGCGCCCTGATCTGTGCTGCGAAAGACGATTTGCTCTGGATCGCTATTGGTCGAGGAATTATGGGAGCGGGTGCGGTTTCTGCGGCTATTTCAGCTTGGGTAGCCGATTTGACCAGGGAGCAGGTTCGCACGCGTGCTATGGCCTTGGTCGGCGGGAGTATTGCCCTGTCTTTTGCTTTGTCTCTGGTGATTGCTACCCCAATTTATCGCGTTATTGGTCTGAGTGGAATTTTTATCGTGTTGGCAGTGTTGGGTGTCATTGCGATGTTTGTGACGTATTACATGTTGCCTAGTAGTAAACCAGAGGCAAAGGTGCAACAAGATTCGCTGAATGAAATTTTTTTCCGTCCAGAGTTGATGCGTTTAAATTTGGGTGTATTCGTATTACATGCAACCCAAGTGTCCATGTTTATGGTCGTGCCTCACCTACTGGTGCAAGCAGGCTTACCGCTTTCGTCGCATTGGGAAATTTACTTGCCAGTAGTGCTGCTATCTTTTTTATTGATGGCACCGATTCTGATTTTTGGTGAGAAGAATCAACAACTCCGCCTAACTTTATTGTTAGCAATTACTCTCCTGTTAATTGCTGAAATTCTATTTGCATATACCGCATCAATTATCTTGCTCACGATTGCCTTGGTGATTTATTTCGTCGGCTTTAACTTACTAGAAGCTTTGCAGCCTTCATTAGTGTCACGCTTTGCCCAAGAATCTAAGGGCGCAGTATTGGGCATTTTTAATACCACTCAGTCAATTGGCATATTTGCTGGTGCTGCTATTGGGGGCTATTTGATGGATGGCCATGGCGATATCTCAGTCTTTATTACGGGTATAGTGCTCTTATTTTGCTGGCTTATAATTGCATGGTCGATGGGTGAAACGCCAGCGAAAGTAACAAAGTCTGAGGAAGTAGCCGCAAAGACATAACCGCAGCTTCATTGATTAATTTAGAGTGCACAGTAAATTTTTGAGCAGTCATAACAACAGCAGTATTTTTCTGCGGGAGACAACATGGCTTCGGTAAATAAAGTCATCATCGTAGGTAACGTTGGATGTGATCCAGAAACGCGCTACATGCCCAGTGGCGACGCCGTTACAAATATTTCAGTAGCAACATCTGATCGTTACAAAGACAAACAAACCGGCGAAATGAAAGAGACCACGGAATGGCACCGTGTTGCTTTCTTTGGCAAGCTTGCTGAAATCGCTGGTCAGTACCTTAAAAAAGGTTCGCAAGTTTATGTTGAAGGTCGTTTGCGAACACGCAAATGGACTGATGCCAGCGGTCAAGAGAAGTATTCCACTGAGATTGTTGCGGAGACTATGCAAATGCTAGGTGGTAAGCCGGTAGGCGGAAGTAGTGATGGTGGTAAGAGCTATAGCCGCTCAAAACCGGCTGAGCAGTCGTCTCCAGCCGCATCCAATGCGGCCTCACTGGGTGCAATGGATGATGACATTCCGTTCTAAGGAACACTCAATAATCCATTAGCCGTTAGTTACTGGCTTGAATAACAAAACCCCTTCTAGGATTTCCTAAAAGGGGTGTTTTATTTCTATTGCCGAGCATGGTGAATATTTTCCAGCCAAGGAGAATTGTAATCAGTACGGAAAGGGTTTATGTCCAAATCTCCGCGTCGCGTGTAACGTGCATACACAGATAGCCTTTCAGGCTTGCACTGGCGCTTGATGTCAGTGAAGATGGTTTCTACGCAATGTTCATGAAACTCACCAAGCTGCCTAAAGCCAATTAGATAGCGCAAAAGACCCTCTTCAGGGGCCTACCTTGGTAGCGGATTTGCACACTAGCCCAATCAGGCTGTCCCGTTACGGGGCACTTTGACTTCAGTAAACGAGAAACCAGATACTGCTCAATGGGGCCACAAAACTCATTTACCTCTCACAAGCTGGGGTTTGCAGGCATGCTTGGATCGACCTCAATATCCAGGCGATCCAACAAAATACCGCCCATTTCTTGCATACCTTTTTTGGAGATGGGCTCGATTGGGTTAATACGAGCTGTGATTTTGCTACCCGCAACCTCTGACAAATCCGCAGTGAGTCGCTCCTTAACTTCCTTCTCATCCGTAAAGCGTCCGCCATTCAGACTATTGAGATAGAGCTTGAATGATTTTGATTCCATCATGTTTAGAGAATCGGCTGGAATCTGGAATTCTGCTATTGCAATTTGGGCTTACCTTTTAGGTTGAGCCAGCTCAATTCAAATGCATTCCAAAAGTCTACGCCTACACATGGTAAGGCTTACTCTTGTTTAATGCCAATCTTCGCTCGGTTCACGCTTCGTGGAATCGGAAATAGTAGACTTGGATCATATTGATCTGGATAATGTGTTGCTTGCCCTAGTGAAATGGTTGCCATAACCATTATTAATAAGCAGTTTGATACTTACCTTTTAGGTTGCTTGGAGACGCCAGACACAACATGACCCGTAGGTGTTACAGAGGCGGCGGATTGACAATGACCTGTTTGATCATCAAAGAAACAGTCGGGTTCAAATTCTCGCAACAACTCACTCTTCGATAAACCGCCTAAGAACATTGCTTCATCCACATCAATGCCCCATGCCATCAACGTACGAATAGCACGTTCATGAGCTGGCGCAGAGCGCGCTGTGACTAGCGCAGTTCGAATCCGCATACCGTTTTCACTAGTGGAGCGTTGCAGTCTATGTAATGCTTCTAGTAGCGGCTTAAATGGACCCGGAGGTAATGGAATATCGACTTTCTTACTTTCATGGTCTACAAATGCCTCGAGTCCTTTTTTCTGAAATACTTGTTCAGCCTCATCGGAAAAGAGGACTGCATCACCGTCAAAGGCAATACGGATTTCATTTGGGTGAGACTCCGCTGTTTTGCGGGACTATGGATAAACCTGAGCAGCGGGAAAGCCAGCATCAATCGTAGCGCGCACATCATCCTCATTCGCGGAGAGAAATAGATTTGCGTGCAGTGAGCGCAGGTAGTGATAAGGTGGGCGACCTCTTGTAAATACGCCCCGTTCCAGCTGTAAGCCATGGTGCTCTACTGAACGGAAGATTCGTAAACCGCTGACAGGATCATTACGCGAAAGGATGACTGCCTCTACTCGTTGCTCACCCTCTTCGTTGAACGTTAGAAGTTTTTTTACTAATGGAAAGGCGACACCTGTTTGGGCTGCAATACCGAGACGGTCCAACTGTAATTTCATGTAAGCACTATCGTCAGTGGATTCGAAGATGCGATTTTCTTCTTCACAATCAAATAGTGCGCGTGAGGAGATCGCGACAACCAGTTTTCCAGTAAGTGAATATGACACGACTCAGGCTTTACTTAAGAAATAGGCGGTAAGCGGGATTGTTGCCATCCTCCCAGTGTGGATAACCCAAGCTGACCAAGAAACTTGTAAATTCCTTTGGTTCGTTTGGGGGGAACCTGTATCCCAACCAGAATCCGGCCATAGTCAGCGCCGTGATTGCGGTAGTGGAATAAGCTGATGTTCCAGTTGGGAGCCATGCTTATTAAGAATTTCATTAAAGCACCAGGGCGCTCTGGGAATTCAAAGCGATATAACAGTTCATCCTTGGCAAGTGGAGAATGACCGCCAACCATATGACGCAAATGGGACTTTGCTAACTCATCATGAGTTAGATCAAGTGTTGCAAATTTTGCTTTACGGAAATGCTTTGCAATGGCTTCACTATCACCTGCTTTTTGCGTGCTGATACCAACAAAAATATGCGCTTCAGATTGATCTCCAATGCGATAGTTAAATTCCGTTACATTACGTTTGCCGAGTAATGCGCAGAAGCGTTTGAAGGAGCCACGTTCTTCAGGAAGGGTGACTGCAAAGACCGCCTCTCGGAATTTACCAACATCAGCCCGTTCAGCAACAAAGCGCAGACGACTAAAGTTCATATTTTCACCGCAGGCCACAGCTACTATGGTTTTCTTCTTAATGCGCTTCTTCTCAACATACTTCTTCATGCCAGCAATGGCTAGTGCGCCAGCGGGTTCTAAGATGCTGCGAGTGTCAGTAAAGACATCATTAATTGCAGTGCAGATTTCATCGGTGTCTACGGTCACTATTTCATCTACAACGTTCTTGCAAATACGAAATGTTTCTTTGTCAACCAGTTTGACAGCGGTACCATCAGAAAACAAACCAACATCTTTCATCTCAATGCGTTTATTCGCCTTTAGAGATTGATTCATCGCATCGGAGTCTGATGCTTGCACGCCGATCGCTTTTGTTTTTAGGTTCACTTCTGTGAAGTATTCACCAATACCTGCAATGAGGCCACCACAACCAATAGCCACAAAGACTGCATCGATGGGCTTTCATATTGAGTGAAAATTTCGTGGGCGATTGTTCCTTGTCCCGCGATGACATCGGGATCATCAAAAGGATGAACAAAAGTTAATCCCCGCTTTTTGGCGATCGCTTCAGCATGCTTAAACGCATCACTATAGGCCTCTCTGTGCAGGATGATTTCAACCCACGAACCACCCCTCGCCTTTACTGCATCAATCTTGACGCTTGGAGTAGTAACAGGTATCACAATTACGGCCTTGCATTTCATCGTAGCCGCTGAGAGGGCCACGCCCTGGGCGTGATTGCCTGCCGATGCTGCAATCATTCCGCGTTTCAGGGCCTCCAGTGGTAAATGGGCCATTTTGTTGTAAGCGCCACGCAGTTTGAAGGAGAAAACCGGTTGGTTATCCTCTCTTTTCAAAAGAACCTGATTGCCTAAACGTTTTGTAAGTTCAGGTGCGAGCTGGAGTTCGGTTGCCCTAGCTACGTCATAAACGCGAGCCGATAAAATTTTCTTTAGATCGTTTGTTGTCACTCAATGAGCGTACCACGGATGGCTTCTAAGCCCTTAGAGTTGCAAGGGTTTATCGCTTTTTGGAGCAACTTTCTTGGATTCCTGCCAGTATCAGGTTTGCTCATTTAAAATGCTTATTTACCAAATATATGTCGCTATGAACGCCCCATTAGCTTTGAACCAGTTGTTGGACGCTGAGGCGCCTCCCCCCCGTTTGCGTGAAATTTCCTACAACTACACCTCCTTTTCCGATCGAGAGATTGTGATTCGCCTTCTGGGCGAGGAGTTATGGCGTGTTCTCAATGACTTGCGTAGCGTTCGCCGCACTGGACGCTCTGCACGCATGCTCTTTGAAATTCTGGGCGATATCTGGGCAGTTCAACGCAACCCATTTTTACAGGATGATTTGCTAGATAACCCAAATCGTCGCAAACAATTGATTGACGCTCTATGGCATCGCTTGGGTGAAGTAAAAAAACGTAATAGTGGTGATGCAGCCGATCAGGTAGAAATTCTCCTAAGTGCTGCGTATCGCGCAATTGCAAATTTTGAAAATGATTTCAAAGAAGCTGAGCAAATTCGCAAGCGTGCTCGCAAGGAATTAGGTTGTTACACTGCCACGGACAATATTTGTTTTGATGGCGTGTCACGTGCAGCGCACGTTACCGATGCGACAGACTGGCGTGTAGAGTTTCCGCTCGTGGTGCTTAAGCCGGACTACGAATCTGAAATTCCTGGCTTAGTAAAGACTTGTGTTGAATTAGGTTTGACTATTATTCCTCGCGGAGGCGGCACTGGCTATACCGGTGGTGCGATTCCTTTGTACGCGATGTCTGCAGTTATTAATACTGAAAAGCTGCAACATATTGGGGGCGTGAACTCTAAAAAATTACCGGGTTTAGAGTATGAAGTCTCAACTATTTTCACAGGCGCAGGCGTTGTAACCCGTCGTGTTTCAGATGCTGCCGAGCATGCTGGCCTTGTGTTTGCAGTCGATCCTACATCTGCGGATGCGAGTTGTATCGGCGGCAATATTGCAATGAATGCTGGTGGCAAGAAAGCCGTCCTTTGGGGGACTGCTCTTGATAACCTTGTTAGTTGGCGCATGGTTGATCCTGAAGGCAATTGGTTAGACGTTGAGAGGCTCGATCACAATATGGGCAAGATTCATGATGTGGCGACAGTACGTTTTCAACTTACTTGGTCGGATGGAAACAGTGAGCCAGGCGTGCGCATTCTCAAAAAAGAATTGTTAGCAGTTGAAGGGAAGCGTTTCCGTAAAGCAGGTCTGGGTAAAGATGTTACGGATAAGTTTTTATCGGGATTGCCGGGTGTGCAAAAAGAAGGTTGTGACGGATTAATTACCAGTGCAACTTGGGTATTGCATCGTATGCCGAAATATATGCGCACTGTTTGCTTAGAGTTTTTTGGTCAAGCACGCGAAGCCATTCCAAGCATTGTGGAAATTAAGGCTTATCTCGAAACGTTGAGTAAGCAAGGCGGTCCAATTTTGGCGGGTCTTGAGCATTTGGATGATCGCTATTTAAAAGCAGTTGGCTACTCGACTAAATCGAAGCGAAATTGCTTGCCGAAGATGGTGTTGATAGGTGACATTGCCGGAGATGATGAAGAAGCTGTAGCTGCTGCTACGAGTGAAGTAGTGTGGATGGCGAACTTACGTGTCGGCGAAGGTTTTGTTGCCGTGAGTGCTGAGGCGCGTCAGAAGTTTTGGTTAGATCGTGCCCGCACTGCTGCTATTGCGCGTCACACTAATGCTTTTAAGATTAATGAAGATGTAGTGATTCCATTGTCACGTATGGGTGAGTACACCGATGGTATTGACCGCCTCAATATTGAGCTCTCACTTAAGAATAAGCTACAAGTTCTCGATGGCCTCGAGACTTTCTTGAAAAAGAGTGCATTGCCATTGGGTAAGAGTGACGCTGAATATGAGATTCCAACTGCAGAAATTTTAGGCGATCGCGTGCAACAGGCCTTGGAGCTCATTTCTAAAGTGCGCACCCGTTGGGCCGACTGGCTTGTGCAGATGGATACTTATTTTCCGCAGCTGCAAAATTACAGCTTGCGTGCATCATGGAAGGATGCAGTACGTGCAGAGCTACGTATTATTTTCGGTGGTCTTGCATTTGAGCCCATCCTTACGGAGTTAGTAGCAATCCACAAAAATATTTTGCGGAAGCGTATCTTCATTGCCTTACATATGCATGCTGGCGACGGTAACGTTCATACCAATATTCCTGTGAACTCCGATGACTATGAGATGCTGCAAGATGCACATCGCGCCGTTGATCGCATTATGAAACTGGCCCGTTCTTTGGACGGTGTCATTTCTGGTGAGCATGGTATTGGCATTACCAAGCTGGAGTACTTAACTGAAGCTGAATTAAAAGATTTTCGCAGCTATAAGAATCGCGTTGATCCTGAGGGGCGCTTTAATAAAGGCAAATTGATGCCTCATGCAGACCTCAGCATGGCCTACACACCCAGTTTTGGTTTGATGGGCCATGAGTCCATCATCATGCAGCAAAGTGATATTGGAGCAATTGCCGATAGTGTGAAAGATTGTTTGCGTTGCGGCAAATGTAAGCCTGTTTGCTCAAGCCATGTTCCTCGTGCAAACCTTCTATACAGCCCACGTGACAAAATCTTAGCAACTTCCTTATTAATTGAAGTCTTCCTATATGAAGAGCAAACTCGTCGTGGAGTTTCCATTCGTCATTGGGAAATGTTCGATGATGTCGCTGCACATTGCACTGTCTGCCATAAGTGTCTGACGCCTTGTCCAGTCAAAATTGACTTTGGTGATGTGACAATGAATATGCGCAATCTGTTACGTAAGATGGGTCAGCAACGCTTTAATCCAGGTACAGCTGCATCTATGTTTTTCCTAAATGCAACGAGCCCTGAAAGTATACATTTAGCACGCAAGACCATGATTGGTTGGGGTTATAAATTACAGCGCTTGGGTAATGATGTATTGCGTAAGTTTGCAAAACAACAAACTGCTCGTCCGCCTGCAACCGTGGGCAAGCCTACCGTAAAAGAACAGGTCATCTTTTTTGTCAATAAAAAGATGCCAGGCAATCTTCCTACAAAGACTGCCCGCGCTTTGTTGGATATCGAAGATGCAAACTACGTGCCGATTATTTGTGATCCCAAGACCACATCGGCAGATACTGAGGCAGTTTTTTACTTCCCGGGTTGTGGCTCTGAGCGTCTTTTCTCTCAAGTTGGTTTAGCTACCCAAGCCATGTTATGGAATGTGGGTGTTCAGACCGTTTTACCTCCGGGCTATCTCTGTTGCGGCTACCCACAACGCGGTAATGGCGATTTTGATAAAGCCGAAAAGATGGTTACGGATAACCGTGTCTTACTTCATCGTGTGGCAAATACCCTCAATTACCTAGATATCAAGACCGTTGTAGTTTCTTGTGGCACTTGTTATGACCAATTAGCGGGCTATCAGTTCGAGCAGATTTTCCCTGGTTGCCGCATTATTGATATTCATGAGTTCTTGGCCGAGAAGGGTGTGAAACTTTCTGGGGTGAAGGGTGTGAAGTACATGTATCACGATCCTTGTCACTCACCAATGAAATTGCAAGACCCCTTGAAAACAGTTAATGAACTGATTCAAGCTGAAGATGGAAAAGCCATTCAAAAAAATGATCGTTGCTGTGGCGAGTCCGGTACCTTGGCTGTCACTCGCCCCGATATCTCTACCCAAGTACGATTCCGTAAACAAATTGAGATGGAAAAAGGCGCTAACGATCTTCGTAAGGGGGACTTTACGGGCGAAGTCAAAGTGTTAACTAGCTGTCCATCTTGCCTCCAAGGTCTAACTCGTTTTGATGCCGATAGCGATACTACAGCTGATTACATTGTGGTTGAAATGGCTCAAAAGTTGCTTGGTAAAGATTGGATGCAAGATTATGTTGCGAAGGCAAACCAAGGTGGTATCGAAAGGGTTTTGGTTTAATGATTCCAACTCATGTTGTTGTGCACCAGCAATCCAAAGTCTTAGAGCTCTCTTATGAGAACGGCAGTATTTATCGTTTGCCATTTGAATTATTGAGAGTTCTATCTCCCTCGGCCGAAGTGCAAGGTCATGGACCCGGACAGGAGACGCTGCAGCCTGGTAAGCGTGATGTCTTAATTGCCAATCTAGAGCCAGTTGGTCACTATGCTTTAAAGCCTAGCTTTTCTGATGGACATGATTCTGGTTTGTATTCTTGGGATTACGTGTATTTCTTATGCAAAAACCAAGGGCAATTATGGAAAGAGCATTTAGATAAATTAGCCGCTGCTGGTTTAGATCGCGATATGCCGATGACTAAACCGGGAGGTTCTTCGGGCCATTCTTGTGGAAGTCACTAATGAGTAAAACGCACTTCGGATATCAAAGTGTTGATGAGGCCGAGAAAGCAGGTAAGGTTGCTGAGGTTTTTCATTCTGTGGCTAGCAAATACGATGTCATGAATGATTTGATGTCATTTGGCTTGCATCGTGTTTGGAAAAAAATAACGATTGCGCGTGCAAATGTTCGTCCAGGACAGAGGATATTGGATATTGCAGGAGGTACCGGTGATCTGGCGGCCGCGTTTGCAAAAGCGGCGGAATGGGGCATCAACCCTGATGCGCAGGTATGGTTAAGTGACATTAATGCCTCTATGTTGGGAGTGGGGCGTGATCGACTTCTGGATCGCGGTATGGCTTTGCCATGTGTTCAATTCGATGCAGAAAAGATCCCTTTTCCAAGCAACCATTTTGATGTGGTGACAGTTGCATTTGGTTTGCGTAATATGACCCACAAAGAAGTTGCCTTAGCTGAAATGTGTCGTGTGATCAAGCCGGGTGGTCGAGTATTGGTTTTGGAGTTTTCAAAACCAGATGCATTTTTGCAGCCGGCATATGAAACCTATTCTTTTAAGGTGTTGCCATGGTTGGGCGAGAAAATTGCCCAAGATTCTGAAAGCTACCGCTATCTTGCGGAATCTATTCGCATGCATCCTGACGCCCATACCCTCAAAGAAATGATGTTAGACGTGGGTTTTGATGAGGTAGAAACCCATAGGATGACTGGGGGCATCGTCGCCTTACATATTGGTATTAAATACTGATGGTTATATAGTTTTTAAATTCCTAAAAACTAAAGAATTCCTGAAGTAATATAGAAGGGGTAAATAGTAATGAAGAAACATTTTTTTAAAGCGACATTAGTAAGCCTTACTCTAGTATTTGCCGCTGTTGGCCATGTCGATGCTGCTCGCTTAGGGAGCGGTAAGAATGTGGGTAAAGCACCAAGTGCTCCAATACAAAAACAAGCAACGCCCGTTCAGAAATCTGCACAACAAGCCAAACCTGCGGCGCCAGCATCAGCACCACAAACGCCAACACCAAGTCGCTTTAGTGGCATGGGCGGCATTCTAGGTGGATTAGCGGCTGGCTTGGGCATTGGCTATCTTCTGTCTCATTTTGGTTTAGGTGAAGCCGCGTCTTCAATGATCACCGGTCTACTGATCGCCTTGTTAGCAGGGTTTGTAATCATGTTTGTGATTCGCAAATTCTTACCAAGCTTATCCACTGCTGGCAAATCTCCTAATCTTGAGCCGCCAGGGATGCAACGTGCGGGCTTAGATCAGATCCCAAGACAAGAGCCTGGTTTTGATCAACTCACCTTTTTGGAGAATGCAAAACAGTATTTTTCAACTTTGCAAAAAGCATGGGATCAAGGTGATCTTGCCTCCTTGCGTGAATTTACAACTCCTGAAATGTTTGCGACCATTCAGCAGGATTTAGTCGGACGAACTGATAGCAAGAATCAAGCTGATGTTGTGACGATTAATGCCCAACTTCTTGGAAGTGAGACTGCAGATGGTCATGACTACTGTAGCATTCGGTTCAGCGGCATGATGCGTGAGCAACAAGGTGTACCAGCGAGAGACTTCTCTGAAATTTGGAATTTAAGCAAGCCAGTAGAAGGTCCTGGAGGCTGGGTACTGGCGGGTATCTCGCAGTTGGTTTAAGCTTTAGGCACTTGCCGTCGGAAAACCCGCACTTGTGCGGGTTTTTTACACTTATGAATAGACATTTAGCTCCCTCCCATACTTTTGCCTCTGGCGCAGCTTGCCGCGCCATTAATCATGTTTTGGAAAGCGAGCCATGGGCGTCTAAAGAGTTAGCACGCCATGCTGGTAAAACCATTCTGTTGCAGCTCCCTATGGGCTATTTTTGTTGCGAAATAAAGGCTGATGGATTATTGGTCAGTTTGAAAGAAATCGATGCCCCATCACTAATCCTGGAGATGTCTGCGAAAGCATTGGGTGATATGGTTGGTAATAGTGGTTCCTTACGCGAGCAGGCTTTTAAGGCGGTCAAAATAACTGGCGATGCGGATTTGGCTCAGCTCTTGTGGCGCTTGGCTGGGCAGTTGCGCTGGGAGTGCGAGGAAGATTTGGCGCGCTTAGTGGGTGATGCACCTGCTCACTTTGCTGTGAGACAAAGTAAAAAGTTCTTATCTGCATCTCGTTCAGTAGCCAGTGATTTTCTGGGCAATATCGTTGAGTATGTGAGCGAAGAAAAGAAAGTGCTATTAAATAAACGGGACTTTATGGCCCACAAATCTGCATTAAGTGAGCTACGCGAATCTGTTGATTGTATGGAAAAGCGTATTCAATTATTACAGCAAAAGGCTAAATAAATCGTGCGTCGACTTGCTCGTCTCTATTTCATATTTTTTACTGCATGGCGCTATGGTTTATTGCCATTACTTCGCGATCTACTCAAGCCAGGATTACGTCGTAGTTTTTTGACGGTGCTTTGCTGGGTTTCTCCAGGCGGTCATTTACCTAGGGGTGAGCGTATCCGATCGACCCTTGAGGCACTTGGCCCCATTTTTGTGAAGTTTGGCCAAGTCCTTTCTACGCGACGTGATTTGTTGCCTGAAGATATTGCTAATGAATTGGCAAAGTTGCAAGATCAAGTCCCGCCTTTTTCGAATGAAGAATCACGTCGTCTTATTGAAGAAGATTTAGGTCGGCCTATCGAAGAAGTTTTTATTAGTTTTGAGGCCACTCCTGTTGCTAGCGCTTCGGTTGCTCAGGTTCATTTTGGAATCTTATGTGGAACAGATAAACGCCCAGAGTGGGAAGGGCGCGCAGTAGCAATTAAAGTCTTACGCCCAGGCATCTTGCCAGTGATTGAGGGTGACTTAGCCTTAATGTATGACTTGGCTAAAGTGATTGAAAAAAGCTCTGAGGATGGCCGTCGATTAAAGCCGCGTGAAAACGTTGCTGAGTTTGATACGTATCTGCATGATGAGTTAGATCTCATGCGTGAGGCAGCTAACGCAAGTCAGTTGCGCAGACAATTTGCAGATTCTAAAAAGTTAATGATTCCTGAAATGTATTGGGATCTCTGTCATACCAATGTGATCGTCATGGAGAGAATGTATGGTGTCTCGATTGGTAAATCTGCCGCCTTGCATGATGCAGGAGTGGACTTTAAAAAGCTTGCTTCTGACGGAGTAGAAATATTCTGTACTCAAGTTTTTGAGCATGGTTTCTTCCATGCTGATATGCACCCCGGCAATATTATGATTAGTCTTGAGCCAGAAACGTTTGGTCGTTTCATTTCTTTGGACTTCGGTATCGTCGGAGCCTTAAGTGAGTCAGATAAAAATTATTTAGCGTTGAACTTTTTAGCATTCTTTAATCGCAATTACCGTCGGGTTGCAGAGCTGCATATCGAGTCAGGGTGGGTGCCCGCCAATACCCGCGTTGAAGAGTTGGAGGGGGCAATTCGTTCTGTATGTGAGCCTTATTTTGATCGCCCTCTCAAGGAGATCTCCTTGGGTATTGTGCTGATGCGTTTATTCCAAACTTCACGTCGTTTTAAGGTTGAGATTCAGCCGCAACTCACTTTATTGCAGAAAACCCTGTTAAATGTCGAGGGTTTGGCTCGTCAGCTAGATCCCGATCTAGATCTCTGGAAAACTGCAAAACCGATCTTGGAAAAATGGGTCTGTCAGCAGTTGGGCTGGCGTGGATTGTTGGATGGTTTGAAGGAAGAGGCTCTCAGTTGGGCCAAGATTCTGCCTACTTTGCCTCGTTTGATTGCTGATAGCCTCGCTCAGGGGAAGCACCAAATAAAAGACCAAAATGGTGAAATTGAGGCCTTAAAGGCCCTTTTGTTACAAGAAAGGCGCACTCATAGGCTGTTGGCAGGTGCTTTGCTGTTTGCAGGCGGGATTTTGCTGGGAATTTTGATTCTCAGCCTTGGTGTTTATTAGCCTCTCGCTGATTGGCCTCATACCCGCTAAAATAGCGGGTTAGACAGGCAGGGCACATGAAAAAATACTTTATTGCTGGCATTCTCGTATGGGCACCACTGTCAATCACCATTTGGGTGATTGCTTGGGGTTTGGGTCTGCTCGATGGCGTTTTTGGTTCTGTAATGCACGCCATGATTGCTGTCTTTCCGCGCCAATTCGCTGGCGACTTGCAGCATTTCCGGGAACTTCCAGGTGTCGGTATTTTAATTGTAATTGCCGTTATCATGGCTACGGGTTTGTTGGCAATTAGTTTCGCTGGCCAGTGGTGGATTCGGATGTGGAACAAACAAATCAATCGCATTCCGATTGTTCGTTCTATTTACTCTAGCGTTCAACAAGTTTCATCCACTTTATTTTCGGGAAGCAGTCAAGCATTTAGTAAGGCGCTTTTGATTCGTTACCCCCATGCTGATTCATGGGTTATTGCATTTCAAACTGGGTCACCTGCAAAAGAAGTGACAGCAAAATTAGGTGAGGATTACGTCAACGTATTTTTGCCTACCACTCCCAATCCAACATCTGGTTTTTTCATGATTGTGCCAAGAGCACAAACAATCGAATTGGAGATGAGTGTAGAAGAGGCCCTGAAGCATATTGTGTCAATGGGCTCTGTTCCACCTAATAGTTCAAGCGGCGTAACTGGATTTCAGTTGCCGCACCCTTCTTAATTTATAGGAAATTGTTATGTCGATGCGAAGCCATACCTGCGGCCAGGTAACCGATTCACTTATGGGCCAAGAGGTTACCCTCTCTGGATGGGTTAACCGCCGCCGTGACCACGGAGGCGTGATCTTTATTGACTTACGCGATCGTGAAGGTTTTGTACAAGTAGTTTGCGATCCTGATCGCCCAGAAATGTTTGCTCTTGCTGAGCAAGTGCGTAGTGAATTTTGTATTCAGATTAAGGGTCTTGTGCGTGCACGCCCTGCAGGTGCTGAAAATGCAGACTTAGTGAGTGGAAAAGTAGAGATTCTGTGTCATAACTTAGTCATCCTAAACGCATCAGTGACCCCACCATTTCAAATGGATGATGAGAATTTATCAGAGACTACTCGATTGACTCATCGCGTGTTAGATTTGCGTCGTCCGCAAATGCAAAAGAATTTACGTTTGCGTTACAACGTAGCAATGGAATGCCGTCGCTATTTAGATGATGCTGGTTTTATTGAGATTGAAACCCCCATGCTGACTAAGAGCACCCCGGAGGGTGCGCGTGATTACCTTGTTCCTTCGCGTGTACATGACGGCCAGTTCTTTGCTTTGCCTCAATCCCCGCAATTATTTAAACAGTTGTTAATGGTAGCGGGCTTTGATCGTTACTATCAAATCACAAAATGTTTCCGTGACGAAGATTTGCGCGCGGATCGTCAGCCTGAATTTACTCAAATTGACTGTGAAACTGCTTTCTTAAGCGAGTTAGTAATTCGGGATTTATTTGAAAACATGATTCGTCATATCTTCAAAAAGACAATGAATGTCGAGTTGCCTAACCCGTTCCCAACTATGCCCTATTCAGAGGGCATGGCACGCTTTGGGTCTGACAAGCCTGATCTACGGGTGAACTTTGAGTTCACCGAATTGACAGACTTAATGAAAGAGGTTGATTTCAAGGTGTTCTCAGGCGCTGCTAATCAGGCAGGCGGCCGAGTAGTGGGCTTGTGTGTGCCAGGTGGAGCAGAAATTAGCCGTAGTGAAATCGATGACTACACCCAATTTGTAAGTATTTATGGCGCCAAGGGTCTTGCTTGGATCAAGGTGCACTCTGTTGCTGATGGCCGTAATGATTTGCAGTCACCCATCGTGAAAAATTTGCATGATGCAGCAATTGAAGGCATCTTGAAGCGTACAGGTGCAAAAGATGGCGATATTATTTTCTTCGGCGCAGATAAAGAAAAAATTGTGAACGATGCTATCGGTAATTTACGCCTGCGTATTGGTCAATCTGCCTGGGGCAAGGAGCACGGTCTCTTTACCGCAGGATGGAGGCCGCTATGGGTAGTTGATTTTCCAATGTTTGACTACGATGAAGGAGAGGCGCGTTGGGTGGCTTGCCATCATCCATTTACAAGCCCTAAAGACGAGCACATGCAATATCTGGAATCAGATCCAGGTAAGTGCTTAGCCAAAGCCTATGACATGGTTTTGAATGGCAGCGAAATTGGTGGCGGTTCTGTACGTATTCACCAAGAAGCGGTGCAAAGTAAAGTATTCCGCGCCTTGAAGATTGATGCAGCAGAAGCCCAAGCAAAGTTTGGCTTTTTATTGGATGCACTGCAGTATGGTGCGCCTCCACATGGTGGTATTGCATTCGGCTTGGATCGGATTGTCACAATGATGACTGGCGCCGAATCCATTCGTGATGTGATTGCTTTTCCTAAAACACAACGTGCTCAATGTTTATTAACTCAGGCGCCTAGTCCAGTAGATGAGCGGCAGCTACGCGAGTTACACATCCGTTTAAGTCAAGCCGCACCAGCTGCCTAAAGCAATCTAGCAGTGCCCACATTCAAAATCCCTATTTCGGTTTTGGTAGTTATTTATAAATTGAATAGGGATGTTTGCTTGATAGAGCGAGCTGATCGAATCGGCTTCTGGCAGTCTTGATGCCCCTGATGAAGATCTAGCGTCAGCAGCTGCACGTGAGGTATTTGAACGGGTATTGCAGTGGATGTTTTACCGCCAGATTCATTGCAAAATAGGCATTACCAAATTGAATATGAAAGCTACCCTTAATGGCGCACTCGTTACGCTCCTGGTATCACTCGTAATATGGAACATTGGTTTGCTCTAAAGGTTCCTGATCAAACTGTAGTTACTTTAGCCCCAAGCGAGCATATAGCTTTTAAATGGTTGCCGCATGAAGAGGCGGCAAAGAAATGTTTTTCTCCAAGCAATGAAGAGGCAATTCGAAAATTATTTTCTGAATACGAGACCCAATTCATTTGCCCATTAGGAATAAGATAAGACGATGAGATATTCATCGGGACATCACCACGGTAACGCAGATTCGAAACTACCTCAACGTGGGGACTGGCGTGTCATCCGTAATCTTCTTCACTATCTTTTGGAGTCTTGTTTTCGGGTACTCATTGCCCTGAGTTGTTTGGTTACCGCTAAGGTTGCTAATCTTGGCATTCCGATTGTGATGAAAGAGTTAATTGTGACTCTTTGAGCATTAAGGTCAACTCTCCACCGGCCATTCTAGTCGTACCCCTCGGAATGATTGTGGCATACGGCTTTTTGAGAATCTCCGCATCCCTATTTACAGGGTTAAGAGAAGCCTGATTTGCAAAAGTGACTCAAAATGCTGTCCGTAAAGTGGCACTGCAAGTATTTGAGCATCTACACTCTCTTGCCCTGGGTTTTCATTTGGCTCGACAGACTGGTGGTGTTAGTCGAGAGCGTGACCAATCGTCGCGACGCTATAGAGCGCGGTACTCGCGGCATTCAGTCGTTGATTTCCTATGCGCTGTACAGCATTCTGCCAACCTTCATTGAGTTTTGTTTGGTCCTAGGTTATTGAGCCTACTCCTATGACATTTGGTTTGCAGTAATTACTTTGATTGCTCTAGGTCTTTATATTATTTTCACGATTGTCGTTACAGAGTGGCGCACTCACTATCGTCGCACTATGAACGATATGGATTCAAAGGCTCATCAGAAAGCTATCGATTCCCTATTAAATTTTGAAACTGTAAAGTATTTTGGTAACGAAGCTTTTGAAGCTAGACGCTACGATGAAAATTTGCTCCGATATCAAGCAGCAGCTGTAAAGTCTTAAAAAACTTTAGCCATCTTAAATCTTGGTCAACAGATTATTATTGTAGTAGGCCTCATGTTCATTCTCTGGTGTGCCACTGTCGGTGTAGTTGATGGCACGATGACTTTAGGTTATTTAGTGTTGGTTAATGCCTTAATGATCCAGCTCTATATTCCACTTAACTTTCTAGGTGTTATATACCGCGAGATCAAGCAGTCATTGACGGATATGGACCGCATGTTTTCTCTACTAAATACCGAAAAAGAAATTGCTGATTCATCAGACGCGAAACCGCTACACATTAATAATCAAGGTCATGGCCCTGATGTTCGTTTCGAGCATGTATCGTTTCACTATGATGCAAAGCGTGAGATTCTGTGCGATGTAAGTTTTAATATTCCTTCGGGAACGATTGCTGCAGTAGTTGGACAAAGTGGGGCTGGAAAGAGTACCGTGGCTCGCTTGTTATTTCATCGTTATGATGTTCAGTCAGGAGATATGCTGATTGATCATCAGAATATTCAGAGCGTTACCCAGGTAAGTTTGCGTAAGGCAATTGGCATCGTCCCTCAAGATACGGTTTTCTTTAATGACACTATTGGATACAACAGTGCTTATGGAAAGCCCTCTGCAACTTTAGATGAAGTGCGGGAAGCTGCTAGGGCGGCACAAATCGATAACTTTATTAAACGCTTGCCAGAGGGCAATGACACACAAGTGGGTGAGTGTGGTCTGAAGCTTTCTGGGGGTGAAAAGCAACGGGTTGCTATTGCAAGAACATTTCCGAAAAAGCCATCTATGTTGATTTTTGATGAAGCTACCTCGGCTCTAGACTCTAAAACAGCACGTGCATTTCAGGAGGAGTTACTAACTCTTGCTAAGAATCGTACGACACTGATCATTGTCTACCGTCTCTCAACTATTGTTCATGCCGATTAAATTCTAGTGATGGATCATGGCCAAATTGTGGAACGTGGAACGCATGGGGATTTATTGGCTGCTCATGGAAAGTATGCCGAGATGTGGCAAATGCAAGAGCGTGCCACTTCTGATTAGAATAGCCCAATGACACCCAGTAATTCCACATCCTTAATACCACTTAGTACAGAGGCCATTCTCAAAAATGCGTTTGCTGCTGCTGTGGCAGTTGCCGATCCTCAAGTCATCGTCCTGCAGTATTTGGCAAAAATTTTTCCAAAAGGTCGTGAGCCCAAAGGTAAGTGTTGGTAGTGGGTGCTGGAAAGGCCAGTGCCTCTATGGCTAGTGCTCTGGAAGCATATGCAAAAGTGAATTGGCCGCAAGCCAAGATTGAGGGTGTAGTGCTCACACGGTATAGACATAACTCTCTAACCACTCATATCAAAATTATTGAGGCTGGTCATCCCGTTCCTGATCAGGTGGGTATGGATGGTGCTAAAGAAGTATTAGCACTGTCCAATCAATTGGACGAGGGTGAGGTACTGATTGCGTTGGTTTCAGGCGGTGGCTCCAGCTTGTTAACGCTGCCACAAGATATATCGCGATTGATGATATGCGCGGCACTACTTCGTAGCGGGGCTCCCATTGAAGAAATGAATGCGGTGCGCAAACATTTGTCGGCTATTTTGGGTGGTAACTTAGCTAGAACTGCGATTGCATGCGGCGCACGAGTAGAGGCCTTATTAATATCAGATGTTACTGGGGATGAGCCAGCCGATATTGCCAGCGGCCCATATGCCGCTGATTATTCTACGTCTTTAGATGCAATGAATATTCTGCAAAAATCTGATTTAGATAAGTCATCTATCCCGAACTCAGTATTAGTCCATCTCAAGCAAGGTTTGGAAGGCAAGAAGCCTGAGACTTTAAAAGATTCTGATTTGGTAAATACTCAAGTAACCTATCATGTGATAGCTACTGCCTACAAAAGCTTAGAGGCTGCTGCTGATTATGTTCGGACTCATGCTTACGAGCCTATCATCTTGGGCGATACGATTATTGGAGAGGCTCAAGAAGTTGGCTTTGATCAGGCTACTCTGGTTCGCGATTACCCTGCAAAAGGAATTGAAAAGCCATTAGCTTTAATTTCTGGTGGTGAATGTACTGTGACGATCCCAGCAGGCGTGAAGGGGCGAGGAGGTTGTTGCAGTGAATATCTTCTCTCGCTTTTTGCTGCGACTCAAAATGATTTGAATATAGCTGCATTAGCTGCTGATACCGATGGGATAGACGGTAGTGAGACGAATGCTGGAGCCTGGTTTGATGGAGATATTCGTCTAGCCAGTCAAACATCTGGTCTCGTACCAGAAAAATTCCTAGCAGTGCATGATTGCTATGGCTTCTTGGCAGAAATGAGCGCTTTAGTGGCCACTGGTCCTACACTTACCAATGTGAATGACTTTCAGATCATCTTGCTAAATAAATAATATGTCCAATAGCCCTACTCAAATTGAATTGATTCAGCCGGACGACTGGCATTTGCATATCCGGGATGGTGCAGTAATGAAGGATGTATTGGCTGATACAGCACGCCAATTTGCACGAGCAATCATCATGCCAAATCTGAAGCCACCAGTGACTACAGTTGGGTTGGCTAAAGCCTATAAAGCACGTATTCAAGCCAATCTCAATGCACTGGGTATCAGTGCTTTCACGCCATTAATGATCCTCTATTTAACTGACACTACATCAGTAGATGAGGTTCGTAAGGCAAAGGATGCGGGTATAGCTGGTTTCAAGCTTTATCCAGCAGGTGCGACCACAAATAGTGATGCTGGAGTTAGTGACCTCAAGCATTGTCATGCTGTTTTGGAGGAAATGCAGTCTGTTGGTATGCCGCTTTTAGTGCATGGTGAAGTTACGAGTCCTGAAATTGATATCTTTGATCGTGAAGCTGTATTTATAGATTCAGTATTGGAGCCTTTGCGTCAACATTTTCCTGAGCTGAAAGTTGTGTTTGAACACCTCACTACTAAGCAGGCAGCTCATTATGTTCGTGATGCGATAATAGGTGGCAAAAATACAATTGCTGCAACGATCACTCCACAACATTTGCTGATGAATCGCAATGCAATTTTTTCTGGTGGAATACGTCCACACAATTATTGCTTGCCAGTATTGAAACGCGAAGAACATCGCGTTGCTTTATTGGAAGCTGCAACGAGCGGTAACCCTCGTTTCTTCTTAGGGACTGATAGTGCGCCGCACGCCAAAGGTGCTAAAGAGACTGCTTGCGGTTGCGCTGGTTGCTATAGCGCCTTTAATGCACTCGGTTTATATGCTGAAGCTTTTGAGAGCCAAGGTAAGTTCGATAAGTTGGAGGGCTTTGCTAGTTTCTTCGGCCCTGATTTTTATTCGTTGCCACGTAATACCCAGAAAATAACGCTTGTAAAACAAGCGCAAAACATACCCGCAGAATTGCCATTGGGTGATGCCACGATAGTGCCACTTCGTGCTGGTGAAACCATTGCTTGGTCTCTGGTTGAAAACTAAATCGTTAGCTATTGTCGCTAAATTTCTCTGACTGCGTTAGACTGCAGGCGCAGAGTCAATTGGGCAATCGCCGCCTCATTTGTTGAGGGGGAGGAAAGTCCGGACTCCATAGGGAAGGGTGATGGCTAACGGCCATCCACGGCGACGTGAGGAATAGGGCCACAGAGACGAGCGTATTTAGTTACGGTGAAACGCGGTAACCTCCACCTGGAGCAATCCCAAGTAAGCAGGCGATGAGGCGTCCCGCTGAGTCTGCGGGTAGGGAGCTTGAGCCGTCAGGTAATTGCCGGCCTAGAGGAATGATTGCCCCTAGATGCAAATCTAGGCGACAGAATCCGGCTTATCGATTGACTCTGCACGTCTTCTGAGATGACTTCAACGCTATAAGTCAGCTCTGCGGTTTTGGCTAGCATGGTAGTGGCTGAACAGGATTTCTCATGCGAGAGTTTTACTGCGCGATCTACTTTTGTCTGGTCTAGATCCTTGCCTTTAACAGTAAAGTGCAAATTGATTTTGGTGAAGACTTTGGGGTCTTCTGTAGCTCATTCGGCGTGTGCATGGCTACCTCGCAACCAGAAACGGCTTGGCGGGCTTTCTGTAGGATTGAAACCACCTCATCAAAAGCGGAGCGCCCACCTGCACCTGCGAGAATGAGTTCCATTGGCCTTGGGGCTCGATTCCTTCCTCCTGCCTCAGGTGCACCATCCATGTTAACAAGGTGACCACTGCCGGTTTCTGCTGTAAAAGTCATGCCTCCATTACCCAACCAAGTTACTCGACAATCCATAGTAGCGATCCCTAACTTACAAAATTAATCAATAATTTACCAATATTTACTGAGCCTGTTTGCATCCTAAAAGCAACTAAAAAGACAGAAAAAAATTGATTTTGGTCAATATTCTTGCTTTGCACCATATTCCTTGTGTAAAATAACGTCATTGGTAGTCAGGCTTGTATAAGGCTGACACTTACCTCCCAGTGTCTCTTCCACCCAAACATAGGTGGATTCCAGCCCAGCACTCGTTCCTGGGGTTTTTGGGTTACAATTCAAGGCTTTACTGAATTACCGAACTAGTCAGCGGTAATTTGTAGTACCGAGTAAATAATTGCAGAATCTGCGAGCTTGCAAACATAAGCAGGGCCAAGGTGGACGTAGTTTGGTTGGAGTAATTTTGTTGACTATAACAATTTGAGAAATCATGAAAACTTTTTCTGCAAAATCCCATGAGGTAGTGCATGAATGGTTCGTGATTGACGCTACGGACAAAGTCCTCGGTCGTGTCGCCAGTGAAGTGGCACTCCGTCTATGCGGCAAGCACAAGCCTGAATACACTCCACACGTTGATACTGGCGACTTCATTGTTGTCATCAATTCTTCTAAGCTTCGTGTCACAAGCACAAAAGGCTTGAACAAAATTTATTACCGTCACAGCGGATACCCAGGCGGTATTAGCTCGACCAACTTCGATAAGATGCAAGATCGTTTTCCTGGTCGTGCATTAGAGAAGGCTGTGAAGGGTATGTTGCCAAAAGGCCCACTAGGCTACGCCATGATCAAGAAATTGAAAGTCTACGGCGACGCCAATCATCCGCATGTGGCTCAACAGCCAAAAGCGTTAGAGATTTAAGGAAACCAAATGACTATTAATTACGGAAATTGGAATTACGGTACCGGTCGCCGCAAGAGTTCTGTTGCGCGCGTATTTATTAAATCTGGCAAAGGCGACATCATTGTTAATGATAAGCCTATCGATGCTTATTTTGCTCGTGAGACATCACGCATGATCGCTCGTCAGCCTTTGGCGCTCACAGCCCACCTGACTACCTTTGATATCAAAGTAAACGTTTCTGGTGGTGGTGAAACTGGCCAAGCTGGCGCAGTTCGTCACGGTGTTACTCGTGCATTGGTCGACTATGACAACGCTTTGAAGCCAAACCTGTCCAAAGCAGGCTTGGTAACTCGCGATGCTCGTGAAGTGGAGCGTAAAAAAGTTGGTCTGCACGGCGCGCGTCGTCGTAAGCAGTTCAGCAAGCGCTAATTCTTTCAGTCGCTTTAGTTTTATCGCAAGGGTCGCGCAAGCGACTCTTTTTGTTTCTACAATTAAGGACACTGTAAGAAATAAGTATTAGGCGTTAGACAATAATTTATCTGTAGGGCATTTTGGAGAAAGACATGATTAAGGTTGGCATCGTTGGTGGAACTGGTTACACCGGGGTAGAGCTGTTGCGTTTATTGGCGCAGCACCCTGATGTTCAGCTCACAGCCATTACTTCTCGCACAGAAGCTGGCATGCCAGTAGCTGATATGTTTCCATCCTTGCGCGGCAGGGTAAGTTTAAAATTTACGACGCCGGATGCAGCTCAATTAAATGAGTGCGATGTGGTGTTCTTCGCAACTCCACACGGTGTTGCAATGGCGCAAGCAAAGGAATTGCTTGCGAATGATGTCAAGATTTTGGATTTAGCGGCTGACTTCCGTTTGATAGATATCAAAGAATTTGCTAAGTGGTATGGTATGGAGCATGACTGCCCAGATATTTTGGCGGAAGCAGTTTATGGCTTGCCAGAAATTAATCGTGACGCCATTAAAAAGGCTCGGGTGGTCGGTTTAGCAGGTTGTTACCCAACTTCTGTGCAACTTGGACTTGCACCTTTGTTATCGCCCAAATCCACCGGCGGCAAACAGTTAATCGATGGTACGCACATTATTTCTGATTCGAAATCTGGAACCTCAGGCGCTGGCCGTAAAGCGGAAATTGGCACTTTACTATCAGAGGCCAGCGATAACTTTAAGGCCTATGGTGTTAAGGGTCACCGTCATCTTCCTGAGATTGTGCAGGGCTTAAAGGCAATTGCAGGCCATGATCAAATTGGGCTGATATTTGTGCCACATCTCACGCCAATGGTAAGGGGTATTCATTCGACTTTGTATGTACGTTTGACTGAGGCTGGTAAAGATGTGGATTATCAAAAGCTCTATGAAAGTTTTTACAAAGACGAGCCATTTGTCGATGTGATGCCTGCGGGCAGCCATCCAGAAACCCGCTCTGTCCGGGGTAGTAACGGTATGCGGATTGCGATTCATCGCCCAGGTGGGGGAGATACTTTGGTGATTTTGGTTATTGAAGACAATTTGGTAAAGGGTGCCTCAGGGCAAGGTGTCCAGTGCATGAATCTTATGTTTGGCTTACCCGAAACCACTGGATTAACGCAGATTGCGGTATCTCTATAATGTCCTGAGGAATAACTCTTCAGCAAGCTGGGCATTTAAAGCCTAAAATAAACCATTGCCTTTTGAATCGGGAGTAAATCATGATTGCATTAACTACAAAACCTGCAGAAGACTTAACCGAGCCACCTACTCCATTGGTTTTTACGGATAGTGCTGCTGCAAAAGTTGCTGACTTGATTGCTGAAGAAGGTAATCCAGAGTTGAAGCTTCGCGTATTCGTACAAGGCGGTGGTTGTTCGGGTTTTCAGTATGGCTTTACTTTTGATGATGCTGTGAACGAAGATGACACTCGCTTTGAGAAAAACGGAGTAACTCTATTGGTTGATTCAATGAGCTTTCAATACTTAGTTGGTGCTGAGATTGACTACAAGGAAGACATCAATGGTTCACAGTTTGTAATTAAGAATCCAAATGCACAAACTACTTGTGGCTGCGGATCTTCTTTTTCTGCTTAAGAAAGCATGAGGCTAGGCGGGATAACTAGCGCCTAGAACTCTAGGTCCTTTGGCTGCTGTAACGGCTGACCGTTTTTCTTTATGGGACCAGGCTAGCTATGCAAAAGCAAGTCCTTCTACTAGTTGCGGATCAATCCCGGCGGACTCGCTAGTAGTAATACCTATAGCATTTTTGAAAAAGTATTGCGACTTCGCTTTTAATAAATTCATCAAGGCATCATTCCTGGCGCCACCACCGCATATCATCATGGGAACAATCTTCATTGCTTAATTTTTCTTTGAGCCATGCAAGATGAAACTTATCTCGGCCAGTGCTCTTCGGTGGAGCTTTCAGAAAGAAGGGGTCACTTAACATTTTTGCGAGTAGCGCCTCATTTACTTTGCCTTGCAATGCCCATCGACACTATTCTCATCAAATGCTGCGCCTTGATGTTCCTGTATCCATGCATCCATCAACATATTTCCGGGGCCACAATCAAAACCAGTCACTTCACCATTTTTAGGAAGAAGCGTGAGATTAGCAATTCCGCCAATATTGAGGATAGCGATGTTTTCATGTGACGCAAATTGTTGCGCATGAAACGCAGGCACTAAAGGAGCGCCATATCCGCCAGCAGCCATATCTCGACTTCTAAAATCTGCAATTACATCAAGCCCTGTTTTTTCTGCCAATAGAGATGGATTCAGTGTTTGATGGGTGTATGCCATATCACCCAAATGTGGCTGATGACGAATTGTCTGGCCGTGTGCGCCAATAGCAACGATCTTAGAGGGCTGAAGATTAGCCTTCTTTAGCAATCGATCAACAGCATCTGCATCAGCCAAGGCCCAGGCATTCCCCGCTTGTCCCAATCTTGGCTAGAACGGCATCGATGCCATCTAGGTTGGTGCCCCAGACATAAGGCCAATGTATAAGGACTGGGGTTTGTTTATGGGGCTCTCAGGGATGCGACAATTATGCTTTAGAAATTTAACTACTAATTTAACTGAATCAGCATGACTTCCAAACCAGAACAAAAATATCCATTGACCCCTGAAGTCTATGCAGCTCTCGAAGTCACCAAGCGCGGCTGCGATGAGCTATTGGTAGAGGCGGATTGGATTCAGAAATTGGCGCGTAGTCAGGCTACCAAGACCCCCCTACGGATTAAATTGGGTTTAGATCCGACTGCACCTGATATTCATTTAGGCCATACCGTTGTGCTAAATAAATTGCGTCAATTGCAAGATTTAGGTCATACCGTTATTTTCTTGATTGGTGATTTCACCAGCATGATTGGTGACCCGTCAGGGCGTAACGCAACCCGCCCCCCTTTGATAGCAGAGGAGATTGCCGTGAATGCTGAGACTTATTATCGTCAGGCGAGCATGGTGCTTGATCCTTCTAAGACTGAAGTGCGCTACAACAGTGAGTGGTGTGATCCATTGGGCGCGCGAGGCATGATTCAGTTGGCTGCAAAGCATACGGTTGCACGTATGTTGGAGCGTGATGACTTTACCAAACGGTATCGCAATGGTGTACCCATCTCTATTCATGAGTTTTTATACCCATTGATGCAGGGCTATGATTCTGTAGCCTTGAAGAGCGATTTGGAGTTCGGTGGTACAGATCAAAAATTTAATTTGCTAGTAGGTCGTGAACTCCAGCGCGAGTATGGACAAGAGCCTCAATGTATTTTGACAATGCCGCTCCTAGTTGGATTAGATGGCGTTGAGAAAATGAGTAAGTCCAAAGGCAACTACATTGGCATCAGCGAACCCGCTGGTGATATGTTTGGCAAAATTCTGAGTATTTCTGATGATTTGATGTGGGATTACTTTACTTTGTTGTCATTTCGGCCAATGACGGAAATCGATCTCATGAAGCAAGAGGTGGCTGCTGGTCGAAATCCGAAAGATTGCAAAGTGCTGCTCGCACAAGAAATTGTTGCCCGCTTTCATTCACAAGCAGCTGTAGAAAAAGCATTAGAGGACTTCAATCACCGTGCTAAGGGTGGCGTACCAGATGATATGCCTGAGATCGCCTTAACTGGTACGCCATTAGGAATCGCGAATCTGCTCAAAGCAGCTGGTTTGGCTCCATCAACCTCTGAAGCGAATCGCAAGATTGAGCAAAACGGTGTCAAGATTGATGGTGCAACGGTAAGTGATAAGCAGTTGAAAATCGAAGCTGGAACCTATGTAGTTCAGGTTGGCAAACGTAAGTTTGCAAAAGTAATCTTGGCTTAAATATCTAAGCTACCGCTACCGCCTGGTGGTGTGAAGCCAAAATGCTCGTAGGCTTGACGGGTGACCATTCTACCGCGTGATGTTCTTTGTAAATAGCCTTGCTGTATGAGGTAAGGCTCTAAAACATCTTCAATGGTGTCACGTTCTTCGCCAATTGCAGCCGCTAAGTTATCGATACCTACAGGGCCGCCATCAAATTTATGCAAGATGGCTTCAAGCAGTTTTCTATCCATGACATCGAACCCGCTTGGATCAACATCGAGCATCTTGAGTGCTCCATCAGCCATCGCTTTAGTGATGATGCCGGCACCTTTGACCTCTGCATAGTCACGTACGCGTCGCAAGAGGCGATTGGCGATGCGCGGAGTGCCACGAGCCCGCTTAGCGATTTCTAATGATCCCTCTGAATCAATAACAGCCTTTAGAAGGCTTGCAGAGCGGTTAATGATTTTAGTTAATTCTTCAGTGGTGTAGAACTCCAGTCTAGCCATAATACCAAAGCGATCACGAAGTGGATTGGTTAGCATGCCAGCACGAGTCGTCGCGCCAATCAGCGTGAATGGCTTCAGATCAATCTTGACGCTTCGCGCTGCCGGGCCTTCGCCGATCATGATATCCAGGCTATAGTCTTCCAGTGCCGGGTATAGAATTTCTTCTACTACTGGCGAAAGTCGATGAATCTCATCTATAAATAGGACGTCATTTGCCTCAAGATTGGTCAGAAGAGCAGCAAGGTCGCCAGGTCTATCCAATATTGGGCCGCTAGTTTGACGCAGATTCACACCTAATTCTCTAGCAATAATGTGAGCAAGCGTAGTTTTGCCAAGACCTGGAGGACCGAATAAAAGAACGTGATCCAAAGCCTCTTGACGAGCTCTAGTAGCGCTAATAAAGATCTCTAGTTGGGCGCGAGCCTTTGTTTGGCCAACACATTCATCGAGTTGTTTAGGGCGAAGCGCCCTTTCAAAAACGGCTTCGGCATTACCAGCTGAACCACTGACAATGCGGTCATCACCTTCTGGAATCTCTTCGGGAATTGAGCTTAGGTCGTCTGTATGAATTGCCATGCTGCAAGTGTAGTGGTGTTTTGTTGAGCAATGTTTGCAATTAAGCTTTAGATAAATACTTTAAGCCTATGCGGATACCATCTGAAACGCTAATATCAGGTGGAATTTGTTTGAGAACCAGAAGTGCTTCTTTTTCTGAATAGCCTAGCGCCAGAAGTGCCTGCAATATTGCACTGCTCGCTTCAATGGCTTGTGGTTTACCACCGGTGATACCGAGGTCGGGCGTCAACCTGCCTTTGAGCTCTAGACAAAGGCGCTCAGCCGTTTTTTTGCCGATACCAGGTACTTGAGTTAATCGTCCAGCCTCTTGAAGAGCAATTGCTTGAGCCAATTCATTGACACTCATGCCTGAGAGTATTGCTAAAGCAGTACGTGAGCCAACACCACTAATTTTGATGAGTTGTCTAAATGCTTCACGTTCAGTTTCTGTGGCAAAGCCAAATAGTTGCTGAGCATCTTCACGAACTTGAAAGTGCGTGAGTAGGGTAATTTTTTGGCCAGCTTGAGGTAGCTGATACAGGGTGCTCATCGGTACATCAACCTCGTAGCCAATGCCTTGGCAATCGACCAAAAGACGGGGAGGGTGAACTGAAACGAGGGTGCCTTGAATGCGACCAATCATGTGGAGATCTTAACCTGTGATGGGTATTTTTACTTACTGCGTTTACTGACTACGTTTTTTGGCTAATAAAGCTGCTGTTATTGATTTTGGTATTTGAGCGTGATGGGCTGCACAAATGGCTACGCCTAAAGCGTCTGACGCATCTGCTCCAGGAGCGCGGCTCAGGCGTAGCAAACGTTTGACCATCTCCTGAACTTGTGACTTGGCAGCCCGCCCTGTACCAACGATGGCCTGCTTGACTCTAAGGGCGCTGTACTCAGCCACTGGTAGTCTCGCGGAGACAAGAGCAGCAATGACTGCACCCCTGGCTTGACCAAGCATCAGTGTGGAGCGGGGATTGACGTTTAAAAAAACCTCTTCAATCGCAGCAGACTCTGGTTTATAGGTCTCTAGCACTTCTTTAACGCCAGTATAGAGCGCACCTAAGCGCTCAGATAGTCCTTTTGTTGCAGGGTCGCCACTCTCAATTGTTCCTGAGGCCACATAGGTGAGCTTTTGGCCTTCAACATCAATCATGCCAAAGCCGGTAGTGCGTAAACCCGGGTCAATTCCTATCCAGCGCATGGGAGATAGTGCTCTCAGTTTTTAGTATTACTTAATGGCGAAAGTGGCGTGTTCCAGTAAAGATCATCGCGATACCATGTTCATTTGCTGCGGCAATGATTTCATCATCACGCATGCTGCCGCCCGGTTGAATGGCGCAGCTTGCACCGCCGTTCACCACTAGATCTAAGCCATCGCGGAATGGAAAGAAAGCATCACTCGCTACTGCTGAGCCCTTCAGGCTTAAACCAGCATTTTCAGCTTTGATACTAGCCATATGGGCAGAGTCTACGCGGCTCATTTGACCAGCACCAATACCAAGGGTCATACTGTTAGCGCAATACACAATTGCATTCGATTTGACAAACTTAGCAACGCGCCATGCAAACATCATGTCATGCATTTCGCTTGGAGTAGGGAGGCGCTTGCTCACCACACGCATTTCATTTTCAAGCACGTTCTTTGCATCTGGGGATTGCACGAGCAAACCACCACCAACACGTTTGAAATCAAAGACATTAAATGCTGTGCCTAATGGAAGCTCCAAGAGACGTACATTTTGTTTGGAAGCAAAGATTGCTTTTGCCTCTTTGCTAAAGCTTGGAGCAAGCAATACCTCTACAAATTGTTTAGAAATGGCTTTAGCAGCAGTACCATCGCAGGGGACATTAAAAGCAATGATGCCGCCAAAGGCGGAGCTCGGGTCTGTTTTAAAGGCCTTTTGATAAGCCTCAAGTGCGGTTGAACCTACAGCGACACCACAAGGATTGGCATGCTTGATGATGACACACGCTGCTGCCCCGCCAGCATTCCCGGAAAAACTTTTGACACATTCCCAAGCGGAATCTGCATCAGTAATATTATTGTAAGAAAGCTCTTTACCCTGTAATTGTTTGTAATTTGCGAGTGCGCCATCTGCCGGATAGATGTCTTTATAGAAGGCGGCAGATTGATGTGGGTTTTCGCCGTAACGCATTTCTTGTGCTTTTTCAAAAGCAAGATGCAGAGTTTCTGGATAAGCGGAGCGAGCTTTGTGATTGAGGTCATCTCCTAAAGCAGATAGGTAGTTAGCGATGGCGCCATCGTATTGAGCGGTATGCGCAAATACTTTTTTGGCTAGCGCTAAATTTGTTTTGTATGAAACACCATTCTTGTTGACCTTCATTTCGGCTAAGACAGGTGCGTAGTCTTCAGGCGAAATTAATACCGTAACATCTTGATGATTTTTAGCTGCAGCACGCAACATAGCAGGTCCACCAATATCAATATTTTCTACTGCATCCTCGAAAGAGCAACTTTCTTTAGCAACCGTCTCATTGAAGGGGTAAAGGTTAATCACGAGCATATCAATGGTATCAATACCATGCTCTTTTAAAGCTGCCATATGCTCCGGAAAATCTCTACGAGCCAGTAAACCACCATGGACCATTGGGTGGAGCGTTTTTACACGACCATCTAACATCTCTGGAAACTTGGTTAAGGAAGATGCCTCTACAACAGGAAGATTGTTCTCTACTAATAGTTTGGCAGTGCCACCGGTGGAAATGAGTTTAATGCCTTGCTCATGGAGAGCTTTTGCAAAAGGCACGATGCTATCTTTATCAGCAACGGAGATTAGAGCTGTACGGATCATAGTTTTCGGAGAATGGAATTAAGCAAAATAACTTTACTAGCTAAGTGCTGAATCTTTATTCAACAGTTGATGTTCAACTAACTTCTTGTGCAGTGTGTTGCGATTGATGCCTAGATATTGAGCAGCTAAAGATTGATGCTGCTTGGCATGTTGCATGACTAATTCCAGCATTGGTTTTTCTACTACAGTCAAAACCATATTATAAATATCAGTTGGGGCAATCCCCTTAAGATCCGTTCAATTACCTTGTAATTGGGTTTCTATACATTCTGAAATCGGGTGTTTATTTGTCATAAGAATCTATCAATACAAAAACTATTAAATAAAGATAATACAAGCTAAAAAATTTAACTAGCGCTAAGCTGCCTCTAAAAATAACAAGCGATCAGAATGAGATTTCATCTCATCAAAATAATCATTAACCATTTGTAATTGCGTTTTGCAATCATCGGCAGTATTCATTCGCTGCCGGAAAGCGTGAGAGTCACGCAATCCCTTGCAGTACCAACCAATATGTTTGCGTGCCGTACGTAGCCCAATGTATTCTCCATAGAGTTCATAATGATCCAATAGGTGGTCATGCATGATGGCCTGAATCTCATTGATTTCATGGGTTGGCAGCTTGCCGCCAGCTTCTAGGTAGTGATGAATTTCGCGAAAAATCCAAGGGCGACCAATCATGATGGCATTAGCGCCGGTCATATTGAGTACTTCCTCAGCTTTTGCTGGACTATGAATATCGCCATTAGCAACCACTGGAATATTGACGCTATTTCTAACTGCAGTGATGGTTGCGTACTCTGCTTCACCGTGATAGAGATCCGCTTTTGTTCGGCCGTGAACGGTCAACATGGATATTCCGGATTTCTCTGCAAGGCGAGCAATCTCGATAGCATTCTTATTCTGACAATCCCAACCTGTGCGGATTTTTAGTGTCACGGGTACTGCGTCGGGTCCTCTGCCAATAGTATTCACTACTGCTTCCAAAATCTGCTGAAGCAAAGGTTCAGCACGTAATAGCGCAGAGCCGGCTGCAACATTACACACTTTTTTTGCAGGACAGCCCATATTGATATCAATAATTTGAGCGCCATGATCGACATTGATTTTGGCTGCGGCAGCCATCATCGCTGGGTCAGTCCCTGCAATTTGCACTGCGATGGGTTTAAATTCGCCAACGTGATTTGCGCGGCGCTGTGTTTTTTCACTCTTCCACAACAGTGCATTTGATGCAACCATCTCGGAGATGGCATAACCAGCGCCTAATTTTTTGCAAAGCTGACGAAATGGACGATCCGTCACCCCTGCCATAGGGGCTACAAACAGTCTATTTGCTAGTTGGTGTGGGCCAATCTTCATCTAAAAAGCTCGGAAATGACTCAAGGCCTTATCGAGGGGGAGTTTTTTGCGTAAAGTATGAAGTTTTAGCACAAAAGCGCCTAAATCTGCCTAATTTTTAGGCAGAAACCCGTTTTCAGAGGAAATGAAGTGAGTAGAAATCTTGAGGGGGAATTTAGCCCTCTAGCGTCTGCCAAACATCATTTGCCTAGCAAGGGCTGTTTTGATTGGTGGAGCCCACTGAAGGGCCGATAAAGCCAGTCCACGGGCAGCCACAATAGGGGCAAGATTCGACGTAAACACCCTGGCCATAAAGTCGGTGAGGCCTATGGTGGTTGTTCTGTCGATTTTGCGACTGAGCGCATATTCTTGCAAAGCGTTTTCTAAAACTAGTGTGAGTTGATCTTTTGGCGACCCAGCAAATACTCCGACCAATTTCTCTGCTAGCAAGAAGGCATCTCTCAGTCCCAAATTAAGACCTTGTCCTGCAACGGGGTGCAAAGTTTGGGCGGCATTCCCAATCCATACTTCACGATCAATTGTGATTTCTTTGCGGTAGTTCAAACCAAGTTCGTATAAACGACGACCTTGAATTTTCAGAAATCTGCCTATACGAGCGCCAAACTCGTTTTGCAATTCCGACAAAAAATCTGCATCACTTAGTGTTAAGCGATGTTGTGAGGATTCAGGAGTACCACACCAAACGAGATTGAGAACGTTATGACCATAGTGACTGGGTAAAACTGCTAAAGGGCCTTCAGATGTAAAACGTTCCCAGGCTTGATGGGGCTTTGCATTCTCAACTTCCACCAATCCAACTAGCGCCGATTGATCATAGTCCCTTCCAGTTTCTACCCAATCTTGATCCTTAAATAAGCCACCCTCTGCATGGACAATGCATTGAGCGTGAATGCCATGAGCATCGTGATCTTTGGTAACATATTGCCAACTAAAGTTAGGGCTATTTAATTGAATATTTCTTAAAGCCTTACGTACTGCGATGTGAATATTGCGATAACGAACGATATGACCTAGAGCATCTTGATTTAGTTCTTCGCGAGTCATGAGTGCACGGCCAAAACGTCCTGTTTGTGAAACATGCACCTGATGAATTGCCACAGACTCAGTGGGCCATCCATGAATAGTATCAAGCAGAATTTTGCTGCCGTGTGAGAGTGCTATTCCACGACTATCAGAATTTGCTAGCTCTTCATCATTAAGGGGATTGCGATCGAGTAATGTGATTTTTGCGTCAGGAAATTTTTGCAGAGTCCAGGCAGCACATGTGAGACCTACAGGGCCGCCACCATGAATCAAAATATCGCAACTAGAAGTACTCATTTTTGAATTTCTATTTTTAGGTATTTTTCATGAGTGCCTCTATCTCATCTGCTTTCACAGGCACGCCGCGCGATATCAGTTCACAACCAGAATCATTGAGAACGGCATCATCTTCAATGCGAATTCCGATGTTCCAAAATTGTTCGTTTGCATCATCTCCTGGACGGATATAGAGGCCAGGCTCAATCGTGATTACCATGCCACTCTTGAGAATGCACCATGGTTTATCGGTGTTATTAGAGTCTTCATTAGATTCGTGATAAGAGCCGACATCATGGACGTCCATACCCAACCAGTGTGAGGTACGGTGCATATAGAAACGACGGTAGGCGCCAGTTTCAATGGCGTTATCAAGCGACCCTAAATCTGAAAGACTCAATAGTTTTTCATCAAGAAGACCTTGGGTCAGCACTCTTAATGCTGCTTCATGCGGTTGCATAAATGTATTGCCAGGCTTCGTTATCTCAATTGCTGCCTCTTGCGCGGCTAGCGTGATGTCATAGAGTGCGCGTTGAGGACTAGTAAATCTGCCATTCACTGGGAAAGTGCGCGTGATGTCAGAAGCATAGCCATCCAATTCGCAACCAGCATCAATCAAACAAAGTTCACCACTGCGTAATTCGTTAGAGCCTGCTCGATAATGCAGGATGCAAGAATTTGCACCGCTGGCAACAATACTATTGTAGGCAACGCTCTGGGCGCCGCTATTACGAAACTCATGAAGTAGCTCCGCCTCAAGTTGATACTCAAGTAGTCCTGGCTTACAAAGTTGCAAAGCACGAATATGAGCACGGGCAGAAATGGCGGCTGCACGACGCATGATGCCGATTTCGTGAGCATCTTTCAGTAAACGCATTTCATGAATACATGCTTCCACGTCATGAAATTCTGATGGAGGATTGATTCCAGAGCGAACTTGACTACGCACTTGCTTCATCCAATGACGTAAGCGTCTATCTGCCTCTGCGCTCTCAGCAAGACGAATGTAAATAGCATCTTGCTCAGCTAATAAAGCACTTAATTTTTGATCCAAATCTCGATTGCTGTGAGCGAAATCTACACCTAGAGTTTCTGGTGCAGCTTCCGGCCCAAGACGAATACCATCCCAAAGTTCTCGCTCAGGATCTTTGGGTCTGCAAAATAAATGAGATTGAAGTTGGTAGCTTTTGCCGTTGCCTACAACCTGTATGACCAAGGTAGCCCCCGGTTCTTCAAAGCCGGTCAAGTAATAAAAGTCACTGTCATGACGATAAGGAAATTGGCTATCACGGTTACGAGAAACTTCAGGAGCGGTAGAAATGACTGCGATTCCCCCGCCTGTTTTGGTAAAGATCTTTTTTGCTAATACATCCCTACGGTTTTGATAAATGGTGTTTTTATTCATATGCTGCACTGAGTTCTTGTAAGTGTTGTGGTGTGCTTACATCGTGCCACGGACCGAGATATTTTTCACCAGAGACTTGATTTTGCTCCATAGCCATTCTTAGTAAAGGTGCGAGCTTAGCCGGCGCCCCAAATTCCAGGTCTTTAAAGAGGTCTTTGTGATCAATGCCTATTCCAGAAAAAGTGAGCTTTTCTGATCCAACCAATTCAATGTTCGATACGTCAGTACCTTGTAGGTAAAAGTCACCATTGGGATGCTGAACTGGGTTAGGAACCATCAATAAGTGCGCTAATCGCTTGTGCAGATCCTGGCGAATTCTCAAGGTCACATCCAAAAGCTTTTCAATAGGAAGATGCGGACTAAATACATCTCCATTGATCACTAGAGCGTATTCTTCAGCAGAGAATTGAATATCAAGATCAAATTGCCGCCCATCACCAAGAGTGGCTTCAATTTTTTTGCCTAGCCAAGCATGGTTGATGACGACTCTCTGAATCTTTGCATTTGCAAGCGCCTCTAAATGCCATCCTATTAAGGATTTATTCTGAATAGTCAATAGTGGTTTTGGCATTTCATCAGTGAGCGGACGCATACGCTCACCTCGGCCAGCCGCCAATATAAATACGGGTATCCAATCGCATTGATTCATAGAGCATGTATTACGCTTACTTGACTCGAGTAGACTCCAAAATGCGGGCTAAGGGCTTTAACTCAATATAACGATTGGCGGTTGCAATTGCATACTCGAGCACAAGGGGTATCTTTTTGAGATAGCCGTCTTTGCCATCACGATGAAAGAGCCTTGCAAAAATACCTAAGACCTTGAGATGACGTTGTAAGCCCATCCACTCAAAATCCCGGTAGAAATGACCACAATCATCTGGCATTGGTAGACCTACTTTTCGGCCCTCTTCCCAGAATTTAATCACCCAATCAATGACGCGCTCTTCTGGCCATGCAATGTAAGCGTCGCGCCATAGTGAAGAGGTATCGTAGGTGATTGGTCCGTAGACTGCATCTTGGAAGTCGATAGCGCCAGGATTATTCTGCTCAGTCACCATTAAATTACGCGAATGGTAATCACGATGAACATAGACTTTTGCTTGCGCTAAATTATTCTCAATAATGAGTGCAAAAGATTTTTTCAATTGCTCATTTTGTTGTGGATTAAGTTCAATCTTGAGATGCTGCCTTAGATACCACTCTGGAAATAAAGCTAGCTCGCGTTGCAATAGTTTTTCATCGTAATCTGGCAATACGTTTGCTTTGCTTGCTACTTGCATTAAAACCAATGCATGGGTCGCATCTCTATATAGGCACTCAGCCGTCTCATTATTGAGTTCAGCTAAAAAAGTTTTAGTGCCCAAATCACATAAAAGCAAAAAACCTTCTACTAAATTTCGTTCAAGAATTTTTGGCATATTTAAACCAGCTTCCAGGAGCAATAAATCGACCTTAATGAAGGCGTTTCATGGCGCATGTTGTGGAGGGGCATCCATCACAATCAAAGTCCCAAAATTAGGGTTTTTTGACATAATTCGAAAATAGCGTCGAAAGCTGGCATCAGCCGAGGCCGGCAGCAATGTGAGTCAAGATCTAATTGCCAGCGAGCTTCTAGGGCTTTTAGCCAGTTCTGCAGGGTGTTTAAACGTAAGTCAGTCATGGTCGATTCGTATAATAAGGCGGGTCTGTATCTATGAGTCATTATCGCTGTCGCGCCGGCATTTGCGCCCCTCTTTTTTTGCATGTAACCCTACGCGTCACGATGGGGTTGGCATTGCTTCAATTTGCCTTGTTAGGGTACACTCAAGCACCCACCCCATTGCCACCTGCTACACAAGCCAATGCAAATACAGTTTTGTTGCCTGATCGGCGTAATGTCACTATTTTAAAGTTGGATGATCAGCTACGAGTTGGCGCTCCTTTGGATGATGGCAAAGCTCTCACCTTCACCTCAAGCGACTCCATTGAAGGTGTAGTTGATCGAACAATGAAGCTTAAGGGCCGCGCACAAATGCGTCGTAATGGTGGGGTCATAAAGGCAGATGAAATTATTTACGACCCCGATACTGATGTTGCTGATCTCGTTGGCAACGCGGAGTTAACTAAAGGAAATACCACTTTTAAAGGACCAACTGCTAAATTTAGGGTAGATGCCCGCGAAGGTGAAATGGAAACGCCTACGTATGAGCTGCGTGATACGCGAGGAAGCGGTACTGCAAAAAAACTCACTATTGAAAACGCCGATATTTTTGTTTTTGATAAAGCTACTTACACAACATGTACACCGCAGAACATGGATTGGTATTTTTCTGCCAGTACTTTAGAGATCGATAACGAACAAAAAGAAATGGTTGGGACGCACGGTGTAATGCGCTTCTTTGATGTGCCAATTGCATATGTACCTTATTTCACTGCACCCACTTCAAATCAACGTCGTTCAGGTATCCTCGCGCCCGTTATGGGCTACACCTCTAATAAAGGTTTTGATGTTACGCAGCCTTATTACGTCAATATCGCGCCGAATCGAGATTTATTGATTCTCCCGCGCTTTATGAGTGAGCGTGGGCTACAAGTGGGCGCCAATTATCGCTACATGGATGCTAAATATACTGGCAGTTTAGGTGGTGACTATTTGCCGTATGACAAAAAGACGGGAACCGATCGTTGGCGTTATGACTGGCAACATCGTCAAGTTTTTAGTGGCGGCGTAGCCCCAGGCGGGGTTCCATTGCCCGGCTCTTGGACTGGATATGCCAATATTTCACGAGTTTCGGATAATTTTTATCCTACTGACCTTTCTCAAGGTATTGCTGGAGCAGTGACAAGTCAGTTTTGCCAAGAGGTAGGCACAACTAAAGGATTCACAGGTAGCTTGAGTAATTGGAGCGTCTCTGCAAGGGCTCTGACTTTTCAGACTTTGCAACCAAACTTAACTCCGGTTCAAGCGCCATATAACGTCATGCCAAACATTACGGCTTCATATGACAATCGTCTGACACCTGCCGTGGCACACACCACTGGAGGAAAATACGTAACTTTGCCATCTCGACCTGTAACTACGTTTTCAGCCGACTACACGAGATTTGCATATAACATTGCTGGAAATTTAGGAGCCACTGCTCCTGGTGTTTATAGCCAAGCAGATAGAACGGTCATCAAAGGAGCGATGGCCTTGCCACAAGTTACTCCAGGGTATTACATCACGCCTAAGGTGAGCTTTCAGTCGAACACGTATAACGCCACTCCATTCGCAACCGGCGCCCTCCCCGTAGCTCAGGGCTTTACAATCCCTACACTGAGTTTGGATTCCGGGTTAGCGTTTGAAAGAGATGCCGCTGAGCTAAAAGGTTTCTATGGCCGAGATATGTTGTTAACCATGGAGCCTCGCGCTCTTTATGTCTATACACCGTTTCAGAGTCAAGCGCAGACTCCACTATTTGATGCTGCAGATGCAGGCTTTGGTATCTCGCAAATTTTCAGTGAGAATACATTCATTGGTAATGACCGGGTAGCAGATAACAATGCAGCCACCCTAGGATTGACTAGTCGTATAATTGACGCCAATACTGGTGCAGAGCGTGCTAATGTCGTGCTAGCCAAAAAGCAACAGTTCACCGGGCAACATGTTGGCTTAAATGGAACGATTGTCAATCCTACTACCTATTCTGATGCTTTAGGTTCTGGCTCTGTTCAATTGCTTGGCAATTTCAGCGTTGATGTATTTGGTCAGTACAACACTCAATTAAATCGTTTTGTGCAATCTACCATTGGTGGCAGATGGCGACCCACTCCAGGTAGAAGCTTAAATTTCGGATATCGCAATGTCTGGTCTCCACCAGTGCAAGCATCCATTCAGAATAACCAGGCATTTGTTCCTGCGGCTACGACTACGGATCAATACAATATTTCCAGTCAGTGGCCAATTACAAGAGAAGTTTCAGTTTTAGGACGCTGGGTATATGACGCTCTAGCGTCCAAGACTTTGAGCAGCTTGATGGCTTTGGAGTGGAATAGAGATTGTTGGACTTTCCGAGGAGCATACTCTCGGGTCTTGACTACTGCTCAGACTACTACTACCCAGATACTCTTCCAGCTTGAATTTAGAGGCTTTGGTAGCGCTGGAATCAATCCAGTTGATATCATGAGGCTAAATGTTCCTGGATATATCCCTACCTCTAGGTCGATACCACCTTCAACATACGAGAACTATCAATGATGCTTTGTATGATTTTTTTTAAACAAGTGTGCATTCAAGCCACTTTTCTTGGCATTGGATCGTTTATGAATCTTGCATTAGCTCAAGATACAACAAAAACAAATACGGTCACCGAAGGCAAGATTCGCAATATTGATGGCGTTGCTGCGGTTGTGAATACGGGCTATGTAACTCGTAAAGAAATTGACGATCGAATTGCAGCTCTGAAGAAGCAAGGGGCAAAGGTACCAGAAGATGGAACGGCGCGTAAGGTAGTTTTGGATCACCTTATTCTTGAGAAGATTCAATTACAAAATGCAGAGCAAGAGGGCATAAAAGTTACCAACAAAGAATTAGATAAGATTATTGAAGACATTGCAAGTAAGAACAAACTCAGTATATCTGAATTTAAGGCCAAGGTAATTGCGTCCGGTACTACATTTGAACGTTATAAAGAAATGTTGCGCGAGGACATCATTGTTTCTAGATATCGCGAGAAGAAGATTAAGGGAAAGATCAAAATCTCAGATGCAGAAATTGATAATTTTATTGTTGAGCGTACAAGAGCACTATCTACTGGTGCACCTTCCCGATCAGCTCCTGCGGCTAAAGGCGAGTTAGAAGAGATTGATATTGCACAAATTTTCATTCCTGTCGATACGAGTGCAGGGGCTGGTGCACAGGCTGAGGCTAAAAAAAAGGCTGATAGCTTGTTGCGAGATGCTCGTGGCGATGTTGATTTCATGCAATTGGGCGCGATGGCTGCAAAAGAAAATCCTAAGATTAAATTTCAAGAGTTAGGCTATCGCACTCCTGATCGTTTGCCCCAGTTATTTTATGAAGCAATTCGTAATACTGGGAGTGGTCAAGTAGCAAATGCTGTGGTCAAAAGTCCCGCTGGTTACCATGTGCTTAAAGCATTAGATCGCCGGGCTGCGGGCGTGGCCCCTCTTCAACAAGCATCAACTCCAGATGCTGCTCCGAGTACGCCGCAAAATATTCCTATAACCCAAACCCTTTCCCGTCATATTTTGTTACGGAATCGTGCAGGCCTTAGCGATCAGGATGCTGAGAGACGTTTGCAGGGATATCGTGACCAAGTACGTGCCAAGACAGCCGATTTTGGCGAACTTGCTAAGAAATACTCGGCCGATGGTTCCGCTCCAATTGGAGGTGAGCTAGGCTGGATGGGTCCTGGAGATCTGGTACCTGAGTATGAGCAGGCAATGAATCGTTTGCAAATTGGCGAAGTGAGTAACCCAGTCAAGTCCGAATTTGGTTGGCATTTGATTCAGGTGCTTCAGCGTCGTGAAGGACAGTTGACTATTGAGAAGCAACGTCAATTTGCGCGCGCCGCAATTCGTGAAAGAAAGTTAGAACAAGCTTACCAAGCTTGGATGCGTGAGTTGCGTGATACTGCAACTGTAAAAATTCTGAACGCGGATGATGCAGCAAGTAGCAACGTACGTTAATTTGGTCGTTACTACCGATGAACCAGCTGGTATTGGGCCCGAAGTATCACTCGCTGCAGCGATACAGTTTTTACAAGAGCGCTCTGATGTTCAAGTTACTTTAATTGGTAACGATGAGTTACTAAGGTATCCACACAAGCTTGCTCCAGATATTGTGAGTCGATTGCAGATTCAATCGGTTCCGCTTCGATCGCCCGTTGTCTGTGGAAGTCTCAATTCCAATAATGCTTCTTACGTTGTTAATTTATTGGATCAGGCAATTGATGGCTGTTTACATGGTCGCTTTGATGCAAAGGTCACTGCACCTCTACAAAAAAGTATTATTCATGATGGAGGAACTCCATTTACTGGGCATATAGAATATCTTGCACAGCGCTGCAATGTTTCCCATGTAGTGATGATGCTGTGTGCACTCTTACCAAGTGGTTTTCTGGGTTTACAAGTCCCTCGGGGGATTTGCGAGTTGCTTTTGTTACCACTCATATCACCCTAAAAGGGGTCTCGCAGGCACTGAGTTATGACTTAATATTGGAGACGATCAAAATCGTGAACCAAGATTTACAGGGAAAAGTTGGCATCTCAAAACCTATCATTCGAATTGCTGGTTTAAATCCACATGCTGGAGAAGCGCGGCGGGGTACGTGGGTATTGAAGAGATTGAGCTTATTTCACCAGCAATTGCAGCTGCACAGGCGGGTGGTGTCAATATTTCTGGGTCTTATCCAGCAGATGCCATGTTTGATGCCGAATCTATTGATCAAGTAGATGCTTTTATTGCGATGTATCACAATCAAGGTTTAGCACCATTTAAATTCGTCACTTTTGATCATGGAGTAAATGTTACTCTAGGATTGCCAATTATTCATACATCGGTAGACCATGGAACTGCTTTAGATATTGCAGGTAAAGGCATTGCTGATCCCGGTAGCATATTAGAAGCTTTGCGTTTGGCAAAGCAATTGGCCCTTAATCAAAGAAAGCAAATCTAATACATGCATCGAGCACGCAAACGATTTGGCCAGCACTTTTTACAAGATAACGAAATCATCTATTCAATAGTATCACTCATTAATCCTAATCCCGATATGCATGTCATTGAGATTGGGCCTGGTTTTGGTGCATTAACGCTCCCCTTATTGAGTAGCTTAGATCACTTAGATCTCCTGGAGATTGATCGTGATTTAGTTGTTTTTTGGAATAATAAAAATCTGAAAGGTCTAAATGTAATTGAGGGTGATGTCCTCAATTTTAATTTTTTAGAATGGGCTCAGAATCGCTCTTCAAGGATAGGGGTATGCAAGGTTGTCGGTAATCTCCCTTACAACATTTCATCTCCCTTGCTTTTCCATTTAGTGGCTGCTACTAGTGCAATTGATGAGCAAGTCTTTATGTTGCAAGCAGAGGTAGTTGAAAGAATGATTGCCACGGCGGGTAGTTCTGATTTCAGTAGACTTTCGGTAATGCTGCAGACCCGCTACAATATGGAATTGGTCTTGAAGGTTCCTCCTGAGGCTTTTGATCCTAAGCCTAAGGTGAACTCAGCTGTGGTCAGAATGATTCCAAGAAAAGACTTCAATCTTACTGATTTTCAACGGAGTGCCTTAGAAAAGGTGGTTACAGCGGCATTTTCTCAACGTAGAAAAATGTTACGGACTAACTTAAGGGCCTTTACAGACAGGCTGCATTTGACAGAGTTTGAGCTCAAATCAAGGGCTCAGGATATTTCAGTAGATCGCTACGTTGAGTGGGCCAAAGCCCTGGCTGCTTAAATTACTAACGCGTGTAGTAAATATTTTAGGATGCTTTGTAAGCACTGGGATCGATTACGCGCATTTCGGCTTCTATCCATCCCTCTACTTCTTGTAGAAGCTGCTCGGCTGATTTATTGATTGAACTGATTGCAGGACCAATTGAGAAAACGACAGTACCAGGATTTTTGATAAAACTATTCTTTGGCCAACAACGTCCAGCATTGTGGGCGATTGGAAGCACTAGAGCATCGGTAGCACTCGCCAAACGTGTGCCACCGATGCGGTAGTAAGTTTTAGTGGACCCAGCGGCAGTTCTTGTACCTTCTGGGAACAGCATGATCCATTTACCCTCACTCAGGCGTTTACGGCCTTGAGATGCCACAGATAATGCTGCGCTCATCTGATTTGAGCGATTAATGTAAATCATTTTCAGGAGGGCCAGAGTCCACCCAAAGAATGGAATCCAGAGCAATTCGCGTTTAAAGACAAAGCAAAGTTGCTTAGGTATCAACGCAATATATGCAATCGTTTCATAGGCCGATTGATGTTTGCTCAGGATGACAACTCTCTGATTGAGTACGGCCTGTAAGTTATCCATACCCCTGATTTCATAATGAATGCCACACAGTATCCTCAGCATCGCAATCACCACTTTGTTCCAAATCCCAATATAGGTGTAGCGATTTTCGGGGCTTAAAAATGGGCAGGCAAGCATGCATAGAACTGACCAGAACGGCGTGAATACCAACATAAATAAAGCAAAGAGGGTGGAGTGAATAAATTTCATGTTAGGTCTTAACCTTGTTTTCTAAAAGCGTATTGGTAAATGCCAATAAGTCAGCATGAATTTGTGTGCCCTCAGGCAGACCTCCTTTTGCCAGTGTCATTTCACCCTTACCTGTTAGAACTAAGTGGGGTGATGCCCCCATGACATCTCCAGCCTGGAGATCGCGTAATGAATCGCCAACAATGGGAACTCCAGTCAGCGGCTTGATTTTGTCGATCTTCTTGTAACGTAAGGCAATTTCTTTCATCATGCCAGGTGCAGGTTTACGACAGTCGCATTGATGTGAATCCTGATGAGGGCAAAAAAAGATGCTATCGATTCGTCCGCCCAACGGTTTTAGCAATGCATCCATTTTGCCATGCATCGCATGCAAATCATTGATGGTGAAGTACTCCCTGGATAGACCTGACTGATTAGCTGCGATGGCAATTTGATAGCCCGCCTGATTTAGCAGGGCAATTGCTTCTAAGCTTCCTGGAAGCGGCACCCACTCTGCTGCTGATTTCACATATTCATCGCTATCTTCATTGATCACGCCATCGCGATCAAGGATGATGAGTTTAGAGGAGCCAGTGCTCATGCTAGTTTGCCGAGATCGACGACGAGATTCATCTTTTGGTGCAGTTGTTGTAGAAGGGCTAAGCGGTTAGCGCGCAACTCCGGATTAGGATCCATCACCATGACATCAACAAAGAATTGATCGATTGGACCGCTCAAAGCAACCAATGCTTGCAAAAGATCAAGAAATTGCCGTTTTTCATAAGCAATATTTAGTCCGGGCGCAATTTCTTCAAGCGCCTTATGCAATGCTACCTCTGCTGGAATTTGTAGTAGCTGTGTTGAACAATTTGCAGGAATAGCGGTAGTTGTTTTTTTCAAAATATTGCTGATGCGCTTGTTGGTGGCAGCAAGCTGAGCAGACTCTGCGAGAACATTAAATTTACGTAAAGCAGTTAAGCGCTCAATTACATCATGGATATGTGCTGGTTCTTGGCTGAGAACAGCATCAATTTCTGCGCTAGTAAAGTGCTTTCCAGCAACTGATTGGTCACGTAAGTAAGCGCGCAGGCGATCGATAATAAAGGCGTAGATATCAGCAGTTTTTGCTTTTTCCTTTACTTCCGCTTGAGTAAATTGGGAGCGAGCTAATGCAATTAGCTCAGGCAAATTGAGCGCAAGATTTTTTTCTAAAAGTAAACGACAAATTCCTAGGGCATGACGACGTAAAGCATAAGGGTCTTTATCACTAGTTGACACAAGACCGACGCCCCAAATACCTACCAGCGTCTCTATCTTGTCAGCAATGGCTAAGATGGTTCCTGTTTGTGTTTGCGGTAAGCTATCGCCAGCAAAACGTGGCATGTAATGTTCGCTGCAGGCGCTGGCAACATCAGGATTTTCTCCGCCGTGAGTGGCGTAATAACGACCCATGATCCCTTGCAACTCTGGGAATTCACCAACCATATCAGTTAATAAGTCTGTTTTAGCAATTTCTGCTGCGCGGGCAAGTAACTGCTCATCTGCACCTAGTTTTTTAGCAATATTCACAGCAATCCCTTGAACGCGCTTCGTGCGATCAAGTTGATTACCAAGTTGGTTGTGATAAACCACTTTTTCTAAATCAGCCACACGAGATATTAAGCGACGCTTTTGGTCCTGCTGGAAAAAGAAGCGTGCATCGGATAAGCGAGGGCGTACCACACGTTCATTGCCGGAGATGATGGCGTTAGGATTGTTCGTTTCGATATTAGAGACAATTAAAAAGCGATTACGCAATTTGCCTAGCTTGTCTGTTAATGCAAAGTATTTCTGATTAGTCTGCATTGTCAAAATCAAGCATTCTTGAGGAACCTCTAAGAACACTTCATCAAAGTGACATTCATATATTGCTGGCCACTCAACAAGTGACGTTACTTCATCTAAAAGACTATCTGGCATTAGCACTAAATCATCACCAGCCGCTTTGAATAAGGCAGTTTCAATTTTTGCACGACGCTGATTGAAGCTAGGAATAACCTTAGCCCTATTTTGCAAATCAGACTCATATTGATCTGCATGACTGAGATTGATATTTCCGGGGGCTAAAAAGCGATGCCCTTCAGTTTGATTATGAGCATTAATTCCCAGTGCGCTGATATTGAGAACGGTTGCACCATGAAGCGCAATAATTCGATGTGCTGGACGTGCAAATTGCACATCTGCTAATTGACCATCTGTTTGCTGTACCTGGTAGTGCATCATTTTTGCAATTGGTAGCTTATTTAAGGTCTGCTCAAGCGCAGATTGTGCTGTTTGTTCAAGTGCAGCGCCCTTAGCAATAGCATTCAGATAGAGATCCTCATTCTTGCCTTCACCCGCTCTTTCTAGGGTGGCGAGATCAATGTCCGCATAGCCAAGGGCAACGAGTTTTTTAAGTAAGGGCGGGGTTGCTTTGGCATCAGCATCAAAAGCAATGCTGGTAGGTAGTAATTTTTCACGTACGGGGTAGTCAGGAGCGTGATCTAAAACATCTGTCACTTGCACTGCTAAGCGACGCGGTGTTGCAAAACTGGTCACTTTAGATGATGAAGTTACAAGGCCCGCTAATTTAAGTGCTGCAAAGATGCCTTCACTAAATGCATCACCTAAACGACGCAAGGATTTAGGTGGAAGTTCTTCAGTCAACACCTCAATCAACAAGGTAGCTGATTGAGATTTGGAATGGGATATGCTCATAGATGAAATGCAGAATTCTCGATACGCTTAAGCTTGTGCTTTAGCTTGACGTTGACACATTGGAAAACCCAGTTTTTCTCTGGACTCGAAGTAGGCTTTGGCAACTGCGCGAGAGAGATTCCGAATACGTCCGATATAAGCAGCGCGTTCAGTGACTGAGATGGCTCCCCGAGCATCTAGCAAATTAAATGTATGTGCGGCCTTTAGTACCATTTCGTAAGTAGGAAGCGCTAAGGGCACTTCCATTAAACGTTTTGCTTCACTCTCATAATTTGTGAACTTGGCAAAAAGTAAATCAGCATTGGAATGTTCAAAGTTGTAGCAAGATTGTTCAACCTCATTTTGATGGTACACGTCTCCGTAAGAAATGCCATCAGCCCAAACTAAGTCATAAACGTTAGAGCAATTTTGGATATACATTGCCAAGCGCTCTATACCGTAAGTAATTTCTCCTAGAACGGGCTTGCAGTCTAAGCCACCCACTTGCTGAAAGTAGGTGAATTGAGTTACCTCCATGCCGTTAAGCCATATTTCCCAACCAAGGCCCCAGGCGCCTAGTGTGGGATTTTCCCAGTCATCCTCAACAAAGCGGACATCGTTTTCCTTAAAGTCTAAGCCTAAAGCAGCAAGAGATCCCAAATACAGAGCGAGAATATTTTCTGGCGCCGGTTTGAGAACGACTTGATATTGGTAGTAGTGTTGCAAGCGATTTGGGTTCTCCCCATAGCGACCATCTTTTGGTCTGCGGGATGGTTGAACATAGGCCGCTTTCCATGGCTCAGGTCCAATCGCACGAAGGAAGGTCGCAGTATGAGAAGTGCCGGCACCAACCTCGAGGTCGATAGGTTGCAATAGGGCGCAACCTTGTTGGTCCCAATAATCTTGAAGTTTGAGAATGATTTGCTGAAAAGTAAGCATGATTAACCTGGCTAAGCCATTGATTTTACATGGCTACAGTGGTGCAGAGGTAAAAATGCCTAAAAACGTCTGTGACGAATAAAGCCCCAGAGTAGTAGTAGGCACGAAATACCCAAAATCGGTAAATTACCCCAAACGACATAAGGCGTCTTGCCTGCATACGCTTGGACTTGGTAGCTTAGCGTGTTTTGGGTAAATTCTGGGAGAGCTTGTTGCAATTTGCCATCTGGGCCCAAAACAGCTGTGATGCCTGTATTGGTAGCTCTTAAGGCAGGTAATCCCGTTTCTAGTGAGCGCAGTTGCGACAGTCTGAGTTGCTGGGCGGGGGCTTGAGATTTCCCAAACCAGGCAAGATTGCCGATGTTAATAAGTAGATTGATCGGCCTCTCACTTTGTTGAATTCGTGATGCAAGTTCATCGCCAAAAATATCTTCGTAGCAAATTGTTAAAGCAGCATGAATATCATCTTGACCTTTGCGAACAATCGTCAAGGGTAGTTGATCAGATTTGCCTCTTGCGAAGTCACTCATTGGCACATGAAAAGCGTTAACGAACCACTGAAACCCAGGAGGAACAAATTCTCCAAATGGAACTAGGTGGATTTTATCGAACTGATAAGGTTGTGTGTTTGGAGAGAGTCCAGTGGCACGGTTGGAATACTGGATATCAGCATCCCTAGGTACCTCGCCAATCAGGCCAAGCAAAATATTGCTACCACTGCGATTTGAAAAATCTTGTAGGTCACTTAATAAACCAAGCGGTAAATTTTGGATAGGCCATGGAAATGCAGTTTCTGGTATGATGATAAGATCAGCAGTCTCTTTAGTAATTGCCTCGGCATAAAAATCAATTTGCCTGCCGATTGCTTGAGGATTGAATTTAAGACTCTGCTCGAAGTTGCCCTGAATTAATCGAACGGAAATCGGCTCTCCAATCGGTTTTGTAAAGGTGAAAATTCCAGCAAACTGGGCAACTATTACTGTACCTACAATCATGACTGCACCATAGACAGCATTTTTGCGAAGCTGGTAGAGTTCCCAAGAGATCCAAACTGCCAGGAATGTACAAGCTAGTTCGCCAAAGATAGGTGCTATAGGGGCAAAAGGTCCATTGAACTGGGTCTCTGCAAATCCCATCCAAGGAAAACCAGTGAAGATATAGCCGCGCAGAAACTCGGCCGCTACCCAACTTGCCGCTAATAAAAATCCAAACAAGTAACTCTTTTTAAATAAGGTAATTGCAAGAGTTGCTAAAGAAAAATACAAGGCTAAATATGCAGAGAGGAGAAAGACTCCCATGCAAGCAAGGGCTGCATTCATGCCCCCAACATCATGAAGGCTAATGTAAAGCCACCATAGACCCACTACAAAATAACCAATTCCAAATGCAAGGCCTAATAAGAATTGCTTTTTGAGTGAGATAGTGCTCTGAGAGTCAAGATGCCACCAGAGAAGACTTAAAAGCAGAATTTGGAACCAACCACCATAAGGTAGTTCAGCAATGACTGCAAGTAAACCGCCCAATATAAATAATGTGACAATTACAAATCCTTTGTTGCTCATCTTAGTCGGATTTTTTATGCGTTTGTCGTGCAAGCAGGATATGAATTTGTCTAGGGTCAGCTCGCTGAACTTCAAATTCGATCCCGTCAATCCCAGCAACAGTGTCAATATCTTCAACTTCGAAATGGGTGCCAAGCGTTTCATTGAATTGTTCGAGTTCGGTGATGCCCTTAACACGAATATCACCATTATCTAAAGCAATGAGATTATCCGCCTCTTCATCAACATCATGCTCATCTTCAATATCGCCAACGATTTGTTCAAGCACATCCTCGATCGTAATAATTTCTACTATACCGCTGTACTCATCAACTACGATCGCTAAATGATTGCGATTATCTTTAAAGTCGCGCAACAAGACGCTAGGGCGCTTAGACTCTGGAATGAAGACGGCTGGATGCAATCAATCACGTGCTTGAAAGTCTTTCTCTGTAGCATGTCTTAACAAATCTTTGGCGAGTAGGATACCGATCACATGATCTTTGTTGCCTTCAAATACCGGAAAGCGTGCGTGAGTTGCTTCGATCACACTTTTAATAATTTCAGGTAGGGGACGCCCAATATCAATCCAGTCTATTTGGGCACGAGGAACCAAAATATCGCGTGCACATAATTGCCCCACTTGAAACACTCCCTCAATCCTTATTCGTACCCCCCCCAATTATGGCTTTCTCTGGGAAAAAAGATCTGGGAGCGAAATCGCGGTCAAAATTTGCAGCAAATTGCTGCCAGCTTGGCCTTTACAACTACTTTATCGATGGTTCCCATGGCGACGATTGTCACAATGTTAATTGGCCATCTACCTAGCGTTATTCAGGCAAAAAATGCTTTGCGAGCTTGGCTACTGGAAACTTATATGCTGAGTGGTTTAAATATTGAGAGAGCATCTGCATCGATAAGTCCTGCAGCTTGTGCTGTGCGAAGAGTTTCGATGAGTTCTTGGCGTCGTTCAGTAGGTGGGGCGTTAAAAAAGCTGCCAAGCGGTCTAAAAGGGATGTATTGGGGTCGGACAGATAGCAAGAATAGCGTAGAAATATGACAAATCCCATTTTTTAAGCATTTGAACTTCGAGAGTTTCCATCTTTTTGGTACCTTTACTTACCTCGTGGTCATGGCCTTGCGCATGAAGGCATCCATGGATAATCAAATGAGCCAAGTGGGCTTTGAGTAACTTATCTTGCTCCTTTGCTTCTTTTTGAAGCACAGGAAGGCAGAAAATAATATCCGCAACCAAAGTATTTTTTGATAGTTCATACGAAAATGTGAGTGCATTAGTAGCGCAATCTTTTTTTTGAAAGGCCAAGTTCAACTTTTTAGCTTCGGTTGCATTAACAAATTGAAGCGTTAGTAAGCCCCCCTAAAGGCGTTGCGTTCTTTACCCATTTTTTAATTAAGGTAGAAGAGGTAATTTTGTTAACTGCTGACTCAATAGGCGGACTTGCATATTGCATATCAACTACTAGTTTGGGAGATGGTTTTTTGCTCTTAGTTAACATGCGCTTCTACTAATTCCCCTCTAAGGGGGTAGTTGAGAACTTCGGTGATGCGAATATTTACTATTTGACCGATGAGATTTTCAATGTTATCTTTGTCTGGTGCGTTACAGTGAATCACTCGATTATTCTCGGTGCGGCCTTGTAGATTGATAGCATCTTTTGCGAGACCCTCAATTAGCACTCTTTCGATGTTACCCAACATTTTTTGGCTAATTTTGTTTGTTTGACTCTCTACAAGAGCTAACAAAGTTTGTAAACGCTTGAGCTTAACTTCGTAAGGCGTGTCATCACTCAAATTGGCAGCTGGTGTGCCGGGGCGCGGGCTAAAGATAAAACAAAAGCTATTATCAAAATTTAGCTCCTCAACCATTTTCAGGAGTTTTTCAAAGTCGTCCTCGGTTTCACCAGGAAAACCTACAATAAAGTCGCTCGACAAGGTCAGATCTGGACGCACGGCGCGCATTTTACGAATAATGCTTTTAAATTCTAGCGTCGTATAGCCACGCTTCATTGCAGATAGCATTGAATCAGAGCCATGTTGTACCGGTAAGTGCAGATGACTAACAAGCTTAGGGAGCTTGGCATAAACATCAATGAGCCGTTGAGTGAATGCCTTTGGGTGACTGGTGGTAAATCGAATACGCTCTACCCCGGGAATTTCACCAATGTACTCAAGTAGTAATGCGAAATCAGCGATTGCTTCTGTGCCACCCATCTTGCCGAGATAGGCATTGACATTTTGACCAAGCAAAACAATTTCTTTTACACCGTTGCTAGCCAGACCTGCTACCTCAGTTAGCACATCATCAAAAGGCCATGAAACCTCTTCACCTCGTGTATACGGCACTACGCAATAACTGCAGTATTTGGAGCAACCTTCCATAATGGATACATAAGCAGATCCACGAGTTTGGCGTGATGCAGGAAGATGATCAAATTTTTCAATCTCCGGGAAGGAGATATCTACTTGAGATATTCCAGTTTTACGTCTCTCGGCAATTAAGTCTGAAAGTCGATGAAGTGTTTGTGGTCCAAAGACAACGTCCACATAGGGAGCGCGACTCACTATTTGCTGACCTTCTTGACTTGCAACACAACCACCAACACCAATTAGTAGATCAGGTTTAGATTTCTTGAGCTCGCGAAGACGTCCTAAAGCAGAGAAAACTTTATCTTCTGCTTTTGCTCGGATAGAGCAAGTATTTAATAGAACAACATCTGCATCTTCCGGTCGCTCTGTTATCACCATGCCTTCATCGGCATATAGAAGGTCTGCCATCTTGCCCGAGTCGTACTCGTTCATTTGACAGCCGAAGGTTTTGATATAAAGCTTTTTCATATGCCGTTCTCAGGTTTATAGCTGGGGGCGAAGGAAAGATTTTACTGCTGAAGCCCTAAAAGGGCTTCAGCAGAGTCGATAGGCCAGAATTGCCACAATTGTGGGTGGAATAGCAGCAATCAGCAAATAGAGGGTTGATACCGTATTCTCTGGGAAATGACTTCTTAGAATCGCGATACCAGCTGGATTGGGCGCATTGGCAATCACTGTGAGCCCACCTCCAGCAACTGCTCCCCCTACTAAAGCAAGCTTGAATGTTGGAGATGTTCCTGTAACCAAGGAACCTAAATAGGTTAGTGCAGCATTGTCAGTGAAAGCGGTAAGAACCAGACTTCCGTAAAAGACTGCGGTTGGGCTCAACATTTCGAGGATAGGTTGTAGCCACCAGCCCTGTAGCGCACCCAACACCACTAAGCCTCCCAAGAAGACACCAACCAAAAGCGCTTCTTTGAGAATGAGAGGGCTCTGATGCTTTGGGTATGCTGTGGTGTATCCAATAAAGAAAAGAAGAATCCACATAAAAATAACAGGGTCATGAGCAAATACGACTACTCCAAATAAGAAAATTAGATGCATCAAAATTACTGCATAGGGTATCTTGACTTCTTTTTTCTCAGTGCTAGGTTCAATCAGTTGCCTATGGAAAAGCAGAGTGATTACGAGTGCGTTAATAAAAATTGCTATGGCAGACTCTATGCCAAAGTTGGCAAACATAAAGACTGAGCTCCATCCCCAGGTGGAGGCAACCATGAGCACTGGTGGGGCTGCAAAGTTAGTAAGCGTTCCGCCGATAGAGATATTCACAAAAAGTACGCCAAGCGTTCCAAATAAGAGAGCTCGTGAGCATTTATGGCGATCGATCAAATCGCGCAATAAAAATGCTGCTAAGGTCATAGCTGCTGGTTCAGTTATCAAAGATCCTAGCAGCGGTGTTATCTCGAGAGTAAGAAAATATAAAACGGGTGCGCTTCTGATTCGCAATAATGATTGCAGGATATTGGCTAAAGCATGCAATATTTGGGTAGAAACATATAAAATAGGTTTAGTTCCGGTCACAATCATGATGGCAAATACAAATAGCGGCTCAGTAAAGTTGCGCTGATTTAGAAAGTCTTTTGCAGTTTGTAAATCATCATAAAAAGAAATGAAACTCACCAAGAGTGCCGCCCAAAACCCAAAAACAATTTCTATCTCACCCAATAGATGCCAGAGGCCTGCATGCCGTGGTGAATTTTTAGCAATGGATTCAAAATAGCTGGTGCAAAAGGTATGCAAAATTGCAATAGCAAAAATAATGCTTGCACCCAATTCTGTCGGAGTAAAGTTCATAGCAGAATGGTAGCAGGTGCTTCATATATACGAGGTTTTGTTAATTAGGGAGATTTTGGTGAAATTAAGGATTGGATATCCAGAGCTCATTCAGGGTGCTTTGGTTGAAATTGAAACTTTATCTCTAGAAAAGGCGCAGCAGCTCCTATCAGACCCGAATACGGTATTTATTGATATACGTGATGTTCGTGAATTGGAAAGAGAGGGCATGATCCCTAATGCCCTGCATGCACCCAGAGGTATGCTGGAATTTTGGGTTGATCCAGATAGCCCTTATTACAAGCCCATATTTGGCGAAGACAAGACACTGATTTTGTATTGCGCCTCTGCATGGCGTTCTGCCCTCGCAACGCAAACCTTGCAAAAAATGGGTGTACCCAAGGTTTGTCATTTGGAGGGTGGCTTTACTGCTTGGAAGAAAGCCAATCTTCCTGCTGTAGAGAAAGCAAGCAAACCCCATTCCAGTTAAAGTCTCCTCAATATGTTTTAATCATCATTTTTATAGGGTAGCCATGAAAAAAGTTGTCTCGCAATTTGGCCGGGGCCCGCTGGAGCAGAAATTGACCGTTGGCGATTTACATTTTTTATCTGATGCTGATCCTACAAAAGGTGGAACAGGTTCTGGTCCTAGTCCTCACGAGTACTTAGATGCTGCTCTAGCAGCATGCACCTCGATGATTTTAAAAAAGTATGCAGGTCTCAAGTCTATGAATCCTGAGAATGCAGCAGTGACTGTCGATATAGTACGAGAAGATGATGTTGAAATATTTTCTCGTGAGATTAAATTTACAGGAAACTTAATTTCAGCAGAAAAAGAACGATTGCTAAAGATCGCCGACAAGTGTCCTATTCACAAGGCTTTGGCGGGGAACATCCAAATAAAAACCCTGCTGGTAAATTAATACGAGCTGGGTCGATAAAGCAATCTCTGATCCCATTTGATCAGAGGGTACAGCTTAGTTTGCTGCTTTGTTAGGCCGAGGATTCTTACCGGTCTTGTAGCTAGCGTTGTAGTTAGCGCCTTCATTCTTCTTGTAAGCATCATAGGCATAACCAGATGCTGCACCAACTGCAGTGCCACCGACTACACCCCAAACCTGGATTGCCGTGGAAGATGGCAGTGCCTACACCGCCAACCACCGCACCAATTGATGCGCCTGATAGGGTGCGTTGCTCTGTGTTGCTCATATTAGAGCAACCTGCGATAGCTAGAGTAGCTACTGTAATTGCGATAACTTTTTTCATAGCAACGAATCCTTAAGTGTTAATTTAGTAGGCTAACTGTTGTGGATTATTTTTTGCCACCAGGGAAGCGAACAGCTAAATATCCCAAAACTACACCAGCAGCAGGTTTATCAGCGGTCTGTGGATTTTCTCCAGCCCACTTAACAAAATCTCCAATCACAGTATCACGTGGTGGCGCTGGTTGCGTTACGCAAATGAATGGTTTAGCGCGTTGCGGATGGCGAGTCATTAAATAAGCGTCATAAACACTGGTGGTGTAACCAATGCAAAAGCTGCGTGATTCAGGGCTTGCAGGTAATTTGCAAACATTCACGAGCTCTTGTGTGCCGAGTATTTGAATTTTTTCTTCGGCTTGTGCGAAGCCTGAGAAAGCTGCTAATGCAGCAAATGCAACGAGGCATTTCTTCATGGGTTCTCCCTTGGATATGTGTATGTGTAAAAGCGATGACAAACCATAAAAATGCCTGAATATGCGCTAATTAAGTGCATATCGCCCTGTTTTGGATTTTTTCATTCCCCATAATGATGCACAAAATACGGGGGAATTGATGGAAACATTCAAGACGGGCAGTGATGCTCTATTCATATTGCTTAGCGCCATCATAGTTCTTGCCATGCATGCAGGTTTTGCATTCCTTGAGTTGGGAACTGTTCGTAAGAAAAACCAAGTCAATGCGCTTGTCAAAATCCTAGTTGACTTTGCAGTTTCAACAATTGCTTATTTCTGTATTGGTTATAGCATCGCTTATGGGGTGCACTTTTTTTTCTGGTGCGGAATTATTAGCAGAGAAAAATGGTTACGAGTTAGTGAAGTTTTTCTTTGTGCTGACTTTCGCTGCAGCCATTCCAGCGATCATTTCGGGTGGTATTGCTGAGCGCGCTAAATTTAATCCTCAGCTGATTGCAACCTTTATCTTGGTGGGATTTGTGTATCCATTTTTCGAAGGAAAAGCCTGGAATCAACATTATGGTATTCAGACTTGGATCAAAGGCCTCGCTGGTGAAGAGTGTCATGACTTTGCTGGATCAGTAGTAGTGCATGCAGTGGGGGCTGGATTGCTTTGCCAGCCATTATTCTGCTGGGCGCACGTCGCGGTCCTTATACAAAAGAAGGTCAAATCTCTGCCTACCCTCCATCTAGCATTCCCTTCTTAGCGTTGGGTATTTGGATTTTGGCGGTAGGCTGGTTTGGTTTTAATGTAATCAGCGCTCAAACAATTGACAGGATAAGCGGCTTAGTGGCGATGAATTCATTGATGGCAATGGTGGGCGGCGGCACTCTAGCTGCTTGGGTAGTTGGACGCAATGATCCTGGATTTGCTTATAACGGTCCTTTAGCTGGATTAGTTGCAGTATGTGCTGGTTCTGACTTAATGCACCTATTGGGTGCCTTATTTGTTAGGTTGGTTGCGGGCGCTTGATTTGTCTACATGTTCACATTAGTGCAAAACCTCTTGAAGATTGATGATGTACTTGGAGTTTGGCCTGTACATGGATTGTGTGGGCTGTGGGGCGGACTGGCTGCTGGCATCTTCGGAATCAAGGCGCTTGGTGGAATTGGTGATGTTACTTTTACCGGCCAACTGATTGGTAGTGCGTTAGGCGTCGGCATCGCTCTGATCGGCGGCATCTTGGTCTATGGCGCCCTGAAGGCTGTCTTGGGTATTCGGATGTCACAAGAAGAGGAATTCGAAGGTGCCGATTTAAGCGTGCATCGTATTTCTTCCGCTCCAGATCGCGAGCCAAACTGGTAGGTATGTGTAGAGCAAAGTCATTGATTTATAGCCTGATTCATATCTATAATGAGTCATGGCTATTATGAACTTGACGGACACACTCCGCAGCTAGCTGATGGAGCATGGGTTGCCGATAGTGCTGAAGTAATTGGCAAAGTAAATCTCCACAAGGATGCGAGCATCTGGCCCAAAGTAGTTATTCGTGGTGATAACGATCTGATTCAAATAAGAGATGGCAGTAATGTGCAAAATGCATCTGTTTTGCATACCGACCCTGGCTATCCTCTGGTCATTGGTAAATACGTGACTGTTGGGCATCAAGTTATGCTGCATGGTTTTCATATTGGCGATGGCAGTTTGATTGGTATTGGTGCAGTGATTTTGAATGGCGCCAAGATCGGTAGAAACTGTTTAGTGGGTGCTGGCGCATTTGTCACTGAAGGTAAAGAATTTCCAGATTGTTCTATGATTTTGGGAACTCCTGTCAAAGCGGTCAAAGAGCTTACTGTAGACCAGCTCGCTGGCATCCATGACATTGCAGGTCGCTATGTCAAAAATGCGCAACACTATAAAAACGCTGAAAAAGATTTTCTAACTTAGCCTCTTCATTTTGCCCTACGTCTTTAATGTAGTTCTTCCTGTTTTTTTACTCATTCTGATTGGGTATGCTGTCGGTCGAACGGGCAAGTTGGGAATTAATGCATCTACCGAATTGAATCGGTTTGTAGTGTGGTTGGCCTTACCAGCTCAACTGTTTAGCTTTGCTGCGAATAGTGGGTGGCAAGCCTTATGGCAACCAGGCTTTATTACCGCATTCTTTCTAAGTGGTTTAATTGTGTTTGCGCTAGTGTTACCCATTAGTTGGGTAAGCAATCGAGAGCTAGAGGCTGCCAGCTTGAATGGTCTGAGCGCCTCTTATTCCAACACGCGGGATATATGGGCATCCCTTTGTGTGTGCTTGCTCTTGGACAAGATGGTTTAGCACCAGTCATTATTTCTACATTTATTGTGTTTGTGATATTTGCTTTAGCAACAATATTTATTGAATTTGTCTTGTCGCATAAAAAGTCACATGAGATTATCTGGAGTGTTATTCAATCTCTATGTAGTAATCCATTGCTGATTGCGCCAGTTGCGGGATTGGGGTGGGCAGCGAGCGATCTGACTTTATATGACCCCATTTCGCAGGTCATTTCATTTTTGGCTGCTGCTGCCACTTCTTGCGCACTCATGTCGATCGGCTTATTTTTGTTGCAAAAAAGTACCGCCGCTCCTTTACAAGCCTGGAGTATTAGTCTGGCAAAGTTGATGTTGCAGCCATTGATTGCTTGGATACTTGCTGGACCAATCTTAGAGTTATCAAGCCTATGGGTTAGTGCCATAGTGATTTTGAGCGCACTACCAACGGGTACTGGACCTTTTTTATGTTGGCACAACATTACAAAGCTGATGGGAGTGTGATCTCTAGGGTGGTATTGATCACTACAGTGTGCTCCTTGATTACTCTCTTACTGTTCCTGTGGTGGGGGAATCGGGTTTAGGCCTTCAGCGTCCATTTGGTTGTCCCAAGAGGTATTGGATAAAGACAGATAGTTGCATACTTTCATGAAAGATTTTCATAAGCGTGGGGTATGGCTTGATGTCCACTTGAGCGCTTAATGCATTAAATAGTTGCGGCACTAAGCAAGCATCAATTAAGCCCGGTTGATTGCCATAAGCAAACGTTCCCGCTCTAGGGACTGCGCTCAATTGTTTTTCTAAACTATCTAACCCAACTTTTATTCAGTGCGCATGCCACTCATTTTTTGCTGTATTGCTGACACCAAGTTTTTTAATGAGGTAGCGTAAGACACGTAAATGATTAATTGGATGAATGTCGCTAGCAATATCCATGGCGATTGCACGAACCCATGCTCGATCAATCGCTAGTGTTGGGAGTAGAGAAGGCTGGGGCTGTATCTCTTCAAGGTATTCAATTATCGCTAGCGACTGATGGATCCTATTGTCGCCTTCTTCGAGTAAAGGCACTAGTCGATTCAGATTTTTACTGCTGTAAATTTCCCCAACTTGCTCGCCGCTGTTTTTGCTGAGATGAATAGGGATGACGTCATAGCTTATGCCTTTGAGATTCAGGGCAATTCGGACTCGAAATGCGGCAGAACTTCGCCAAAAACTGTAGAGATTTGTTGTCATTGCATTACCCCGTTTAAGTTCATGACTAACAGTATTTTGAATAAATTGAGGTGGGCTATTTAAGCCTAGTGTCATAAAAAGTGCATTAGACTTCAGACTATGGAAGATATTCAATTTTGGATTGGCGTCATTGCAACCATGGCATTTGCTGTGACTGGAGTCTTAGCTATTGCTGACCGTGGTGTTGATCTATTCGGCGTATTAGTGCTTGGCCTCATTACTGCAATTGGTGGCGGAACAATTCGCGATATTATTTTGGAGTCCCCTGTTTTTTGGTCTGAGAACCAAATATATGTTTGGCTTGCTTTGGGTGCTAGCGTGCTCACTTTTTTTGCAGAATCTTTTTTGACTCAGCCACAAATTTATCGTTGGATGCTATATATAGACGGTTTCGGCGCTGCCCTTTTTGGTATTCAGGGGGCCAATAAAGTCTCGACAATGGGGTTTGGCCTTCCCGTTGCTCCAGTTATTCTGGGCGTCATTACTGCTATTGGCGGGGGCTTGATACGCGATATTTTGGCTGGAAGAAAAACCCTCATCATGTCGCATGAGCTTTACGCTATTCCCGTGACATTGGGCTGTTGTGCCTATGTTCTAGTGCTCAATTTCTTACCTCAATATGCTATCGAAGGTTCTGTGATTTGTATGCTCGGCATCTTTGGTTTACGCGCAGCCGCTATTTATTGGGATCTGCGCGTACCCAAGATGTGGATTACTAAAACGCGCTAACTGCGCCATCGCTTCGGGGATCCCAACCGCCATGTAAGGTACTAGATGGGTCACGAATGATGCATCCTGCATGTCCAACAGTTTCATCAAAAGCATCGAGCATCTCAATTTCATGGCCTAGAGCATGAAACTTCCTTAGCAACCCATGGACTAAAGCGTGATTCGAGTTTTAAGCTATCACTCGTTTGTCCCCATGTGCGACCGAGCAACCAACGCGGCCGACTAATAGCATCTTGTGGGGCTAGACCATAGGTAGCAGTGCGAGTAAAGACAACGCACTGCGTTTGAGGTTAGCCATCACCACCTATCGTTCCATAAACCATTGAGCGACCATCTTTAAATAGGGCTATCGCAGGATTGAGTGTATGAAATGGTTTTCTGTAGGGCTCTAGATGATTGGGTATCTTCGGATCTAATGAAAAACTGCATCCACGATTTTGCCAATTCACGCCAGACTTTGGCAACACAATTCCTGCGCCAAACTCGTGATACATGCTTTGAATAAATGACACGCAATTACCATCGCCATCAATCACACCCATCCAAATAGTGTCTGCCGGTCCTTTGCCGTGACCCCAGGGAAGCGCTTTATTGGGATCAATATTTTTAGCCAATTTTTTCAGAAAAGCGGGTGACAAGAAAGATTGTGCATTTTTTGTTATATACGCTGGGTCTGTCACAAATTGATCGCGAATCTTAAATGCCTGTTTTGTGGCCTCTACACAGTGATGCACATATTCGGAGCTATCAACCTTCAAGCGTTTTAGGTTTAATTGATTCAAGATGTCAATAATCATTAGTGAGACTACGCCCTAAGTTGGCGGAATCATGTTGTACACATTGCCTAAGTTATGTTTGAGCTCCAGTGGATCAATGAGTTTGGCATGGTGACGATTCAGATCACTGAAACGCAGTGGACTACCAATATCAGTGAGTTCTTTGGCTAGAAGATCTGCAAGATCACCACGATAATAATCATCTGTACCGTTTTCTGCAATTTGCCGTAAGGTTTTTGCAAGTCGACCTTGTTTAAAAATGCTACCAACTGCAGGCGCTTTCCCATTCACCAAAAACGTTTTTGTAAAGCCGGGGATAATTTTTAGCTCTTCCCGTTTCTTTTCTGTCAAACTCGATTGACTGTAAGTAACGGGAACCCCAGCTTCTGGATGGTGAACTGCATCAGCTGGTAAGCGGGACAAAGGAATCTTGCCGCCTAAGCCTTGTTTGGAAAGTTTGTGGGCGACTCCCCACCCAGAGATGGTCCCAGCAACAGTATTTGCTGCTACTGCGCCTCGAAATGGGATGGCTTTGGTAATGGTCACGCTCTGCATACCATTGCTTAGTGGCTCAGCCTGCAGCTGCACCACAAGCATCGATTCCGCCCATGGCTTTGCCTGGAGAATGCACTACCCAGAATGAGTCACCACTCATGGAGTTCATATGTGGATATACCACAGTAATCGTAGCTGCCGTTGCCACCATTGCCTCAAGCGCATTACCACCCTCGCGCAGAACTGCTAGTGCTGACTCAGAAGCGAGAGAGTGCGGTGCTACCGCCATCCCTCGGATTCCCCATTTTGCTTGCATGTAAATCCCCTCTATTTTTTGCTATCACTCCATCGGTAATAGCTATTTATTTTCTCGCAATTGACGTTCAATGTCCGCACTAGAGTCTACAGTTATTTCATTTTGCTCAACGCCAGCCAGAGGATCTACAGATGGCCCGCTAGCATCAAAGGCAGCAGTCGGTTTATCAACAAAGTAGGCTAGTGTTTCTGAGATGCAAATAATAATTGCTACCAGAATCAGTGGCAGGCCAATCCATGGAAAGGCTCCATAGTAGATATCAGAGCTTTTGACAGATTTATCGGCCACTCCTCTCAAAGAAAACAAGGCAAACCCAAAGGGTGGATGCATGAATGAAGTCTGCATATTGGCGCCAAGAAGAACGCCAAACCAGATTAAATCAATACCCAGTTTTTCTGCTACAGGCGCAAGCAGTGGAATGATGATGAATGCAATTGCAAAATAGTCTAAGAAGAAGGCTCAGAAAAACACAAACAAGTTCACCGCAATCGGGAAGCCTACTTGACCGCCAGGTAAGCCTGACAAGAGATGCTCAATCCATAGATCACCATCAACACCCCGGAAAGCTAGACCAAATACAGTAGAACCAATTAGAATGAAGATCACCATAGCATTAATGCGCATAGTAGAGGTCATTGCTTCCCAGGCCAAAGGTTTTTATAGGCACTTATTCATGACGGCAAGAATTGATGCCCCCCCCACAGAACCCATGGCACCACCTTCAGTTGGAGTGGCAAGACCCATCAAGATTGTTCCGAGCACTAAGAAGATCAGCGCAATTGACGGAATAATTCCCCAAAGAATTTGTCTGAGGAGTTTCCAGTCAATTTTTGGGCGGGCTTCTGGTGGTAAAGCCGGCACACCCTGCGGTCTACAGATTGATAAGAAGAAGATAAATAAACAGAACAACGCTACGTGAATGATTGAGGGTCCAATTGCACCCGCATACAAGTGATAGTGGAATGAGCTGAGTAATTGTCCCCGAGGCTGCAATGACGCCGGCTGCAACCCTTGGGTTATACCCATAGGCGCAACATCACAGGTAGAGAAATTAAACCCATGGCAATCACAGAAGCCGCAACAGTTCCGGTAATGGCACCCAGAATCGGGCCAACAATAATGACTGCATAAGCTAGGCCACCTCGTATTGGTCCAAATAACTGACCCAATCTCTCGAGCAGATCTTCTGCTAATCCACACTTTTCTAGAATTGCTCCCATGAAGATAAAGAATGGAATGGAAAGCAATAGGTCATTTGACAGGATGCCGAATACTCGGTCTGGTAGTGCTTATAAGAAGGTGGGCTGCAACATACCCATCTCGATACCAATAAAAGAAAAGAATAAGCCAACAGCACCAAGTGAAAATGCGGCTGGATATCCAATTAATAAAAATACGATCAAACCCCCAAACATGATGGGGTCATTAAATCCTGGCTAATCATTGAAGTGGTCTTTCGTATTTAGGATCCATTTGAATCATTCCGGTCAACGCGGCGTAGCGCTTAATAATTTCTGAAATACTTTGGAGCGTTCATAAGAAGAAGTCCAATGTAATCACGCCTCGCACGGGACAACGAAAGAGGCCACTCCAACAGTCCAGCCAGAGACGGACTCTGTGCGGATATAAGGCATAGAGCACGTCAACTCGGACGCGCTCATTCAGGCGAAAAGTGGTGGCAGCACCAAACATCACCATGCCAGCAAACAAATACCATTGAGCTTCTAACCAACCGTTCGAGCTGACGTTAAAGCCGTACCGAATCAGCGCATTTGCTGTGCTGACCAGTACGGCAATAAGAACCATCCAACTTGCTAAAACACCAAAACGGTCATTTAGGCGATCAACGAAATTTGCAAAAACTAAAAATTGTTTTGGCATTTCAATTGCTCGCTTAAGGTTTATTTGACTGGATTGGTTAGCATGAAGCTCATCAGAGTTTGCTCAGCAACCTTATTCCACAACATTTGATCGTTACGGAATTTTTTCCAAGGATCGTAGATTTTCTTGAAGGATGGATTTTTAGCTGCCTCTTCTTCGTATATTTCAAATGCAGCATTAGAAGCTGCTTTCATAATGTCTGTGGAATAGGATTGCAACTTGACGCCAGTCTTGATAAGACTTTGTAAGGCAATTGGGTTTTTGTAGTCATACTCCGCGCCATCATGTCGATGTTGCATGCAGCACAGGCTGAAGTAAGCGCTTCTTGATATTGCTTAGGCAGTTTTTCCCATTCTTTGATGTTTACATACATCGAGTACATAGAACAAGCTTTCCACCAACCTGAGTGGTAGTGGTAAGGAGCAATTTTGTAAAAGCCCAATTTTTCATCATCGTATGGACCATACCTACTCAGCAGCATCAATCACACCCTTCTCTAGTGCAGGATAGATATCACCGCCAGCAATTTGCTGTGGAATTGCACCGAGGCGTGACATAACTTCGCCACCAAGACCAGCAATACGCATCTTGAGACCTTTGAGATCGGCAACCGTTTTCACTGGTTTTTTAAACTAGCCACCCATTTGAGTCTCAGTGTTACCTGCTGGGAAAGAAATGATGTTGTAGTCACGCAAAGAATTCACGTTGAAGCTTTAGGCCGCCTCTCCAATACATCCATGCATTTTGTTGGCGTTGATTCATACCCAAAGGAACTGTGGTGTCGAAGGCAAAAGTTTTATTCTTGCCAACAAAGTAATAACCAGCAGTATGGGTGCACTCCACAGTGCCTTGTTGTACAGCGTCAACCGTACCGAAGGCTGGGACGATTTCACCGGCTCCAACAATACGAATTTAACACTTGCCATCCGTTAAAGCGGCAACGCGCTTGGCAATAAATTCGCCACCACCATAAATTGTGTCTAAGCGTTTTGGAAAGCTTGACGCGCAGCGCCACTTTACCTCGGGCATAGATTGTGCAATTGCTGGTGCAGCCAATACTCCGGCAGCAGCGCCCAATGTGGTCTTACCTAAAAAATCACGTCTTTTCATTTGAATTGCTCCTTATGTAATGATTATTTGGTGGCACTTTTGGCTATGCCTTTTAAATTAACTTCAGAAGTGATTAAAGCGAATTGCAGTGAGACAAATTGATAGATTTGCACTTCGCTTGCCCAATATACACCGAGCTTGGGCGAGTTGCTTCTGAATGGTGCAATTCCAGAATGCCATCATGGATTAAAAGCGTTGCATCAAATCCACATTTTTCGGGAAAACCCCGAGTCTATTTGATGGGGCATTACCCTCATTAGCGGCATTTTCAATTTAGGCAGTGGTAAAGCCAAACCATTTAATGGTGTAGCGTATGCAGTGGCCAACGCCATGCGTAAACTAGTTGATTTGTTTGGATTTTTTCAAAGCATAATCGACCCGTTGTTTTTTTATTTAATAAACATAGTTAGGAGCTACTGATGTCAAGATCAACTAAAGCAGCTCCAATGACCGCTGAAGAGCGCAAAGTTATTTTTGCATCCTCATTAGGTACGGTTTTTTTGAGTGGTATGACTTTTATCTTTACGGTTCTTTGGCTGTCGTTATCGCCAAGCAGTCCTTCTCAGATCTAGATGCTGGCTCTGCCTTCATTTTCGCGTTGTTAGCTTTTGCTGCTGGTTGCATCGTGCGTCCCATTTGGCGCCTTGGTGTTCGGTCGCTTAGGCGATTTGATTGGCCGTAAGTACACCTTCTTGGTACCCATCCTTTTAATGGGTGGTGCAACCTTTATCGTGGGTATTCTGCCTAACTACGCAACCATCGGCGTTGCTGCTCCAGTGAGCTTGATTGCATTGCGTATGCTTCAAGGTTTGGCTTTGGGCGGTGAGTATGGTAGTGGTGCTACTTTTCTGTTGCAGAACATGCACCTAACGGCAAGCGTGGCGCATACACAGCATGGATTCAGATAACAGCTACTCTTGGTTTGTTCCTCTCCTTACTCGTGATTTTGTTCACGCGTGAATTCACAGGTCCAGACTACGATGTTTGGGGTTGGTGTATTCCTTTCATCGCTTATATCGAATTGTTGGCGATTTCTGTATGGATTCGTTTGTCCATGAATGAATCACCAGCTTTCAAGAAGATGAAAGAAGAAGGCAAATTATCTACGGCTCCTTTGTCCGAGTCATTCGGCCAATGGAAGAACTTGACGCTTGTTATCTTGGCATTGTTTGGTCTGGTTGCAGGTCAAGCCGTGGTTTGGTATACAGGTCAGTTCTACGCTTTGTTCTACCTCACCCAAGTGTTGAAAGTAGATGCTAAGACAGCGAACTTGTTGATTGCTGCTTCATTGGTAATCGGTACACCATTCTTCATAGTCTACGGTGCCTGGTCTGACAAGATTGGTCGTAAAGTGATCATCATGAGCGGCTTGTTATTGGCGATCATTACTTACATTCCAAACACACCAGTTTCAGTGTTCAATGCCTTGACTCGCTACGCTAATCCTGCGTTAGAAAAAGCAATGGCAACTGCACCAGCTACGATTACTGCTGACTTGAGCGAATGTACTTTTTAGTTCAACCCAACAGGTACTGCGAAGTTCACGAGTTCTTGCGATATTGCAAAACAAGCTATGGCTTCAAACGTTGCTAGCTACAGCACGATAGCTGGTCTTGCTGGTGGTACAGCAGTAGTGAAGATTGGTGATACAGAAATCACCGGTTACTCAGCAAAAGGTTTGGCTCCAGCTAAAGCGAATCCAGCTGATATTAACTACGTTGCTGTATTGTGTTTCTTGGTGTACTGGATAACCAAGGTTTATAGTCCAATCGCTGCGATGTTGGTTGAGATGTTCCCAACCCGTATTCGTTACACTTCAATGTCCTTGCCACACCATATTGGTAACGGTTGGTTCGGCGGCTTATTGCCAACGATCTTCTTCGCCTTGGTTGCGCAAAACGGTAATATTTACTACCGTCTCTGATATCCAATCATCATCGCTGCGATGACATTGGTAATCGGCACACTGTTTGTAAAAGACACCAAAGACGTGGATATCTATGCACGTGACTAATGAGATGTAGATAATCTTTAGTTTCAAGTAATTAACAGCCCGATCACAAAATGATCGGGCTTTTTTATTCCTATAAATTTTTTTAGTTGCGATTGCCTAAGAGCTTGTGAGTTTGTTGTGAGATCGAGATCTCGCTTGATCCTGGGCTGACGAAAATATTAGCGTCAGCGGTAAGAGCCCCCATTTTTAATACACGTAAATACCAGCCGCTAAAGCCGGACTGCAACATTGCTTTGCTGGCGCCTTTATATCCAAGCGCAGCATTGAACTTAAAACAAGGTTCACGGAGTTTGACAACGGAAAACTCTAGTTCGCCAATCACTAAGCGATCGCCCACAAAGATCTCTGTTTTCAATAGTGAAATTCTCGCCAATAGTCCCATGTCGTAAGGAAACGGGTTTCTTGGTTCCTCGCGTGAGAAGTTCGTTCCAAAACGCGTAGTGCTCAGCAGGATAAATATATATGGCCTTTTCAATACCACCGTGTACCGATAAATCGGCTTGTTCATCACCTTTAACGCCAAGCGGAGTGATTTCTACTGAATTTGGATTTTCTAATGTGCTGACGTGCTTTTTACAAATTGCCGAAGGAACAGAGTTGTAATTAGGGCGGTGATTACCAAATAATGGCATTACCTTGCCGGAAGCGATAGTGAGAAGACGCATAAGTAAAAATGACTGCTAAGATCAAGTTATCAATTAAAAAAAGTAAATAATGCACTTTTATAAGGTGTTTGCCACACTATTTTTGACACTTCTGATTAACCAGGTTGCATACGCGAAGTGGGATGAAGAGCGTGATGTCACGATTAATGGAAAAGAGGAGTTGGTTTACTACTGCAAAACAAATGAGCAGGTGCAAAAGTTGATATTGGACAAGTATGTAAAGCGCTTGATTTTTATCCGGTCCGACAAATTCTATAAGCGCTCTATTAAGCAAATTTAGGTTGATGGCCAGGTGATTGATGTCAATAGTGATCCCTTTTCGCGCTATCCGGAGCAAACGGCAAGTATTTTTGACAATAAGGATGAGGTGCTTAAAAAGCTCTTTTTAGTCAAGAAAATTGAATGTAAGGTTTTTATGGTCGAGATGAGGCGATGAGTGTTTTTCAGATTAAATAATTTGCCTTGTATGTTGCTGCGTGGTGCTAATGTTAAGTATGTGTTAATTTTCTTAGTAGTGCTTTGATGAAGAGGGCTAAAAATGTCTAGTAGCGAACAGGGGGTGTCGAGTCGTCGTAATGCAATTAAGCTTGGGGTTGCCTCACTTTCAATGGCGGCTATTGCTGTGGAAGCTCAGGCTCATAAGGGTACAAATGCAGTCAGTACGCCATTTTCTGTATCTCAAACGTATATTCCTATTGCCGGAAGTCAATCTGAGTTTCCGGTACGACGTATTTACTGTATTGGAAGCAATTATGCGGCGCATGCTCGTGAGATGGGATCTGATCCGACTCGTGAGCTCCCCTTCTTTTTTCAAAAGCCAACAGACGCGATTTAATTTATCGCGCCAAATAAAATAGTTGACCATCCTTATCCATCATTGACAAAAAATTATCGCGATGAGGTTGAGTTGGTTGCCGCCCTGAATAAGGGCGGCAAAAATATCCCCGTCGAGAAAGTACTTGACTATGTATACGGCTATGCTTTGGGATTAGAGATGACGCGTCGCGATTTACAGCGCTTTATGGGAGATCAGAAGAAGCCCTGGGAGATCGGCAAATCATTTGATTCTTCAACGCCCATTGACCCTATTTTTCCGGTGAGTCAGATAGGACATTTCACCAAAGGGACGATTTCGCTCTCAGTAAAGTTAAAAGGCGTGATACCAGCAACTACGCCTAATGGCTGGCGCATCACCCAGTTATCAAGATCGGTAGAGACCCGTTCGAGTGTAGTCACCTTTTAGCAATTCAGGGATACCGGTAAATGGCGTAATAAAACAAAAAGCAAATTTAGATCAAATGATTTGGTCGGTTGCAGAGCAGATCTTCAAGCTCTCAGAGGCAAATGAATTATTCCCTGGCGATATCATTTACTCAGGAGCGCCTGAGAATGTGGGGCCAGTTACACGCGGAGATATTGTCTGTTGCAGCATCGATAATTTGCCTGATTTGGTGATAAAGATCGTTTGATGAAGTCAATTATTCGATCCGAGGGGAGTTCATTGAGGATTTTGACCAAATCCGCTAAACTCTCACCTTCGGCGAATTAGCTCAGCTGGTTAGAGCGACGGAATCATAATCCGCAGGTCCGGGGTTCAAATCCCTGATTCGCCACCAAATTATAAAGGCTATTGCTAGCCGGCAGGGGCTTTTTTCTTGGGATGTTGGGTATGGCTAAATTTTGGAACTTTGTAATTTTCCAGTTTGGTTGGTTTGCCTGTGTGCTGGGCGCAGCCAATAAACAGGTACTTTGGCCAGTAATTGGTACCTTAATCATGCATTTGGGCTATTTTAGGAGGCATTGTTGGTTCAATGTCCCTATGAAGCTGGGATACGGATGCGTGCTGGAGGGTGGACCCCAGGAGCTCAAATTACAGGATTTATCCTAGTTGGGGATGTTTGGGCTATCGCTCTCCCTCTCTTTTTCTACTGGGATAGAGCGCCAATCATCCTCAGCTTAGTAAAAAATCCGTAAATTCAGTTTAAAAGTCGCTTGCAAAGAATACTGTTTTTATATACAGTAACTCCTAAGTTATTGCACAGTAGATAAAACTTCGGGAACAAGCCCAGTACATAGCGAAAAGGGAATCAAAAATGGCCTTGGATGACAAAAGAAAATCAGCCTCTTCAGCATTTGAAGGAATGAGCGGAGACAAGCAAAAAGCACTCACAGCAGCATTGGCGCAAATTGAGAAGCAGTTCGGCAAAGGCTCAATCATGAGATTGGGTGATGCTGAAATCAGCCAAGATATTCAAGTTGTATCAAGTGGTTCACTGGGGTTGGATATCGCTCTTGGGGTTGGTGGACTCGCGCGTGGTCGCGTAATTGAGATCTACGGACCAGAATCCTCCGGCAAAACAACGTTGACCTTGCATGCGATTGCGGAAATGCAAAAGCTTGGTGGTACTTGTGCATTTATCGATGCAGAACACGCCTTAGATGTGCAATATGCTTCACGGCTCGGTGTGGATGTAAATAATCTTCTAATTTCTCAACCCGATACTGGTGAGCAAGCATTAGAGATTGCTGATGCACTAGTGCGTTCAGGTTCTATTGATTTAATTGTCATCGACTCAGTTGCTGCCTTGGTTCCAAAAGCTGAGATCGAGGGAGATATGGGGGACTCATTGCCTGGCCTGCAAGCTCGTTTAATGAGTCAGGCGTTGCGCAAGTTGACTGGTGCGATTAAGCGTACCAATACTACCGTGATTTTTATTAACCAAATTCGTATGAAGATTGGTGTTATGTTCGGGTCCCCAGAAACCACTACCGGTGGTAATGCGTTGAAGTTCTACGCCTCTATGCGTTTAGATATTCGTCGTATTGGTAGTATCAAAAAAGGTGATGCGGTGGTTGGTAACGAAACTCGTGTGAAGGTAGTAAAGAACAAAGTTTCCCCTCCATTCCGCGAAGCCATCTTTGACATCATGTATGGCGCTGGTATTTCCAGAGAAGGTGAAATCATTGACATGGGTGTCGAAGCAGATCTCGTTGAAAAGTCAGGCTCTTGGTATAGCTATAACGGCAACCGTATTGGTCAAGGTAAAGATAATGTACGTGAGTTCTTGAAAGAGAACCCAGCGATTGCTCAAGATATCGAAGCCAAACTTCGTGAGAAGTTAGGTGTTAAAGTCGGTTCAGCAGTGGTCACTGACGTGCTGAGCGAGGAAGAAGAAGTCGAATAAACACGTTGAATAATTTAGTAGCAATATCAAAGTCAAAAAAAGCCCGAGTCTTAAAGCTCGGGGTTTGCGTCTTTTATCGCTTCGCGAATATAGTCGCAAAAGTTTGGCGGCATCAGAGGCAAGATGGAGTAAGTTGGGTGGCGATCAAAGTGAACAAACCCCAGAGTTGAACAACTCTCAGATAGAGGCGGTTTTAGACGATTTTGAGGCTCGGGGATGGTTATATCGGATGAGCGTTTTGCAGAGGCTTTGGTGCGACGTCGTAGCGAGCGCTATGGTCTAAGAAAAATTTCTGATGAGCTTGAGAGGGCAGGGGTGGATTCCAGGGAATCGGCCGCACTTCTTGGCGCCTTGAAAGAGGCGGAATTTCAGAGAGCGTTTGATCTTTGGTCCAGGAAATACGACGCAATTGCCAAAGTTCAAAAAGAACGCGCTAAGCAGTATCGATTTCTGGCTGCTAAGGGTTTTGGCTCTGAGATTGTGGCAAAGGTGATTGGTGGTCAGCGTCCGGATTAGGGCAATTACGGATCGAAAAACGCTGTTTGCGCGGCATTGCAGCATGATAAACTTACGGAGTCGTTAAAGCCTTTCGCATTTATTCAATGTGGGCAAATTTCGCCAGTTTCTAGAGTAAGTATGAGATTCTGGCGACATCGGTTTTGCTAATCCTCATCACTTGCTAAAAAAGATGCCGTTTCGGAGTAATTATGAAAATTCATGAGTACCAAGGCAAAGAACTCCTTCGCCAATTCAATGTGCCTGTTCCTAATGGCATTCCTGCATTTAGTGTTGCAGAGGCAGTGAAAGCTGCTGAAAAATTAGGTGGCCCGGTATGGGTTGTAAAGGCACAGATTCATGCTGGTGGACGCGGTAAGGGCGGCGGCGTGAAATTGGCAACGAGCATGGACGAAGTAAAAAAATACGCTTCTGAGATTTTAGGCATGCAGCTGCAGACTCACCAAACAGGGCCTGAGGGTCAAAAAGTAAATCGTCTCTTAATAGAAGACGGTGCCGATATTAAAAAAGAATACTACTTTAGCATTGTTACTGATCGTGGCACACAGAAAAATGTGATCATGGCTTCAAGCGAAGGTGGTATGGATATCGAAGAGGTTGCAGAATCTCATCCAGAAAAAATTATTAAAGTATCTGTTAATCCAATGCTTGGATTAACAGATACAGACTGTGACATCGTTGCTAAGGGTATTGGGGTTCCTGAAGCTTCTATTCCGATGGCTCGCGAAGTATTCAAGAATTTATACAAGACATACTGGGATGCCGATGCTTCTTTAGTTGAAATCAACCCATTGATTCTTGAGGGTAACGACAAGATTAAAGCTCTGGATGCGAAGTTTAATTTTGATCCTAACGCATTGTTCCGTCATCCAGAAATTGTTGCTTATCGTGATATTGATGAAGAAGATGCTGCTGAAATCGAGGCCTCTAAATTTGATCTTGCATACATCTCATTGGATGGCAACATTGGCTGCCTAGTAAACGGTGCTGGTTTGGCGATGGCTACTATGGATACCATTAAGTTATTTGGCGGCGAGCCAGCAAACTTCTTAGACGTTGGTGGTGGTGCGACGGCAGAAAAAGTAACCGAAGCATTCAAAATCATGTTGAAAAACAAGAGTGTTGAAGCTATATTGGTCAATATCTTTGGTGGAATTATGCGTTGTGACGTAATCGCTGAAGGTGTTGTGACTGCGTGTAAAGCGGTACACCTTACAGTACCTTTGGTCGTACGTATGAAGGGTACAAACGAAGAGTTAGGTAAGAAGATTCTTGCGGACTCTGGTTTGTCAATCATTAGCGCTGATTCAATGGCTGAAGCTGCTACTAAGGTAGTTGCTGTTGTTGCCAAAAACAAATAATCCAGGAATTTCAATATGTCTATTTTGATCAATAAAAACACCAAAGTCATAACACAAGGTATTACTGGCAAGACCGGTCAGTTCCATACTGAAAAATGCCAGGAATACGCAAACGGTAAAAATTGTTTTGTTGTGGGTGTAAATCCCAAAAAAGCTGGTGAGTCTATTTTTAATATTCCAATTTATGCAACTGTTAAAGAGGCTGCTCAACAAACTGGCGCAACCACTTCAGTGATTTATGTGCCACCTCCTGGTGCTGCTGCTGCAATTTGGGAAGCGGTTGAAGCTGATCTTGATTTTGTAATCAGTATTACTGAAGGTATTCCAGTGCGTGACATGCTTGAGGTGCGCAATAAGATGCATGCTAAAGAGGCTGCAGGCGGTAAGAAGACTGTATTGTTGGGCCCAAACTGTCCCGGTATTATTACTCCAGATGAAATCAAGATTGGCATCATGCCTGGCCATATTCATAAGAAAGGCCGTATTGGCGTTGTTAGCCGTTCCGGTACATTAACTTATGAGGCTGTTGGTCAATTGACAGCGATTGGTTTAGGTCAATCGACGGCCGTAGGTATCGGTGGCGACCCAATTAATGGTTTGAAGCACATCGATATTATGAGAATGTTCAATGAAGATCCAGACACTGATGCTGTGATTATGATCGGTGAAATCGGCGGTCCTGATGAAGCGGAAGCTGCCCGTTGGTGCAAAGACAATATGAAAAAGCCGGTTGTTGGTTTTATTGCCGGTGTTACAGCGCCTCCAGGTAAGCGTATGGGTCATGCAGGCGCTTTGATTTCTGGTGGCGCTGACACTGCAGATGCTAAGTTAGCCGTGATGGAAGAGTGTGGCTTCAAAGTCACAAAGAACCCATCAGAAATGGCTGCATTATTGAAAGCCATGTTGTAATTTTTTTCAAGGAAAAGGATGCTGTTAAGTCAGCATCCTTTTTTGGTGTTAGATGGTAGTTAAAAACATAAAATAAAGAGAACATAGAAGACATCATGGATTTATCAGCTTTTTCGGACGCGCCCTTTTTGGCGGCGCTACTATCAATTATTGTTGCCAATATCTTGTTGTCTGGCGATAATGCGGTTGTCATTGCTTTAGCATCACGTAATTTGCCGCCGGCGCAACAGAAGAAAGCCATATTCTGGGGTAGTGTGGCTGCAATTATTTTGCGTGTTGCGCTCACCATTACGGCAGTTGCTTTGTTGACCTTGCCGTACCTCAAAATCGTTGGTGGCTTGCTGCTTCTCTATATTGGCATTCAATTATTATCTGATAGCGGTGGTGAAGAGCACATGGAAGCTAAGACCAGTATTTGGGCAGCAATTCGTACTATTTTGATCGCTGATTTGGTCATGAGCTTGGATAACGTTTTAGCAGTTGCCGCTGCTGCGCAAAAAGGCCCGGAAGAGACCCGTTTACTTCTATTGATTATTGGTTTGGGAATGTCTATTCCGCTGATTATGTTTGGTAGCGCAATGTTATTAAAAGTAATGGAGCGCTTCCCAATCATGATTACCTTAGGTGCTGGTTTGCTAGGCCTATTAGCTGGCGGTATGTTGGCGGATGATTCTGCTATCAAAGACAGCATTCACGCTGCGCTAGGAGATGCAAAGCTTGCCTTTGAGGTTATTGGTATAGCCATTGTGATTTTGGTCGGCACTTATTTCAAGAAGAAAAATGCTAGTAAAGAAGCGCACTAATTTGATTACAACTTAATCAGAAAAGCCGGCTTTTTTGTTATTCGCTCGCGCGTGTGAGCGATGTAAGTTAAATTGGATGATGAAGTATTTCACTTCAGGAGCAAAGGACATGCAGATACAAAGTAAAAATCCTAAGAATTGTACAATCGATAAAGAGTCAGGATTTACGTTGATAGAAGTGATGGTAGTTGTGGCCATCATTGGCATATTGGCAGCTGTAGCAGTTCCACAATATCAAGATTATATTTGCCAGCAGTCGGGTTGAGGGTATGAATTTATCTTCCAGCGCAAAGCTTGCTGGTAACCGAAGTATTTGCTAGTCACGGAACAGTGACAATGGATGACGCAACTAGTGGATCGTTTGCCTTCACTCCCACCCGCAGTGTGAAGCTGATTGAAATCACACCATCCGGTGTGATCGCGATCGATTGTCAAGTTAGCGTTGCGCCTGAAGGGAAAAATACATTACATCTAGTTCCGACAAATGAACCCGATGCAAATGTGCCAAAGCCGTTGGACTTATCAAAACCTGAGGGTTCAACATGGGCTGGTGGTTGGTCATGCAGGTCTACGGCAACCGATTTAATTTCGCAATTGTTGTCATCCGAGTGCAGAATTAACAAATAAAGTGTTGATGACAGGCAAATAAACCAATCAAGTATTGGTTTATTTGCCTGTCAAAGTTCATATCAATCTAGCCTATAATTGCGCCTGTTATCAAGCCCTATTGGGCGAATACCATTAGAAGCTTTTACAGCTTCAGTATTATATATTGTATAAACGTTAAATTTGCGTATAAACAATATTATGCAAACGCTCAATAGGTTGAAGTTAACTAAATTAGTTTCTATGGGCACAATAAAAAACTTAGTATGCCTATGAATCAAAGTTAAGGCTTGACAACTCTATTTTTACATGGTGCTTATATATTTGTGCAGTTGCACACTATAAAATGTCAGCTATTCAAACCTCTTTTTGGAGTCGTGCTTTAGCTATCCAGCTAAAGCTGGGATTGGCTTATTCTGGATTTCCGGTCTATGCAGCTCCTGCCGGCGAGGTTTCTGTGGATGGCAATTCTGGCCGCCATTAATATCAGTAGAGCAGTGCAGTCGCCTGCTGCGTGACCTGCTCATGCGTCTCTACTCCTAATTCATTACAAAGTCAGCCCACTATTATTCTACCTGATATGGGTGACCCAGGTGGTGATGCATTAAGTCGGGTAGATGAGTGTAAGTACGGCGAAATGATCATGCGTCAACTTCGCTCAGACCCTGATTATTCGAATGACTTACCAATTTATGATTTTCTGAATTATATGGAGCGTCGTTTATTGCAGGCTGTTCGCAAGCTACAGTTGGGTGGTGCTAATGAGCAGGGAAGCGGTGCCTATAACTTTGAAGTGTTTGCTGTGAAAGATAGCAGTATTAATGCGTTTGCATTGCCTGGTGGATTTATTGGTTTTTATATGGGTTTCATTGTGAGCGCAGACACAGAATCTGAAGTAGCTTCAGTCATGGGGCATGAAACAGCCCATATATTGCAGCGTCACTTAGCACGGCAGATGGATAAGCAAACTACTAATATGATGATTATTGCTATCGCTGGCATGATGCTTGGTGCCTTGGCTATGTCTCACAACCCACAGGCTGCAGGTGGCTTGACGCAGGGTGAACAGGCAGTCACTATAAATAACCAGCTCTCCTATTCAAGGGGTGCTGAACAAGAGGCAGATCGTATTGGTTTTCAGATTCTTGATGCTAGCGGATATGACGTAAATGGTGCGCCAGGCTTTTTCCAGCGCCTGCAAAAAGCAACGGGAATTATGGATAAAGGTGTTCCAGCCTACGTTCGTACCCACCTGTTAAGATTTAAAAAATACGTTCGATAGTTTGAGTAAGCAACTTGAAGGTTTTGATGGGTTAGCGTTAGTTGCTCAACGGCAAGGAAAAATTGCGCTTGCAGAGACTGAATTACAGCAGGCACGCAATCTCGCCAAGGGTAAGGGTGAAGCAGCATTGCAAATTGCTCAAGCCACTTTGCGCGCCCACCCCCAGTCTTAAGCTGCTGGAGCTGCGATGATTAATGCTGAACTCAAGCGTGGCCGTACCAATGAGGCAAGCACCTGGTTAAAGGCGCGTATTAGGTCTCAGCCGAATGAAATTGTTTGGTGGTCATTGCTTTCTAAGTCATATGATCAAGCTAATAATGTACCAATGCGCCATTACGTGCTAGGTGAAAAATATGCATTAGAGGGTGCTTGGCCTTCGGCTATAGAGCAGTTACGAATTGCTCGTGCAGCCGGTGTGGCAGATTTTTATCAAGGTTCGAGTATCGACGCCCATTTGCGAGAAATGCAACGTTAATATCAAGATGAGCTTAAGGAGCAGGGTAAGCAAGCTCCAGGCTAAGGTTGTGGTTTAGCTATACAGTGAAAGCGAGAACTTAATTCTTCGGAGTGAATGGGATCTAAGACAATGGAGCCCCTTGCCAACTCCAGATGCCACCAAAACTACAGGCTTCTTCGCGTAGCTGAGCTAGCTCAGAAAACTGATCCAGATCATGATCATGCAGCATAGCAACTGATGAAAGTTCTTGAACTTCAATTCGATCTTTACTGACTCTATTATACAAGGTATGGTTTACTGTTCCAACAATGTAAAGATTGCCGTTTTCATCGCTTACAGTCGCACTTGAATTGATTATTTGGTTGCATTGGGTTACCAGACTTTGGCCTTTCTTATTTGGAATGATGCGTGCAATCCAGGGGGTGGCATCTAAGGTAATAAAAACGCGCTGCGGGCCATTTTGAAAAAATATCTACCATGTTCATCACATGCATAGTTACGACTAATGAACTCATTAAGAGCGACATTTTTTATTGCTTATCCGGTAAGTTGATTTAGTTGGGCAAACTCAACACGCATGCGCCATTGACCACGCCGATCTAACGCAAGCCAGCCAAAACAATCAGGCACATTAGGCCACTTCATCAGTGACTGCAACACTTGATTATCCATGATGATTCATGAAGACCGTGAGGTGCAGATGGAGCGTCGAAAGTTTCTTCAGTAGAGTGGCTAGCATGGAGATGTGCAATCCGCCAACCTTGCCTATCTTGCAGAAGCAAGAGCGTGATGTTCAGAAAAAATTCTGCTTCTATCTGATCGGCTCTAAGATGAGCAGCTTCAGTAGTGTCATAGACGGCCGCACCCAATACGGAGTGACTTATGCAGGCAATTGGCTCTAGAAATAAGGACTATTTTGAGAGTAGCCTTTGTAGAGTAGGCCTTCGCGTATTTCAGCATGACCTGTAAGGCGGTGCCGGCGCCCTTCTGGAAGAACGCAGGTAATGGAATCGTCATCAAGCCAAATATCTAAGGCGCTTTGTACATCGCGATGACGTAAAGTATCGCACCATGCATCAACTACATCATCCGCCTTTTGAAAGAGTCTAGCGAGTTTAGGTATAGCTTAATGTTCCTAGGTTAGGACTGCAATGTGTTCAGTGTAGCGAATACTTGTTCAGGCAATATGTCATTCAAGCATTTAAGGTGACCCAATGGACATTCTTTTTTATGACATGGGCTGCAAGGCAGTTGCAGCCATATGACTTTAGCTTTATTTGATAGTGGTGGTGTGTGAGCTGGATCACTGGAACCAAAAATAGAAATTTGAGGAGTTTTTAATGCCGCTGCAATATGCATCAAACCCGAGTCATTACTAATTACGGCCTTACTCATGCCGATTAGGGCTATCGCTTCATCGAGTGAGGTATTGCCACACCAATTGTGGATGCGTTTATACTGTTTAGTATCCAGAAGGATTTCTTGAGTAAGAGCTTGATCTCCTTTGCCGCCCAAAAGGATCAGCTGGTTGCTTGGAGTACTCGCCATCAACATTTGAGCCAATTGCCCAAAATGAGCGCTTGGCCAACGTTTAGTTGGGCCATATTCAGCGCCTGGGCATATGACATAAATGTCACCAGAAGTAATGTTGGCGTCTGATAGTTTACTCTTAACAGAATGGCTTGCTTCGCTCAAAACATTCAAGTTTGGTGTAAGTTTTTCAGCTCCTGAAAATGCTTGTTCCTCTATTAGAGGCTGACTCAATGCAAGGTAGCGCTCGACCATGGGTGGACGATCTATTTTATTTGGATTATCCAGAGACAAGTTAATCAGACCATAGCGTAGCTCACCGCGATAACCTACCCGCAATGGAATGTTGGCGAGCCAAGGAATTAAGGCCGACTTCACACTATTAGGAAGTACAAAGCAAACTTGATATTTTTTTGCTGAAATTTTTTTAGCTAGCTGCTTGCGTAAGCCCCATTGCAATTGCTTGTGTTCAAGTGGTGCTTCAATAACTTGGTGTACTTCACTACAAGCGCGGTAGATGGGAGCTACCCAAGGGCTAGCAAGTACATCAATATTCGCTTTTGGATACTGAACTTTGAGGGTGGCAAGTAAGGGCTGAGTCATCACAGCATCCCCAATCCAATTGGGGGCGATGATCAGAATACCGTGCATGTAATGCAGCCCGAGTCAGCACCCATTAGTGATGGGGTGCTGACCAGATTGAGTGACCGTGTGGCTCAGTGCCGGGCATGAGTTTGTACTCTGCGCCACAATAGGGACACTTAGCTTCGCCGGTTTTAGTAATGTCGAGAAACACGCGTGGATGCGAGTTCCAGGCGGGAGTGTTATTAGTGGGGCAATGTAAGGGTAAATCTTTACCGTCCACCATAACAACTTGAGCTTGAGTCATATGCTGTTTCCTAATTACTGAAATTATTTCACGTAAGTGAGCCAAGATTTGTATTTATCATTTTTACCGTCAACTGCATCAAAATACGTTTTTTGAATTTTTTCAGTGATTGGGCCGCGCTTACCGTCACCAATAGAGCGATCATCTAATGCGCGAATTGGTGTTACTTCAGCCGCAGTGCCTGTAAAGAATGCTTCATCAGCTGAATAAACTTCATCACGAGTTAAGCGCTTTTCACGAACTTCGTAACCAAGGTCTTTGGCAATCTGGATGACAGAATCACGCGTAATGCCATCTAAGCATGAAGCTAGATCCGGTGTGTAAACAATACCGTTGCGAGCCATGAAAAGATTTTCGCCAGCACCTTCAGAGACGTAGCCCTCGGTATCGAGTAGTAATGCTTCATCATATCCATTGGCTGTGACTTCCTGATTGGCCAAAATAGAGTTGATGTAATAGCCGGAGGCTTTGGCCCGAACGAGTGAGGAGTTCACAAAATGGCGGGTAAATGAGGAGGTTTTTACTCGAATACCTTTATTGATGCCGTCTTCACCGAAATAGGCACCCCATTCCCAGGCTGCGATCGATGTGTGGATGCTGTTGCCTTTAGGGGAGATTCCGAGTTTTTGGGAGCCAATAAAAATAATAGGGCGGATATAGCAAGCTTCAAGCTTGTTGCTGTTTACTACGTCAATGATGCCCTTGGAGATCTCTTCTGGGCTGAAAGGCATGTTCATTTGGAAAATCTTAGTGCCATTAAAAAGGCGTTTTACATGCTCTGGAAGGCGGAAAATAGCAGTTCCCTGAGGGGTTTTATAGGTACGAATGCCTTCAAATACACTCATGCCATAGTGTAGACTGTGTGTTAACACGTGAACATTGGCTTCGCGCCAAGGAATTAGCTTCCCATCAGTCCAAATAAAGCCATCGCGGTCGGACATGGACATTTTCTTTACCTGTTGTGTCTGTTAAGTATCTGTAAAAACGCTTTAAGCAAGGCAACTGGCCAGTAGATTTAAGTCTTTAGGCCCTGAATGCATTTAATTGCTTATTGTAGAGCAGGTAGGCTAGTCTGTCGGCTCGGATCCTTTGGGTTAGTCGAGAGCCTAAGCCTTTAGAATGGAACATTCCCTATAAACCCTACTATTTATCCAAGCCCATGCCGGAATCCTTGTTCAAAGTTAAGCGTTTAAGCGAATTAGCCAACTCAGGTCAATTAAAGGGAAAGCGGGTATTAATCCGCGCAGACCTAAATGTTCCTCAAGACGAAGCCGGCAATATCACTGAGGACACTCGAATTAGGGCGTCAATGCTAGCAGTGCAGATGTGTTTAGACGCGGGAGCCGCTGTGATGGTGACCTCGCATTTAGGTCGTCCAACGGAAGGTGAGTTTAAGCCTGAAGATAGCCTAGCGCCGGTAGCTGATCGCATTGCTAGTTTGTTGAATCGCAAGGTTCCCTTAATTAGTAATTGGATCAATGGTGGGGTTGAAGTCAATCCAGGCGAATTAGTTTTACTGGAAAACTGTCGCTTAAATGTTGGTGAAAAAAAGAATAACGATGAGTTGGCGCAAAAGATCGCTGCACTTTGTGACATATACGTCAATGATGCTTTTGGAACTGCGCATCGTGCTGAGGCTACTACCCACGGAGTGGCAAAATTTGCTCCAATAGCTTGCGCGGGCCCTGTAATGGCTGCTGAGTTAGATGCGCTCAGTCGTGCATTAGCAAGCCCTAAGCGTCCATTGGTTGCAATCGTAGCTGGCTCTAAAGTTTCATCGAAGCTCACGATCTTGAAAGCTTTATCTGAAAAAGTAGATGAGCTCATCGTTGGCGGTGGAATCGCTAATACCTTTATGTTGGCAAAAGGCTTGCCAATCGGTAAATCCTTAGCTGAACCAGACTTAGTAAATGAAGCCAAAGAAATTATGGAGATCATGGAAAAGCGTGGCGCTCATGTTCCGATTCCAGAGGATGTAGTTGTTGCAAATGAGCTTTCCCCGCTGGCTCGTGCAAACCGCGTTCCTTCAGATCAAGTTGCTGATGATGACATGATTTTAGATATTGGTCCAAAGACTGCAGCGCGTTTATCCATCATGCTGGCTCATGCTGGCACAATTGTTTGGAATGGACCACTAGGTGTATTTGAGATCGATCAGTTTGGTGGTGGTACAAAGATGTTGGCTGCGGCTATTGCACACTCTCCTGCGTTCTCAATTGCAGGAGGCGGTGATACTTTGGCGGCTATTGCTAAGTACGGTATTGAAAATCAAGTAGATTATATTTCTACTGGCGGTGGCGCTTTCTTGGAATTCCTAGAGGGCAAAACCCTACCGGCCTTTGCGGTGCTTGCTGAAAGAGCGAAAGACTAATTATGATAAGAGCAACAAAGATCATTGCGACCCTCGGGCCTGCTTCTGAAAAACCTGAAGTCTTGCGGGACATGATTCGCGCTGGTGTGGATGTTGTGAGAATGAATTTTTCTCATGGAACTGTTGTTGACCACAAGGCGCGCCATGATTTGGTGCGCTCAATTTCTGCGGACGTGGGTAAAGAAGTTGGCATCATGGCTGACCTACAAGGCCCTAAAATTCGTGTCGGTAAATTTGAAAACAGCAAAGTCCTTCTCAAGGAAGGTGAAAAATTTACTCTTGATATTGCTTGTGAGTTAGGCAATCAAGACCGAGTAGGTCTGGATTACAAAGAGTTGCCAAATGATGTGAAATCCGGCGATCGTCTCCTGTTAAATGATGGTTTGGTTGTGTTGCGTGTTCAAAGCGTCAAAGGCGGAGAAATTTTTACTCTGGTTGAACAGGGCGGACCACTCTCCAATAATAAAGGTATCAATCGTGCAGGAGGTGGTCTAACAGCTCCAGCGCTTACAGAGAAGGACATTGCCGATTTAGATGCGGCGATTGCGATGGGAGTGGATTTTTTGGCCATCAGCTTTCCGAAAGCTGGCGCTGATATGGCCTATGCCCGTAAATTGGCTGATGCAGCTAGTGCAAAGTATGGTGTTGGTAAAGTCAGGACTGTCGCCAAAGTAGAGCGTGCAGAAGCGATTGAGCCCGATGCTCTCAAAAGTATTATTGTGGAAAGTGATGGAATTATGGTTGCTCGTGGCGATCTCGCTATTGAGGTTGGTAACGCCGCAGTACCTGCGCTACAAAAACGCATGATTGCGTGGGCGCGTGAGGCGGATAAATTTACGATAACTGCTACCCAAATGATGGAGTCTATGATTAGTGCTCCAGTGCCAACACGTGCAGAAGTTAGTGACGTTGCCAATGCAGTATTGGATGGCACTGACGCAGTCATGCTATCTGCTGAATCTGCAGCAGGTATGTATCCTGTACAGACTATCAAAGCGATGGCTGAAATTTGTGTTGAAGCTGAGAAGTCGGATCGTGTAAAGCTTGATACCGACTTTTTAGATCAGACCTTTACCCGCATTGATCAAACGATTGCTTTGGGCGCTCTGTTTACAGCGCACCACTTAAACGCTAATGCCATTGCTGCTTTGACAGACTCAGGTTCAACTGCGATATGGATGAGTCGTCACAATATTCATGTGCCGATTTTTGCATTAACCTCAAAGATTGCTACTCAGCGTGCTTTAAGTGCTTATCGCAATGTCACCCCGATAGGCTTGGATTACACCAAAGATCGTGACACAGCTTTACAAGAGGTTGAAACGTGCTTGAAGAAAATCGGCGCCGTTAACAAAGGTGATGCAGTCGTTTTGACTTCTGGCGAGCCAATGGGTGAGCCTGGTGGAACCAATACTCTCAAAATTATTCATGTGAAGTAATTCGCATATTGAGAACTGATTTACATACATTCCAATTACCATTTATTAAGAGAACATCATGGCTTTAGTATCTTTAAGACAACTCTTGGATCATGCTGCTGAAAATGGTTACGGCCTACCAGCATTTAACGTGAATAATTTAGAGCAAGTAACGGCAATCATGGAAGCAGCTAATGAAGCTGACTCTCCAGTCATTATGCAAGCGTCTGCTGGTGCTCGAAAATATGCCGGTGAAGCATTTTTACGCCACCTCATTTCTGCTGCAGTTGAGGCGTATCCTCATATTCCGGTAGTAATGCATCAAGACCATGGCCAAAGTCCAGCTGTTTGTATGGCCGCTATTAAGAGTAGCTTTACAAGTGTGATGATGGATGGCTCGCTAGAGGCCGATGGTAAATCCGTTGCTAGCTATGAGTACAACGTAGATGTCTCTAAAGAAGTGGTGAAGTTCTCTCATTCGATTGGCGTAACGGTTGAAGCTGAGCTGGGCGTATTGGGTTCTCTGGAAACCATGCAAGGCGATAAAGAGGATGGTCATGGTGCTGATGGCAAGATGACGCGCGAACAGTTACTGACTGATGTTGAGCAGGCAGCTGATTTTGTACAGGCGACTCAGTGCGATGCACTGGCAATTGCAATTGGAACTAGCCATGGCGCCTATAAGTTTAGTAAAAAACCTACTGGCGACATTTTGGCAATCGATCGCATCAAAGAGATTCATGTGCGGATTCCGAATACGCATTTGGTAATGCATGGGTCGTCAAGCGTTCCTCAAGAATTACTCGCTGAGATTCGCGAATTTGGTGGTGATATGAAAGAAACCTACGGTGTTCCAGTTGAAGAAATTCAAGAGGGCATTAAAAATGGTGTACGCAAAATCAATATCGATACCGACATTCGATTGGCGATGACTGGAGCAATTCGTCGTTACTTTATTGAGCATCCCAGTAAGTTTGATCCACGTGACTATTTAAAACCAGCTCGTGAGGCTGCTAAAAAAGTCTGTATTGCCCGCTTCCAGGCCTTTGGTTCAGCTGGTCAGGCTTCCAAAATTAAACCCATTTCTCTTGGGAAAATGGCGGAGCTTTACAAGAGCGGTAAATTAACTCAAATTGTGAAGTGATTTAGATATGCCTGCTTTGTATGCAACCTCGATAAAGTCGCTATCTTTGTTGTCCAAAGGAAAAGTTCGCGACGTATATGCATTAGGTGACGATAAGTTGTTGATGGTTACAACCGATCGTCTTTCTGCATGCGATGTCGTGATGGGTGAACCGATTCCAGAAAAAGGTATGGTCCTGAACCAAATGGCTAATTTTTGGTTTGCAAAATTAGCTTCAGTGATTCCGAATCATTTAACTGGTATTGACCCTGCTACGGTAGTTGCTTCAGATGAAGTAGAGCAGGTTAAAGGTCGTGCAGTGGTGGCAAAGCGTTTAAAGCCAATTTTAGTAGAGGCAGTAGTGCGTGGCTATCTGGCTGGAAGTGGTTGGAAGGATTACCAGGAGACTGGTAAGGTATGTGGTATCACTTTGCCAGCAGGTTTGGAGAATGCACAAAAATTACCCGAACCCATATTGACCCCAGCTGCTAAAGCTGAATTTGGTCGGCATGACGAAAATATCTCATTTGAAAAAGTGATTGAAATCATTGGTGAAAAGTTAGCCAATCAAATTCGTGCAGTGAGTATTCGTTTATATAAAGAAGCCTCCGAGTATGCCGCTACCCGCGGGATCATTATTGCGGATACCAAGTTTGAGTTTGGTCTAGACGCTGATGGTCAGCTGGTATTGATGGATGAGATCCTCACTGCAGATTCTTCACGTTTCTGGCCTGCCGAAACTTATTATGTAGGTTCTAATCCACCATCTTACGATAAGCAGTTTGTGCGTGATTGGCTTGAAACAGTGATGATGGATGGCAAACTATGGCCTAAAACTGCCCCCGCACCGCAACTACCGGCTGATGTTATTAAAAAAACTGCCGAAAAGTATCGTGAAGCGCTCACGCGTTTAACCGAGAAGGCATAACGAAAGGGCTCATCTCTCGGGGGATCATAGATTCCTTGGAGAATGCATAGTCAATGTTTTGGGTACTTGGAGAGGTCAATGAGTCAGAAGCCAATTGTCGGAATAGTGATGGGTTCCAATTCAGATTGGGACACTATGCAGCACGCTGCTCAAATGCTCGAGCAATTTGGTATTGCTCATGAAGCAAAAGTCCTCTCTGCCCATCGTATGCCAGACGATATGTTTCAGTATGCAGAACAAGCAAAGACCAATGGTCTGCAAGCCATTATTGCTGGCGCCGGTGGCGCAGCACATTTACCCGGGATGCTTGCTTCAAAAACCACCGTTCCGGTTTATGGTGTGCCAGTTGCAAGCAAATATTTGCGCGGTGCAGATTCTCTCTATTCGATTGTGCAGATGCCTAAAGGCATTCCAGTGGCTACATTCGCTATCGGCGAGGCTGGAGCGGCAAACGCTGCCTTGCATGTGATTGCAGGTCTAGCCTTGCATGATGTAGATTTGGCTAAGCGCCTAGATGATTTCCGAGCAAATCAGTCTGATACTGCGCGTTCAATGAATTTGCCAGGATACTAGTTAGATGGCAGACTTTTTAGAACCCATTTTGCCGGGTTCATATTTAGGAATTTTGGGTGGTGGTCAATTGGGGCGGATGTTTACTCAAGCTGCTCAAGTTATGGGTTACAAAGTTTGCGTATTGGATCCTGGTTCGGATAGCCCTGCTGGCTCAATTGCTGAAAAATTTATTCAAGCTGAGTACACAGATAGTGCAGCCCTTAAAGAAATGGCTACTTTATGTTCATCCGTCAGCACTGAATTTGAAAATGTTCCGGCTCAGGCCTTGGATGAGCTGGAGTCTTTGGGGGTGTTTGTAGCGCCGCGAAGCAGTTGTGTTTCGTTGGCGCAAAACCGTATTGCCGAGAAAAATTTCTTGGCTACGTGGAAATCGGAAACCAATATTGGACCAGCTCCCAATTTTGTGATTGAGCATGAGGCTGATATTACTCAAACTCCAGCCGATCTTTTTCCTGGAATATTAAAGACTGCTCGCATGGGTTATGACGGCAAGGGTCAAGCAACGGTTTACAGTAAAGATGATCTTTCGCTTGCCTGGAATGAATTGGGGTGCGTGCCTTGTGTGCTTGAAAAGCGCATGGAATTAGATTTTGAAGTATCAGCGCTAGTTGTGCGTGGCTATGATGATGCAGTAGTAGCCTACCCAGTTTCTCAAAATCTTCATCGTGATGGCATATTGCATACCTCCACTGTGCCAGCCCCATCACTAAAGCCTGCTCAAGAGAAGAAAATTATTGATGCAGCGAAGGCGCTCATTCGTAAGATTCATTATGTTGGAGTGCTTTGTGTCGAGTTCTTTGTTCTCAAGAATGGGGACATTGTTGCCAATGAGATTGCGCCTCGTCCGCATAATTCGGGTCACTACACCATGGATGCTTGTGTGAGTAGTCAGTTTGAGCAGCAAGTAAGAGCGATGGCAAGATTACCTTTGGGGGATACTCGCTTGCTTACACCTGTTTCCATGCTGAACTTATTGGGCGATCTTTGGTTTGAGGGTAGCGAAGATAAGGCTCGCGAGCCTGCTTGGAATAAGGTGCTTGCTCACCCAGATGCAAAGTTGCATCTATATGGCAAATCAGAGCCACGCATTGGTAGAAAAATGGGCCATATCAATTGCTTGGGTGAAGCTCTCAATGAGGCTCGCCAAAACTGTACTGCTGTTGCTGCCGAATTAGGAATTGAGCCCTAGGGATGTCTAGCGACAGTAAGCCACTGCAGTCATCAGTAGGAATCAATGAGGTAGTGCAAACTCTGCGTGATGGTGGATTGGTTACATTTCCTACTGAGACCGTTTACGGTTTGGGAGCTGATGCTAAAAATCCTGAGGCCATCAAGAAAATTTTTAGTGCGAAGGGACGTCCTTTGCGTCATCCTTTTATTGTTCACTTAGCTGCACCAGATAAATTTGATCAGTCACAAATTGATTGGGTTGCATTATTGGCACCTTGGGTAAGCGATTTGTCAGAAGATACGATTAAACTAGTTAATACATTCTGGCCGGGTCCTTTAACACTAGTTTTGAAAAAAGATCAAAGTGTTTTAAATGAATTAACTGGTGGGCAGAATACAGTGGCAATTCGTGCGCCAGCCCATCCGATTACCCAAGAATTGTTGAGAAAATTTAAAGGAGGCATAGTAGCGCCATCAGCTAATCGCTTTGGAAAAGCGTCGCCAACAAGCGCTGCAGACGTTCGTCATGAATTTGAGGGGATGTTGGATTTGATGGTCTTGGATGGCGGTGATTGTGAAGTAGGTATTGAGTCCACGATTATTGATTTATCTTCGGGTGACAAAGCAGCTCTTCTTAGACCTGGTGCAAGAACTCCTGGGGAAATTTTGTCTAAAACTGGTGTGAAGGTATACCTGCCTGGAGACATCAAGAGCATTGGAGTGGACAATCAAACATCATCAGATACCCCTAAGGGTATCTGGTAGTCTCAAAGCCCATTACGCGCCAACCACCCCTTTGTGCTTGTATGCTCCTGGACGTGTTCTAGACGCTTTGAGTGAATATCCAGATACAAAGTCTCGAGTTGCAGTGGTGGTTTGGGATTCTGAATCCTCCTTAGGATTGGAGGATCACCCCTCAATTGATGCAGAAGAAGTGGTTCTATCTAGAAATCCGGTGACATTCGCAAGCCGGCTTTATCGCTCTCTGCGTGATCTAGATCAGCAGGGGTGGGATTTAATTTTGTTTCCGCAACCGCCGGTCGGTGAAGAATGGGACGGTGTTAGAGACCGTCTTCAGCGTGCATGTTTTGGTTCTGAACTATCTTCGAATAGCCACGATAGTCAGTGATCGTGAGCCTCTAATCCTTTCCAGACATTTGGGTGGTTGATGAATGAAGTAACCGAATATATTTTTCCAGATTTACTCAAGACATAACCTGAGATTGCCCTCTCATCAATGAGAGGGCCGGTTTTGATTCTGGCTTCTGGTTTCTTCTTGAGGTGTAAAAACGTCCGCAGTTGACTCATTAGACGATTACGCATGGTGCCATCAGTACCGGCAATTGATAGGCTGCTATAAAAAAGATCGCCTACTGGTAAATCACGAGCAGCTATTAAGAGTTGATTCATCTGGTTTGCAGATGATTGCCTCATTACGAGAGAGGTCTGAACCGTTTTCAATCACAATTCCCTGAAAATCCAAGCCATTCTGTCTAAGCCAACTTTGCGCAACAAGGTCATCATTAGCAGTGGTCGCAGGTTTACCCATTTTTTCTAATGCCAAAGTTAGTAGAAGTTGGCGGGTCATGACACTATTAGAATATTTGTTAATCTCGAAAACACCATCAGCTAGTGTAATCCCTTCACTTCAAACTGAAGGGATAGTCGCGCTGCTGCCAGCAGTACGTTACCATTTTTGCCAACTGGAGGCTGTGTCCAAGTACCGCCTGCCAAACCCCCATGCAGCCGCACAGCTCTGAGTTAGAAAAGTGTTGACATCTAATGCAACCACGTTGTAATTAACACCCCTGCATGAGCATTGGAAATGCTCCAGAAAATTGAGCGATTAAGGCTTGATTAGTAGTACCGATCCCTTCGGGATCGAGATTAAAGCGAATATTACTTTTTCAGTTATCGCATACACGATCTACCAATTACATTTGGTTAGCAACTTTTAATTTCGAAAGTGCTGGCGTATAAGTAATATCTATAAAGTCAGCAGTGCGAGATTTACTTAATTGAAATGAAAGCGTTCTAAATGCATAACGTAATGGAGCAGGTGGAACGTTGTAAGCACGTAAGGATTTACCGTCAATAGTGTTATGCTCCATAACACTATCCGCATAAGCGCTTCGATCAAAAAATAAATTTCCATCAATTGTCTGAATGCCAAGATTTTGCAGCTCTTTCATCATCTTGGCTGGCTCTTCAGGAGCTAATTGTGGATCCCCCGCTTCTTGTAAAAAGAGATTATCTTTCAATACCCCTTGTCGAATTACGACATCGGTATAAATGTTAGTACGCCATCGATATTGCGGATCAAGAATATCTAAACCCGTCAGCGTTGTTAGTAGCTGCATTGTTGAAGCAGGATTCATAAGACCGTTGGCGCGCCAATCCAATACTTTTCTGGCGGTATGTTTGCCGGGGCGCCTAGACTCAATTTCTGAGATAGAAATGCTCACCGAATCAAGGGGGATCTGATTGCGATCTAGACTATTGACGACGGTCTGAGGAATCTAAAGGGGTATAGATCGATCGGCTGCGGCCACAGAGCTAGCCAGCCATAAAAAACTAATCAGAAATAGTCGTAAACGAAAAAATAAGGGCCCATCCTCTATAAGATAAACCTACCGCGCTTAAATGGAATATCTAGATCTTTGAATAGCGTGAACGGTATTCTTCAATGAGAAGAATCGGCCCTTCTATTAATTGCTTCAAGGCGTAAACTTGCTCTTCTAGGATGCCATTTTGTTCCAGTGTTTCGCAGTTCTGGATACGCTTTGTAGCACTTAATAGCTGTGCACCACCTTTGACTTTATGAGCTAGGCTCCTAAAACTTGTTTGATCGAAGTCTTTATTTCTAAGAGTGGCAAGAATCTCGTCATGCACCCTTCTTTTTGACCCTTAATATCCGATTCTTCGCCTCTAAAATATCGCGATAGTTCGTTTTCCAGAGTCATCAGACTTAAAGGTTTAATGAGGACGCCGTTCATTCCCACTGACAAAAATTGATGACGTGAGTCTAGTGCATAAATATCTGCTGTAATCCCAATAATGATGAGGGCCTGATTGCCTTAATTGCGGATGTGCCTGGCAAGATCTGAGCCGAGCCTGCCTGAAATGGATTGGTCTGTTAGGAGAAGATCAAAATTTTGTTGATGGATAAACTCTAGGGCAGAATTAGCGTTGTCACAAACAGATGCCTCAATGGCGACTTACGGGCGACATCATGAGTCCTTCGTAGGAATGGTCTGCGATCAGTGTGGAAGCTTTTTCTAAATCCTGAACTATCCAATATTGCTGGCGTAAATTTGAGTTGGTGAGTATGTTGATTTCCTTGCCAACTGGTAGACGAGAGTTGAGAGTGAGCTCACTCATTGCATCTACATAGCCACTTGAAGCAATAGCATGACTTGGCATAGACAAAATACTAGGAATCAGTCGCCCACTCCGATGCCAGTAGGTAATAGTGTCTAGGCCCTCCATAAAAAGATGTAGTAATTGCATATCAGAGGCAGCGCGCAGAGGTCCAAATAATGATCCTGTCAGTTTTGTTCCCTTACAGTTAAAAATGGGTTCATGACTAATCGCTTGTCTTTTGGACCAGGATTGGTGTTCTTTGAGAGCTTAGTCACTTAGACCAAGCCAGGGGTTGCCACAGGCGTCTCGTACTTCTTGGAAGGGGTTTGGTTCTTCCATGCCTTTACAAACGTGTACAGCCGGGATTGCGGGCTCATCAGCATTCTCCAATCGGTGACTATCCAGTCTAGGCAGGATGGATTGGAGCGGTAAGGGCTTGGGGCTGATTTATCTGTAGGAATACTCCTACCAACCGGTCTCCAGGATAAATAAGGGTTCAGTTCTCGAATAATTTATGGCGATCTTCCCTTGAAATCTGTGCATTCAGACCTATATAATCAGCACTCCCTACACGCGAGTGCTAAAAGGTGATTTAACTTTAACTTTAAATTTTCCTTAATTTGTGTGTAATGAGATTTTTAAAGCATTGATTTATATAGTTTATTTTAATAGTTAACACTTACCAACATAGGAGAAGAGATGAATTTGCGCCCCTTACATGATCGCGTCATCATCAAGCGTTTAGATCAAGAATCAAAAACCGCTTCCGGAATCATCATTCCTGATGCCGCCGCAGAAAAACCTGACCAGGGCGAAGTTTTGGCTGTAGGTCCAGGTAAGCGCGATGAAAGCGGCAAATTAAACGCACCTGACGTCAAAGTCGGCGATCGCGTTTTATTTGGCAAATATGCAGGTCAGACAGTAAAAGTTGACAACGAAGAGCTCATTGTGATGCGTGAAGACGACATCATGGCTGTTGTACAGAAGTAATTTCACTATCTAAGAGAGGAATTTAATCATGGCAGCAAAAGACGTTGTATTTGGAGATAACGCCCGTACCAAGATGGTCGAAGGTGTGAATATTCTTGCTAACGCAGTTAAAACTACGTTGGGGCCTAAGGGTCGCAACGTAGTGATCGAGCGTTCATTTGGCGGTCCCACTGTTACTAAGGATGGTGTAACCGTAGCAAAAGATATCGAACTGAAAGATAAGCTGCAGAACATGGGCGCGCAGATGGTCAAGGAAGTTGCTTCTAAGACAGCTGATATCGCTGGTGACGGTACTACTACTGCCACAGTATTAGCGCAATCAATTGTTCGCGAAGGTATGAAGTATGTTGTTGCAGGCCATAACCCAATGGACCTTAAGCGCGGTATTGATAAAGCGGTAACAGCTGCAGTTGGAGAGCTTGCAAAAATTAGCAAGCCATGCACTACGACTAAAGAAATTGCTCAAATAGGATCTATCTCAGCAAATAGTGACCATAGTATTGGTCAGCATATTGCAAAGGCAATGGAAAAAGTAGGCAAAGAAGGCGTTATCACTGTTGAAGATGGTAAGTCTCTGGAAGACGAACTTGAAGTAGTTGAAGGTATGCAGTTTGATCGTGGATACCTCTCACCTTACTTTATCAATCAACCAGAAAAACAAGTTGCTGTATTGGAAAGCCCATATATTCTTTTGTTTGATAAGAAGATTGCAAACATTCGTGACTTGCTTCCTCTATTGGAGCAAGTGGCAAAGTCTGGTCGTCCGTTGTTAATCATTGCAGAAGATGTTGAAGGTGAAGCCCTAGCAACCTTGGTTGTGAACAATATTCGCGGCATTATCAAGACTTGTGCTGTTAAAGCACCAGGATTTGGTGATCGTCGTAAAGCTATGTTGGAAGACATTGCAATTTTGACTGGCGGCACAGTGGTTGCTGAAGAAATTGGCCTCACACTCGAGAAAACTACCCTTGAGCACCTAGGTCAAGTTAAGCGTATTGAAGTTGGCAAAGAAAACACCATCATCATTGATGGAGCTGGAGATGCTAAAGCGATTGAAGCTCGCGTGAAGAACATCCGAGTTCAGATCGAAGAAGCGACTAGTGACTACGATAAAGAGAAATTGCAAGAGCGTGTTGCCAAGTTGGCAGGCGGTGTTGCAGTAATTCGTGTTGGTGCTGCTACTGAAGTAGAGATGAAAGAGAAGAAGGCGCGTGTTGATGATGCACTACATGCAACCCGTGCAGCCGTTGAAGAGGGTATTGTTCCTGGTGGTGGCGTAGCATTGATTCGTGCAATGCAAGGTATCAAGGGCTTGAAGGGCGATAATGCAGATCAAGACGCTGGTATCAGTATTGTTTTGCGCGCTATGCAAGAACCTCTCCGTACTATTGTTAGTAACGCCGGTGAAGATGCTGGTGTAGTGGTTAATGTCGTACAAGAGAGCAAAGGTAACAATGGCTACAACGCGGCTACTGGTGAGTATGGCGATCTCGTTGCGCAAGGCGTTATCGATCCAACTAAGGTAACCAAGACCGCCTTAGTTAATGCAGCTTCTGTTGCGGGTTTATTACTGACTACCGATTGTGCGATTGCCGAGGCACCAAAAGATGACTCTGCTGGTGGCGGTATGCCTGATATGGGCGGCATGGGCGGTATGGGCGGTATGGGCGGCATGATGTAATTGCTGTTTATTTCCCCGGTCATACCATACGATCGAAAGCATAAAACGCCTGGTTCAAAAGACCAGGCGTTTTTTATTGGTGGGAGCTCTATAGGAAATCAAAAAATAAAAAACCGCCAGAAGGCGGCTTCTTACTTGATGATCTGAGGGGTGGAATTACTCAACCGCCTTGACCATATCTTCTACGACCTTCTTCGCATCACCAAAGACCATCATGGTTTTATCCATATAGAAGAGTTCGTTGTCGAGACCAGCATAACCAGCTGCCATCGATCGTTTGTTAACGATGATGGTCTTTGCTTTAAATGCCTCCAAAATCGGCATGCCAAAAATGGGGCTGCCTGGCGTACGAGCTGCTGGGTTAACCACGTCATTAGCGCCGAGCACTAATACAACGTCAGCCTGTCCAAAGTCACTATTAATATCTTCCATTTCAAACACTTGATTATATGGAAGTTCAGCTTCGGCTAAGAGAACGTTCATGTGTCCAGGCATACGACCAGCTACTGGATGAATAGCATATTTCACAGTCACACCATGATGAGTAAGTTTCTCGGTTAACTCTTTTAAAGCATGTTGAGCACGAGCAACTGCCAAGCCATAGCCGGGAACAATAATCACGGTCTCAGCATTCTCCATCAGGAATGCAGCGTCTTCAGGTGAACCTGTTTTGTAATTCTTAGGACCACCATCGTTGCTACCGCCAGCTGCAACTTCAGCACCGAAACCGCCAAGCAGTACCGCAACGATAGAGCGATTCATAGCCTTACACATAATGTAAGCCAGAATGGCACCAGAGGATCCAACGCAAGCTCCAGCAATAATTAATACTGGGTTATTTAAGGTAAACCCAATGCCAGCCGCTGCCCAACCGGAATAACTATTGAGCATCGAAACAACCACTGGCATATCTGCGCCACCAATTGGAATGATTAAAGTCACACCCAGTACTAATGCAATGGCACACATAGCCAAGAAGGCTGCATGCCTATCACCCAAGTAATAGGCAATACCAGCGCCCACCATAGCAACGGCTAAAAGCAAATTAAGTAAGTGTTGACCAGTAAAACTCACAGGTGTGCCACTAACTTTGCCAGACAATTTACCGAATGCAATAACAGAAGCAGTAAATGTGATCGCGCCTATAAATGCACCGATGAAGAGTTCGATCTTTTGAGTGCCGGTATGGTCTTGTGCTGGGTTAAATACTGCTGCAATCGCAATTAAAACCGCTGATAGACCCACACATGAGTGCATCAAAGCAACTAACTCGGGCATCTTGGTCATTTGTATGCGTTTTGCAGCAATGATTCCAATAATGGCGCCACCGACAATCGCAATACCGATCAGCGAAATAACGGGTTTGAAATCAGGCATAAAGAAAGTGGTGATGACTGCTAGCAGCATACCAATCATGCCGAAGGTGTTGCCTTGGCGTGATGTGGTTGGTGAGGATAAACCGCGCAGAGCGAGGATGAACAACACCGATGAAATGAGATAAGCAATGGCGGTTATGTTTGACATAGTTTTGGTCTCTGTTTTTGGTCTATTCTGGTTTTATTTAGTTCCAGCCGCATCAGCTTTAGGAGCTTTTTTCCTGAACATTTCAAGCATGCGACGAGTGACCATAAAGCCACCAAAAATATTGCTTGAAGCAAGGAATACCGCAATTGCACCAAGGATGCTAGTTATGGTAATTTCATCGCCGCCGATTACTTCTGTTTGAAGCAGTGCTCCAACGACGATGATTCCAGAGATCGCATTGGTTACCGCCATGAGGGAGGTATGTAATGCAGGAGTAACGTTCCAAACCACATGGTAGCCAACAAAAATGGCTAATACGAACACAGTAATGTTTTGAACGGTGAGGATGCTTTGAAAGGCAGCGAGATCCATGATGTTTCCTTAGTTTGACTATTAGTTTTTGCGGATGGCTTGGCCATCACGACACATTAAGCAAGCGGTAACGATGTCATCATCAGTTGGAATAACCAACTTCGCTTCCTTGTCCACAATGAGTTTCATAAAATCGAGCAAGTTACGTGCGTACAGTGCTGAAGCGTCAGCACCCACCATACTTGCTAAATTGGTAAAGCCAACAATTTTTACGCCGTTGACAACGACGACTGTATCCGCTTGAGTTAATGGACAGTTACCTGAGCCGTTATCACCCTTACCAGCTGCTAAGTCGATTACAACTGATCCTGGCTTCATATTGGCGACAGTATCGCGATGCAAGAGAACCGGAGGTTTACGACCAGGAATCAATGCAGTTGTGATGACTATGTCAGCTTGTTGTGCGCGTTCAGCAACTAAAGCTGCCTGACGCTTCATCCAAGCCTCAGGCATTGGACGGGCATAGCCGCTAACACCTTGTGCAATCTCACGCTCTTCATCAGTTTCGTATGGGACGTCAACAAACTTGGCGCCCAGTGATTCGATTTGTTCTTTAGCCGCAGGACGCACATCTGATGCTTCAATCACAGCACCCAAACGCTTTGCAGTTGCGATCGCTTGTAGGCCTGCAACGCCTGCACCCAAAATCAGTACGCGGGCTGCTTTAACGGTACCCGCAGCAGTCATCAGCATTGGCATAAAGCGTTGATACTCATTTGCAGCAACTATAACCGCTTTGTATCCAGCAATGTTAGCTTGCGAGGATAAGACATCCATGCTTTGAGCTCGAGTTGTGCGCGGTGCGGCTTCTAATGAGAATGCGGTTACGCCTTGCGTTGCCATAGCGGCAATCATGTCGTTATCGCACGGCTCAAGCATGCCCAGAAGTACAGCACCTGATTTAATTTGTTTGAGTTCGACTGCTTCAGGTGCACGAACTTTAAGAACAATCTCGGCACCAAACGCATCGGCAGCGCTACCAATGGTTGCGCCAACAGCCTCATATGCAGAGTCAGGTTGACTAGCTTTGACACCAGCATCCTTTTCTATAACAACGGTATGACCTTGACCGATAAATTTTTTAACGGTTTCTGGTGTGGCTGCTACTCGAGTTTCCCCGGGCCTTGTTTCCAATGGCACTCCTATGCGCATGGCATGTCTCCAAAAGCAAAATTTATAAAGAAAGTCTATTTTATAGATAAATAGGGTAGGTTTTACCTACTTATAGGATCCCCAAGTCTGTCGGCTATGGTTGTGCCGAAAATCATACGAAGTCTGGTTGCGGCTTCTACAATGGGATTTATCTGATGGTAAGATTCTCGCATTTTTTTCATGAGCCAGCTTATTTCTACTCAAACCCCTCTTAAAGGGCCCAAGAAGGTCGTTATTGGCATGTCTGGTGGGGTAGATTCGTCGGTTGCCGCCTGGATGCTCAAAGAGCAAGGATTTGAAGTAATAGGTCTTTTTATGAAAAATTGGGAGGATGACGACAACGATGAGCACTGTTCGGTGCGTCAGGATTGGATCGATGTGGTTTCTGTGGCCGATATGATCGGAATCGACGTCGAGGCGGTTAATTTTGCAGCTGAATATCGTGAGCGTGTATTTGCCGATTTCTTGCGAGAATATGCTGCAGGACGAACTCCGAATCCGGATGTTTTGTGCAACGCAGAAATTAAGTTCAAGGCTTTTTTAGCTCATGCCATGAGCTTGGGGGCAGATGCGATTGCTACTGGACACTATGCACGAGTTCATCATGTGGATGGCAAAGTTCAGCTACTAAAAGCAGCCGATGCTAGCAAAGATCAAAGTTATTTCTTGTATCGCTTGACTCAGCAGCAATTGGCAAATGTCATGTTTCCCTTGGGAGACATTCCGAAAACAGAGGTTAGAAAAATTGCTGAAAAGATTGGTTTGCACAATGCCAAGAAGAAAGATTCCACCGGTATTTGTTTTATTGGTGAGCGCCCTTTTAGAGAATTCTTAAATCGTTATTTGCCGCGTGTACCTGGCCCAATTAAAACACCCGAAGGAAAGATTGTTGGTGAGCATATGGGTTTGGCTTTTTTCACTTTAGGTCAGCGCAAAGGCATCGGCTTAGGCGGTAGTCAAGATGGTAATGGCGACGCATGGTATGTGGCTCGTAAAGATGTTGCGAATAACACTCTATATGTCGCGCAAGGGCATGAAAACCCATGGTTATTGGCTCATCGTCTTTCTGCAATGGATGCCCGTTGGGTTTCTGGTGCTGCGCCAATATCTGGATGCTACTCTGCGAAAACGCGTTATCGTCAGTCAGACGCAATCTGTACCTTGAGCGCAAGCGATAAAGATCTTAATTTTCAACTGAGCTTTACAGATGCTCAGTGGGCTGTAACACCAGGACAATCTGCGGTTCTCTACGACGGAAATATTTGTTTGGGTGGCGGAATTATTGCCGCCTAAAAGAGGATTTACTCCGCCGCTATTTAAGCGGCAGGCGGAGCTGTCTCAATAAAAGCAGTTCGTTGCATTAACTTTTGAAACAGGCGATCTAAGTTTGGATATTGGGTTTGCCATTTCACTTCTGGAAAGTGAAATAATAAATATCTAATTGCACACCTCACTGCGATATCTGCTAGGGTCATTTGATTACCTTGATACCAAGCGTTTTCTCCCAGCTGCTCTGCAGGGCGTAAAGTGCGCTCTAAACGGGCCAAAATACCTGTGTCCATAATTCCATCGGCTAGGGCTTCCCAGGTTTTTACAGCCGCACGCTCCCGATTGTCTGTGGGGAGAAGCTTGCTGACTGGGTTCAGGCCGTCTGCATATTCAGCAATCACGCGGGAATCATAGATAGGCTCGCCATCTTCAGCAATGAGGCAAGACACCTTCCCTAAGGGGTTGCTAGCACTCATTTTGGTGTCTGCAGACCAGACATTCTCTAATTCAAGGTCAACATCAACCTTTTTTCGTAAAAAACAACGCGTACCCTACGTACATAGGGGCTAGTGAGGGATCCGAGTAGTTTCATAGGATAAGGATAGCTAGCCTATTTAGGCTTTGCTGGAACGTGGAACGCATTAAAATTAGTCTTTATTGACATATTCAATGCAAAGGCAATATTCGTGAGTCAGCCGCTTTCAACCCTTAATGCTCTTTCACCCCTCGATGGCCGTTATGCCGGAAAGCTGGATGCTTTGCGTCCTTGGCTTTCAGAGGCTGCTTTTATGCGACAACGGGTTTTTATCGAGATCCATTGGCTTTTGGCTTTAGCTTCTGCTGGTCTTCCCGACGTCCCAAAGATTAATGCAGCAGACGAGGCATTCTTGTTATCTTTACCAGACACTTTCTCCGATGTAGACGCGCAGCGGATTAAAGATATCGAGGCGGTAACCAATCATGATGTCAAGGCAGTTGAATATTTCTTAAAAGAAAAAGTTGCGGGTCGCCCAGATTTATTAAAGGCAAGTGAATTTATTCACTTTGCTTGCACCTCAGAGGATATCAATAATACCTCGCACGGTTTGATGTTGCGTGGCGCTCGTGATGAAGTGCTCATACCTCAACTCTATATAGTGCTCTCGGTGCTGACGGATCTTGCCATTGAGCACGCTAACGTACCCTTACTTTCCCGTACCCATGGTCAGCCAGCATCACCAAGTACTCTTGGTAAAGAGATTGCGAATATTGCTAGGCGCTTAGAGCGTGCAATTGATGTCATAGCCGCAGTCCCATTGCTTGGCAAGATGAATGGCGCCGTGGGTAATTACAACGCACATTTATCTGCGTATCCTGATTTTGATTGGGAGAATTTCTCTAGGAGCGTAGTCGAGAAGCGTTTGGGTCTGACCTTTAATCCTTATACGATTCAGATCGAGCCCCATGACGGTATGGCACAGCTCTTTGATGCAATTGCACGCGCTAATACGATTTTGTTGGATATGGATCGCGACTTCTGGGCGTACATCTCTGTTGGATATTTCAAGCAACGCACTAAAGCAGGTGAAATAGGTTCTTCCACCATGCCGCATAAAGTGAACCCCATTGATTTTGAAAACTCCGAAGGCAACTTAGGAGTGGCCAATGCTTTATTGCGTCATCTAGCAGAAAAATTACCAATTTCTCGTTGGCAGCGTGACCTGACGGATTCGACCGTCTTACGTAACTTAGGCCCAGCACTTGGACACAGTGTTTTGGCGTATGACAGTGCTCTATGTGGTCTGGGTAAATTAGAGGTGAATCATGCAGCGATTGCCGCTGATTTAGATGCTTGCTGGGAAGTATTAGCAGAGCCGGTCCAGACTGTAATGCGTCGTTATGGCATCGAGAATCCCTATGAGCAACTTAAGGAATTGACCCGTGGCACGGGGATCAATCAGGCGGACCTTCAGGCCTTTATCCGAAGTTTAGAAATTCCAGAGGATGCTAAAGCTCGACTTTTGGAGATGACTCCGTCTTCGTATTTGGGTAAGGCGGTCGAGCTGACCGAACGTCTCAAAAAGTGAGTTTGAAGACTAATTCAGAATATGGGGCGCGTCCCCGCATCTGGTTTGCTTTTTATCAACTGCTCTGGCATCTTCTATTGCCATTGGCAATTATACGCTTAGCTTGGTGCGCACGTCATGCTTTCTCTTACTTACACCACATTCCAGAGCGTTTAGGTTTTGGTTATAAAAAACCGATTTATCAGGGATCCATTTGGATTCATGCTGTATCTGTTGGCGAAACCAGGGCTGCCCAACCTTTGATCGAGGCCTATTTAGCAAGGGGCGAATCGATTCTCTTAACGCATATGACGCTAAATGGGCGCCGCACTGGAAAACAATTATTTGCTCAGGCAATCGCTAATGGGCAAATTCGACAAGTCTACTTACCATATGACCTCTGCTGGCCTGTGGAGAATTTCTTAAATACGTTCAAACCTCAGTTTGGCCTATTTATGGAAACGGAGGCCTGGCCAACGGCGGTCTTCCGTGGCAAAGAGATCAGATTGCCTTTATTTTTGGTGAATGCTCGCCTATCTGAACGAAGTGCTCGTCGCGTAAATCAATTTGGTAAGGCAGGGCGTGCCTTATTCCAAGCCTTTGCTGGTGTATTAGCACAAACTGAGTTTGACGCTCAGCGTTATCGTAGTTTGGGCGTAGAAAATATTCAGATAGTTGGCAATATAAAATTTGATGTTCCTCTCGATCCTGATTTAGTTGCTCAGGGGAAAATGTGGCGACAAGATTTGCAGGTCAATAAACGATTAATGGTCTGTGCTTCTAGTACTCGCGATGGTGAAGAGGCCATCATCCTCAAGGCCTGGAATGATCTACTCATGAGCAATGCTTTTGAAAATCCTCCATTGCTTTGTGTGGTGCCTCGTCATCCTGAGCGATTTGCTGAAGTGGCAGAACAAATTAGTAGCATTGGTCTGAAGTTTCGTCGCCGTAGTGAATGGACAAGCACTCCAAGTGATTGCATCAATTTAGAGGTAGTTTTGGGTGACTCTATGGGTGAGATGCCAATGTACTACAGCGCTTCTGACTTAGTGTTGATGGGTGGAAGTCTATTGCCCTTTGGCGGCCAGAATCTCATTGAGGCCTGTGCAGCAGGCTGCCCCGTTTTATTGGGAGAACATACTTATAACTTCCAGCAAGCAGCTTTAGATGCTCTGCAAGCAGGTGCTGCTCAGCGTATTCATGGCGATGTAATTCTAGGTGAACCGATTGTCCTGATGGAGGTATTAAAAGAATTACTTTCTAATGCCTCTGAGCTAGCAAAGATGAGTGTAGCTGCTAAAACTTACTCAGTTGAACATCAAGGTGCCACTGAGAGAATCTTAATTGCACTTGATCAACAGATTAAATCATGGGCTTAAACTCGCGCCCCATAATTCGGGTCATCATTACGGGCGTTGTCATCTGGTTTTTTATATCCCTTGATTAAGTCTTCGCGAGTAACTCCGAGCCACATTGCTAAGGCTGCTGCCACGAAGACTGAGGAATAGATACCAAACAAAATACCAATGGTGAGTGCTAAGGCAAAGTAGAAAAGTGTAGGACCGCCGAAGATTAGCATCGCTAAAACCATCATCTCAGTACTGCCATGAGTAATGACTGTGCGGCTGATAGTACTCGTAATTGCGTTGTCGATAACTTCACGGGTATTCATCTTGCGATATTTACGGAAGTTCTCGCGAATTCGGTCAAAGATCACGACGGATTCATTCACTGAATAGCCCAAAACTGCTAATACTGCTGCCAAAACTGAGAGGGAGAACTCCCACTGGAAGAAAGCAAAGAAGCCCAAGATGATCACAATGTCATGTAAGTTAGCAATGATGCCAGCGACTGCAAATTTCCACTCAAAGCGGAAGGATAAATACACCACGATGCCAATAATCACAAAGATCAAGGCTTTGAGGCCATCGAAAGCGAGCTCTTGTCCTACTTGAGGGCCAACAAATTCGACGTACTGTAGTTTTACCCCAGTATTTGCAGGATCAAGAACTTGCATGACTGCATTACTTTGATCGGCTGAAGAAATGGGCCTACCATCAGCATCTTTTTGCAAGGGCAGGCGAATCATGACATCTCGTGAGCTACCAAAATTCTGAATCTGGGTATCGGCGTAGCCGAGCTTTGCAACTTTAGCTCGAATAGTGTCGAGTGGCGCTGTTTGTGGATAGCTAACTTCCATGACGGTACCACCGGTAAATTCGATAGAGAGATGTAGACCGTTGTGCCAGAGGAAAAATACTGCCGCTAAGAAAGTGATTAAAGAAATCGCATTGAGTACCAATGCGTGACGCATGAAGGGAATATCTTTTTTGATGCGGAAAAATTCCACGGCTTATTTCTCCTGTGGGCGCCAAACTTGGCCAATAGCGAGTTTTTTAACCTTCTTGTGTCTGCCATAGCAAAGGTTGACAAGACCGCGCGAGAAGAAGACAGCCGAGAACATTGAAGTCAGAATGCCCAAACAGTGAACCATTGCGAAACCCTTAATAGGGCTGGATCCAAACGCCAGCAATGCCAAGCCAGCAATTAATGTGGTTACATTGGAGTCCAAAATGGTTGCCCATGCTTTATCGAAGCCAATGGCAATCGCAGTTTGTGGCGATGCTCCATTGCGCAGCTCTTCACGAATACGCTCATTAATCAACACGTTGGAGTCAATTGCCATACCGAGAGCCAGAGCCATCGCGGCAATGCCAGGCAGGGTCAGTGTAGCTTGCAACATCGAAAGTACGGATATGAGTAAAAGCAAATTTACAGCTAACGCAACAACTGAGAAAGTGCCAAATAATAGGTAGTAAGAGATCATGAAGATGGAAATAGCACCAAAGCCAATCAAGAGAGACTTGAAGCCTTTCTCAATATTCTCAGCACCCAAGCTTGGTCCAATAGTGCGTTCTTCAATAATTTCCATTGGAGTGGCTAAAGAGCCGGCACGCAATAAGAGAGCTAAGTCATTTGCACTCTCAGTAGTTGGCTGTCCAGTAATTTGGAACTTAGAACCAAATTTACTTTGAATAGTGGCTATCGTCAGAACCTCGCCTTTACCTTTTTCAAATAGGATCATGCCCATTGGATTGCCAATGTTTTCACGAGTAACTTCTTGCATAACACGGCCGCCAGCAGCATCTAAGGAGATGTTTACAGCAGGGCGTTGGTTTTGATCAAAGCCAGCACTTGCATCGGTAATCCGATCACCACTAAAAATGACGGATTTTTTAAATACACCCAGACGATTTTCACCAAAACGGAAGGTATCCATTCCGGAGGGTGGTGTCTCGCCAACAGCAATCGTTGAAACCAGTGGGTCTGCTAAGCGGGACTCAAGTGTTGCAGTACGACCAATAATATCCTTAGCACGAGCTGTATCTTGTACGCCTGGTAGCTGCACCACAATACGCTCAGCACCTTGTTGTTGAATCACTGGTTCTTTAACAGCTAACTCATTGACGCGTTTATTAAGAGTAACGATATTTTGCTTAACAGCACTATCTTGAATTTCTTTTAATGCAGTCGGCTTGAATTCACCAACTACTTTGGGTGAGAGGCCGGTAGGTTTCACTATCCACATGAGTTCAGGCTGGCTAGTGGTCAGTAATGCACGTGCTGCTTCAGCATCAGCTGTGCTACCAAAGTGAATGGAGATAGAGTCAGCACCACGCTCAATACCCTGATGATGAAAACTCTTATCGCGTAATTGGCTACGGATATCGGTTGCCAAAGAGGTAACCTTTTTCTGGACTGCGCCCTTCATATCCACTTGGAGAAGAAAGTAAACGCCGCCGCGTAAGTCTAGTCCTAATGGCACAGGTAGTGCATTAATTGCGCTGAGCCAGCCCGGCGTATTGGAGAGCAAATTTAATGCAACCGTGTAATTAGGTTCATTTTGGTCTACGTTCAATTTTTGCTGCAAAAGATCGCGCGCACGAAGTTGAATATCAGTGTTATTAAAACGAACTTTGATTGAGCCAACATTACCCGCAACTTCAAAGAAAATGCTAGTGTTATTGATGTCGGCCTCAGACAGAATTGTTTCTACACGAGCCTGCGTTGCCAAATCAACCTTGATGGTTGGTTTGGCAGACGAGACTTGAACCGCTGGAGCCTCACCGTAGAAATTAGGTAATGAATATAGTGTGCCGATCAGAAGTGCAACGGCGATCACTAGATATTTCCAGAGAGGATAACGATTCATATAAAGATATTTTTAAGCACACAAATTAAGCAGACTTCAGAGTGCCTTTTGGCAATACTGTCGTAATAGCGCCTTTTTGCATTTGCACTTCTGTGCCTGCAGAAATTTCAACAGTAACAACTTGGTCTTTTAATGCTGTTACTTTGCCCATGATGCCGCCAACAGTAACCACCTCATCGCCAACTCCCAGAGATGCGAGCATTGCTTTAGTTTCTTTTTGACGCTTCATTTGTGGGCGAATCATGATGAAGTAGAGAACCGCAAACATCAAGATCAAAGGGAGGAAGCTCATTAAGCCACCGGAATCCGCGCCCGCTGCTGGAGCTTGGGCAAAAGCGTTACTAATCCACATACAAAACCTCCGTTAATTACCAATTAAAAATTGCTTAGATTTTTCGACCTATTAACTGAAGGTCGTCACCCGTAATTCTAAACTGTGTGCGGTTTTGGAGGTGATTTGCAGGGGGTTTTGGCTCCCTTGAGCTGATTAGTCCTGTGCTGGCTCAACACCACGCTGGCGATTGCTATGAAATTCTTCGCGATAAGCGCTAAAGCGGTCTTTACTGAGGGATGCTCGAACCTCAGACATAAGCTGGAGGTAATAAGAGAGGTTATGAATGGTGTTCAGCTGGGGGCCCAGGATTTCATTCGCCTTTTGGAGGTGATTTAAGTAGGATCTCGTGAAGTTTTGGCAGGTGTAGCATGCGCAGGTAGGATCCACTGGGCGATCGTCGTCCTTGTATCCAGAATTACGAAGCTTAAGGTCGCCAAAACGAGTAAATAAGCAGCCATTACGAGCATTACGTGTGGGCATCACACAATCGAACATATCAATGCCTAGGCTAACGCCCAAAATAAGATCCTCTGGTGTGCCGACACCCATCAAATAGTGGGGCATATGTTCTGGCAATTTTGGGGCTGTGAAATTGAGAATCCGCTCAAACTCTGGCTTTGGCTCGCCAACCGATAAACCCCCAATCGCAATACCATCAAATCCTTGTTGACTGACGGCATCCAGAGAAAACTCTCGAAGATTTTCGAACATACCGCCTTGAACAATACCAAAGAGTCCATTACCAGTATTAAGCTCGCGAAAACGTATAAGCGAGCGATCTCCCCAACGCAGAGACATTTCAAGGGAGGCGCGTGCAGTTTTTTCAGAGGTTGGTTGACCTTTGATTTCATAGGGGGTGCATTCGTCAAACTGCATAGCGATATCACTATTAAGCACTGCCTGTATTTCCATTGATACTTCTGGGGACATAAATAGTTTGTCCCCATTAATCGGTGATGCAAAAGTCACACCTTCCTCGGAAATCTTACGAAGTGCACCCAAACTAAATACCTGAAAGCCCCCTGAGTCTGTGAGGATAGGTTTATCCCATCCCATAAAACGATGTAGGCCACCATGTTTTTTGATGACATCCAAACCTGGCCTTAACCAAAGATGGAAGGTATTACCTAAAATAATTTGTGCCTTTGCTTCGTATAAGTCACGTGGGGTCATGGCTTTAACCGTGCCATAAGTACCCACTGGCATAAAGATGGGGGTTTGTACGCTGCCATGAGGGAGATCAAGCTGACCTAGGCGAGCAGGACTCTGTGAGTCACGCGCCAGGATATTAAAGTGAACAGGTTTTGTCATAACTTTGCATTCTCGAGTCGGCAAAGAAACATAGCATCTCCATAACTAAAGAAGCGATATTTCTGTTGAATAGCATGTTGATAAGCAGTGCGAATATTATCCATTCCTGCGAATGCGCTCACTAACATTAAAAGAGTAGATTTTGGTAGATGAAAATTTGTTAACAAACAATCCACAATTTTAAATTCGTAGCCAGGGGTAATAAAGAGGTTGGTTTCGTCGCTACTTTTTGCACTGGCAGCATAACTCTCTAGCGCGCGTAAACTGGTTGTGCCTATTGCGATGACTCTCCCACCATTTTGCTTGGTTGTTACAATCGCATCTAATGTCTCTTGTGGAATTGAGTACCACTCATAGTGCATTTGATGTTTAGAAAGATCCTCTTCACGTACTGGTGTAAATGTGCCAGCGCCTACGTGAAGAGTAGCGTTAGCCTGATTGACTCCCAAATCTTTTAGGTTTTGCAAAATAATTTCATCAAAATGTAATCCTGCAGTAGGGGCTGCAACCGCGCCAGGATTTTTTGCAACCACTGTTTGGTAGTGGTGCGCATCATCGCTATTGGGTTGATGGTCAATGTAGGGCGGCAAAGGTAATTCGCCAAAGCGCTCTAGCAAGACAAAGACATTTTCCGGAAAGCGTACCTCATAGAAGCGGCCGTCATCTCCAATCATCTCCACAGGAAATGATTCCCCCCTGGGGTTATGAATATGCACGATGCTGCCAATTTTTGGCACCTTAGAAGCTCTGATTTGTACCCAGGCCTGCTTCTCGCCACTAATTCGCTCAATAAGAAGCTCGACATTACCTCCGGTCTCCTTTTGACCATGCAGACGTGCTGGTATAACCTTGGTGTCATTAAAGATGATTAAGTCCCCGGCCTGAATAAGGTTCAGAATGTCCTTAAACTGTCGGTCTGCTAATTGAGCACGACCGGACTCATCAACCTTAAGCTCCAGGAGGCGACTGTCGGTCCTATTCGCCAAAGGATGTTGGGCGATTAGTTCGGGCGGGAGTTCGTAATTGAAGTCAGAGAGTTGCATAGCATTACCATCAGACATTAGATTTTAACGATGACTACCAAACAAGCGCCAAGCACACTCCAAAAGATGGGTTTAGATAGCCCTATGGCCCTTGCTTTGCACCTGCCAGCACGCTACGAAGACGAGACCGAGCTGCTCACTATTGAGGGGGCCATCCAGCAGGGTCGATTTTCCACAGTCCAAACCCAAGGGATAGTCATACGTAATCAGGTCTTATTTCGGCCTAGAAGACAGATGGTGGTCACCATTGAGGACAAGACCGAAACCTTGAACTTGCGTTTTCTCAATTTTTATCCAAGTCAGCAAAAGCAGATGGCGGTGGGGGTCAATATTCGCGTACGAGGTGATGTACGTGAGGGGTTTCAGGGTCCAGAAATGGTGCATCCAACCGTACGAGCAGTTACGCCAGACGCTCCGTTGCCGAGCAGTTTGACACCGGTCTATCCAGCTAGTGCTGGGGTCTCTCAAGCGGTCATTCGTAAAGCAGTTTTTCAAGCCTTAAGAGATCCTAGTTTGCAGGAGAGCTTGGTAGAATTTTTGCCAAATAAACTATTCGCCGAGTTATTGCCAAGTCATGATTGGCCAAATTTGCAAGCAGCAATTACTTATTTACATCAGCCACCTGCTGACGCTAATACACAATCTTTGTTTGAGCGAACTCATCCGGCTTGGAGACGAGTACAGTTTGAGGAATTACTTGCCCAACAGATTTCGTTAAAGCGCGCACTCGCTATCCGCCGCGAGCGTCATGCACCGAGCATCATAAAAGATAAAGGCAGAAGTCGGGATAAGAAAAGGCAGGAAGAAAGTTTTGAGGAGGGCTTACTTAAAGCCTTGCCGTTCAAGTTAACCAAAGCACAAGAGCGTGTTTGCTTAGAAATTAGCAATGATCTCTCAAAATCTTTTCCCATGAACCGACTGCTTCAAGGTGATGTGGGGAGCGGAAAAACGGTTATAGCAGCGCTTGCGGCAGCAAGGGTTATGGATCATGGCTATCAAGCGGCTATCATGGCTCCTACGGAGATTTTGGCTGAACAACACTACCTCAAAATGAAGGAATGGTTTGAGCCATTAGGAGTTCAGATTGCATGGTTGTCTGGCAGCTTAAAAGCGAAAAATAAAAAACTTGCACAGGAAGTCATCGAAAGTGGCCAAGCTCAACTGATTGTAGGTACCCATGCTCTTATTCAGGAGAATGTCAGTTTTGCAAAACTTGGATTGGCAGTGATTGATGAGCAGCATCGCTTTGGCGTCAGGCAGCGTTTAGAAATGCAGCAGCGGGTTGGCTCAGAATTGTTTTACTGTCATCAACTCATGATGACAGCAACCCCGATTCCACGCACCTTAGCAATGACTTACTACGCTGATCTCGAGGTTTCCATTATTGATGCATTGCCTCCGGGCCGAAAACCAATTTCTACTAAAGTGGTTAAAGCAAGTCGTCGTGAGGAAGTTATCAGTGGTTTGCAAAGTTGGCTCTCGAGGGGGCTGCAAGCATACTGGGTTTGTCCTCTTATTGAAGAGTCGGAAGCTATCCAATTACAGACTGCCGTGGACAGTTTCGAGCAACTGAGGCAAGCTTTGCCTGAATTTAAGATGGGCTTGGTCCATGGTAGATTAAAAGCAGATGAGAAAGCGGCTGTAATGGCTGCCTTCAAGGCAAACGAGATCCAACTCTTAGTGGCTACTACTGTGATTGAGGTGGGTGTAGATGTGCCTAATGCTACATTGATGGTGATTGAGCATGCTGAGCGCTTTGGTTATGCTCAGATCCATCAACTTCGTGGTCGTGTGGGTCGAGGCTCTGCAGATTCCGTCTGTATCTTGATGTATGCTGAACCTCTCTCTGTGGCTGCCAAGGAACGTTTACAAACCTTACGTGAGACATCAGATGGCTTTGTCATTGCGGAACGAGATTTATCCCTTCGAGGCCCTGGCGAGCTTTTGGGTGCAAAGCAATCAGGTGATGCAATGTTGCGCTTTGTGGATTTGCAACGGGATGCTTGGTTAATTGAATTGGCACAACAGGCGGCTGAACGCTTACTAAAAGATCATACTGCTTTGGTGGAAAGACATCTTGAGCGCTGGTTAGGATCTCGCGCAGAATTTCTAAAGGCTTGATAATTACCGCATGAATCTCAGAGAGCGTTTCATCTCATACAGTGACCTCATTAGGTTGGATAAGCCTATTGGTACGCTCTTATTGCTATGGCCTACACTCTGGGCGATTTGGCTTGCAAGTAGTGGTGTCCCCGATTTATCAATATTGTTGATCTTTACCATAGGAACATTTTTGATGCGTAGTGCAGGTTGCGCTATCAACGACTATGCAGACCGTGACTTTGACCGTCATGTGCAGCGAACTCAAAGTCGTCCAGTCACGAGTGGGAAGATTTCCGGGATGGAAGCTGTGGCAGTAGTTGGTGTATTAGCTGTATTGGCTTTTCTTTTAATTCAACCTCTGAACATATTTACTAAGCAGCTGTCGGTGTTAGCCCTTCTAGTTGCGTGTATATATCCTTTTACCAAGCGCTTTTTTGCTATGCCTCAAGCGGTATTGGGCATGGCATTTGGTTTTGGAATTCCAATGGCATATGCGGCGATTTTAGATTTCATTCCCATAGAGGCATGGATCTTATTCGTAGGAAATATCTTTTGGGCAATTGCCTATGACACTGCCTATGCAATGGTAGATCGAGAGGACGACATACGTTTAGGTCTGAGAACTTCTGCAATTACTTTTGGTCAGTACGATGTCATCGCCATTGCAATGAGCTATGGAGTATTGTTTATAAGTCAAATATGGGTTGCCCAATTGGCTAGCTTGAGTAACTACTATCTGGTGGGCTGGTTTGCGGCATTAGCTTGTGCAATGTATCACTTGAAGCTTGTATCCACTCGCAAAAGAGAAGACTGCTTCAAGACATTTCGCCACAACAATTGGTTAGGTGGATTTTTATTTCTAGGAATAGTGCTAGGTCTAAGCCTCAACTAACTCTGACCCAGTTCATCTCCCATTGCTTTGCTACGCTGACTGGCGGCATTAATCGCTTTTTCTAGAATTTCGTGCCAGCCTTTTTGTTTCATGACGTCGAGGGCTGCCGCAGTAGTGCCACCTTTCGAGGTGGCTCTCTCACGCAAAATACCGGCATGCTCTTCAGAATGATGGGCTAGTTGAGTTGCACCCTCAAGGGTGGCATAAGCGAGTTTTCGTGCAGTCTGGGTATCTAAACTCAGCTTCTCTCCAGCAGATTGCATGGCCTCTAAGAATGCAAAAACATAGGCAGGACCACTACCAGAAACGGCTGTTACAGCATCCATAAGCTTTTCTTCAGTCACCCATACTGCTTGCCCCACCGCATTACAAATCGTTTCAGCTAGGGCGCGGTCAGATTCATTGACTGCGGCATCGGCAAATAATCCAGTAATACCTTTACCTATGAGAGCAGGAGTATTTGGCATAGCCCGAACGCAACGAGTGTGATCTAACCAGCGACTCATATCCTTCAAACGAATTCCAGCAGCAATGCTGAAAATTAATGGACCTGGTCCACTAGCATGCTTTAACTTAGAGGCCAGTCCTTTTGCCACCACGTTAAAGTCTTGTGGTTTGATAGCCATCACAACTACATTATTTTTGGAGAAATCGAAAGCGATTTGCTCTAATGCACCAATACCCTGTACTCCAAAATCTTCATATAGTTTTAAGGCAGTAATAGCATTCGCCTCAATTACGGAGATTTGATGCGGTTCAAACCCGTTGGCTAATAAGCCACTAATAAGAGCACGCCCCATATTGCCACCACCAATAAAAGTAATGTGGGCGTTGCTATTGTTTTGTGCGTTTTTGTTTATGCTCATTTGTTAATCTTATCGCGCTTCCCAAAAATAGCAGTACCTATGCGAACCATAGTGCTACCCTCAGCAATAGCTGCTTCCAAATCGTCCGACATTCCCATAGAGAGAGTGTCAAAGGATTGATATCCTAAGTCATGAGAGTGGTTTGCTTGGATTTGCCTAAAACAGTCATGTACAGCCGCGAATGCCTTTCGTTGAGTATTTGGATCTGGATTGGGTGCCGGAATAGCCATTAAACCTCTGAGAACTAACTTTGGCAAAGAAGTAATAGTATTGCAAAGCTCTTCAACTTCAACAAAGGAAACACCACTTTTTGTATCCTCTTCACTAACATTAATTTGTACGCAAACTTGTAATGGTGCTAGGTCTGGAAATTCACCACGTTGAGCCGATAGGCGTTGGGCAATTTTGAGACGATCCACGCTATGAACCCAATCAAAATACTCTGCAACCTCACGAGTTTTATTACTTTGTAGAGGTCCGATAAAGTGCCATCCTAACCAAGGACGAAGCTTTGTCAGTTGAATAATTTTTTCAACTGCCTCTTGAACATAGTTTTCACCAAAAGCCGATTGGCCTGCATGCATCGCCTTCTCGATTGCTGAAGCTGGAAATGTTTTACTAACTGCTAAAAGCTCAATGTCTTCGGGCTCGCGATTTGCTGCTAGAGCTGCAGGCTGAATTCGTTGCCTGACTTGCGCTAAATTAACAACTATTGAATTCATGCGACTTGAGAGGATTTGCTGATCGATTGATCCACGATCTTAATCCAGTAAACAACAGGTTTGTTGTCTTGCTGAAGATGAGAAATACAACCAAGATTTCCAGAAACGATCACCTCAGCACCAGATTCTTCGCATGCAGCATTGAGATGGGTTAATTTATGTTTTCGAAGTTGTTCTGATAGCTCGGGCTGGGTAACGGAATAGGTACCAGCCGATCCGCAGCATAGATGACTATCTGCACACATAAGCGCACCCCAATACGAATGCTGGAGAGCAGTCCTTCAACCTTACCTCGTATTTGCTGACCATGTTGTAGGGTGTAAGGCGGGTGATACAGCACGCCCGGCTTTGGGTCCGTGCCAAGAACCTGTACAAGTTCATTTTGTAAGGATGGCAGGCTTTCTGAGAGGTCTTTCGTTACCTCAGAGATTTTCTTGGCTTTGGCGGCGTCAGCTGGGTCATTTGCAAATAAATGACCATAATCTTTTACCATCACACCACAGCCACTGGCTGTTATCACAATGGCCTCAATATCGCTCTCGACTAAGGGCAACCAAGCATCAATATTTTGCTTGGCATTTTCGAGTCCGCCAGCCTGATCATTGAGGTAGTAGCGAAGAGCTCCACAACATGTTGCGCTTGCGGTGCTAATGAGTTGAATTTTTAAGGCATGGAGTACGCGCGCTGTTGCTGAATTAATATTCGGCAACATGCCGGGTTGTACGCAACCCTCAAGTAAGACCATCTTACGTTTGTGGCTGGTAGTAGGTCTTGCATGAGGATCCATAGAGCTTGCGAGAACCTTATTTATTATCAAAGGGATTTTCCGCTGAGTCCCACTCGGCATTAATGGGCGGACTAAGCGACCCAATGTCATTGCAGTATTAAACAATGCAGGGTTGGTTAAACCTTCTTTTAATGCCCAGCGGGTTCGTCTTTGAGAAAGCGGACGCTCTGGAGTCTTTTCTTCAGCCCACTTACGACCAATATCGACTAAGTTACCGTACTGTACACCGCTAGGGCAGGTGCTTTCGCAGTTACGACAGGTTAAGCAGCGGTCTAAATGAAGACGAGTTTTTCTTGTTGGTGCCTGGTCTTCAGCAATTTGTTTGATGAGATAGATGCGCCCACGTGGACCATCTAATTCATCACCTAGCAGTTGATAGGTGGGGCAGGTGGCAGTACAAAAACCACAGTGAACACATTTGCCCAGAATGCGGGTGGCCTCGATACCTTCCGGTCTGTTGGCAAATTGAGGGGCGAGTTGAGTTTGCATAGAAAACTTATGGAAGACGTTTAGTGGCAAATACGCCAAGCGGGATCAAAGGCGGATCTTAGCTGCTCTTGAACTGCCTCAAGGGCTTTTCAGAATTTTTTCACGGAAGTTTGCTGATTTGTAAATCGGAATGGCTCATTAGAAGCGTTTCAATTCTGGGTGAGGCAATTGACCGCCGCTAATTCGCATGCGACCGTATTCGGCGCAGCGATTCAAAGTGGGAATTGCTTTGTTTGGATTCAGTCATTTCTCTGGATCAAAGGCGCTCTTTACACCCCAGAAGGATTCACGTTCACCCTCACCAAATTGAACGCACATAGAGTTAATTTTTTCGATACCAACACCATGTTCGCCTGTGATGGTGCCACCAAGCACTACACAGTAGCCTCTAAAATTTTAGCACCGAACTCTTCAGCGCGATGCCACTCATCTTGATCGGCGCCATTAAACAAAATTAGGGGATGCATATTGCCATCATCTGCATGAAATACATTTAAGCATCCGAGACCATACTTCTTTTCCATGCCTGGGATGCGCTTCAATAACGTAGCAATATGTAGTGCGGAGGAATAGTGCCATCCATGCAGTAGTAATAAGCCGCTAATCGCCCAGCAACAGGACAGGCATTCTTACGTCCGCTCCAAAACTTTAGGCGTTCGTCTTCATCTTTCGATATCCGCATGCCACTTGCACCAGCATCTTCTAGGACTTGAGTCATTCGCTCTATCTCTTCTGCAACTTCTTCTGGTGTGCCATCAGATTCGCAAAGCAAAATAGCCTCCGCCTCTAAGTTACAGCCTGCGTGAACAAATTCTTCCACGGCACGAGTAGTCGCTTTATCCATCCTCTCTAAGCCGGCGGGAATAATTCCGGCGGCAATGATGGCAGCAACTGCATTTCCACCTTTTTCAATGTCATTAAAGTTCGCCATGATGACGCGCGCAAGCTTTGGTTTGGCCGCTCTAACTTGACAGTGACTTCCGTGACCACGGCCAACATGCCTTCGCTGCCCATCATGACGGCAATTAAATCTAGGCCAGGGGCATCATCTGGCGCTAAACCACCAAATTCTACGATCTCACCATTCATGAGTATTGCTCGTACTCGAAGAACGTTATGTAAGGTGAGACCATATTTACGGCAATGTACGCCCCCAGAATATTTGGGAGGATAGATCTGGTGCGTAGTACAGACCAATATAAGCAACTGCTTCTGATATTGTAAGATTGCGAACGCCAGGTTGTACAACTGCAGTACGAGTAAATGGATCAATGCTGATAATTTTCTTCAACTTAGCCAAGGACAACACTAGACCTTGTGCAAAAGGAGCATGGCTCCACCGGATAATCCAGTTCCTGAGCCACGGGGTACTACTAGAATTTGCATCGCATAACAAATTTTTAAAATTTGGGCGACTTGTTTTTTAGTCTCGGGAAGGGCAACAGCCAACGGCATCCTTCTATACGCCGCCAGGGCCATTACATTCATAGGGAATAGTGTCTTCAGGTTCCCATAAAGGAGCGTATTCAGGGAGTATTGGGCGTAATGCCGCTACCAATTTGGATTGAAGGGCGTTAATCGCGGCTAAATCGGGGGGTCACCATATTCATGGTAATCATTTTAGCCATTTACCTATAATGAAGCTCATGGGAAATCGATTATCAAAAATCGCCACTAGAACTGGTGATGCAGGCATGACTGGCTTAGGTGACGGAACTCGCGTAGCGAAGAATCACCTGCGGATTTGCGCCATGGGTGATGTGGATGAGCTGAACTCTGAAATCGGGGTTTTAATGACTGAGGAGATCCCAGAGAGTATTTCCATTGAATTGCACGAGCTTTTTTGCAAGTGCAGCATGATTTATTTGACTTAGGGGGCGAACTTTGCATCCCGACTTACAAGTTACTTAATCCAGAGCACGTTACACAGCTCGATGTTTGGCTCGAGACATATAACCAGCAGCTACCCCCTTTGACAGAGTTCATTTTGCCGGGTGGAACTCGGGCTGCAGCTCAAGCGCATGTCTGTCGAACTGTCTGTAGAAGAGCGGAGCGTTCGATTGTGCGTTTGGGTTGGGAAGAGCCTTTATATGATTCACCACGCCACTATGTAAATCGTTTGTCAGACCTTCTTTTTGCACTTGCGCGCATTCTCAATCGTGCAGCTGGTGGCTCTGACGTGTTGTGGAAGCACGAAAAAAAGAGACCAAATAATTTAGTCTCTTTAAGCTAAGTTGCTATTTACATTACTGCCACATTATTTCTTTTTTGCTCTACGTTTTTTCACAGCAGTTGAGAGTCGTTCTAATACTTGCGCTGAGTCATCCCAGTTAATACATGCATCAGTAATACTGCGACCGTATTCTAATTTGCTTGGATCATCTTTTCCGGGTGTGAATTTTTGAGCGCCGTCATTCAGATGACTTTCAATCATCACACCAAAAATTTGACGTGAACCAGATTCAATTTGTTGTGCCACATCATCTGCTACAACAATCTGACGCTCGTGTTTTTTGCTGGAGTTTGCATGAGATAGATCTACCATCAAACCAGCTGGAAGCTGGGCTGCTTCGAGTTCTGAGCAGGCTGCCTGTACAAATTTTGCCTCGTAATTAGGTTCTTTACCGCCACGCAAAATGACGTGACAATCCTTATTACCTTTGGTTTCCACGACAGATACTTGACCATTCTTATGTACAGATAAGAAGTGGTGTGGTCGACCTGCTGCTTGAATTGCAGCGGTAGCAATTTTGATATTGCCATCAGTTCCATTTTTGAATCCGATTGGAGCCGAAAGACCAGATGCAAGTTCGCGGTGAACTTGACTCTCGGTTGTGCGGGCGCCAATAGCACCCCAAGAAATCAGATCGGCAATATATTGTGGAGAAATCACATCCAAGAATTCACTACCAGCAGGCATACCTAGTCGATTGATTTCCATTAGCACTTGGCGGGCTAGGCGCAGGCCTTCTTCGATACGATAGCTTTCATCTAAGTAAGGGTCATTGATCAAACCCTTCCAACCAACAGTAGTGCGTGGCTTTTCAAAATAAACACGCATCACGATTTCTAATTCGCCAGTAAAACGCTCGCGTTCACCCATGAGGCGTTGGCAATATTCCAATGCTGCTCTTGGATCATGAATCGAGCAAGGGCCGATGATGACTAGCAAGCGATCATCTTTGCCATGAATAATGTCACGGATTTTTTTACGTGTTTTACTGATTAGCGCTTCGGTTGGAGTTCCAGAGATTGGAAAAAAGTGAATCAAATGCTTTGGTGATGGCAGAACAGAGATATTGTCTATGCGTTGATCGTCAGCATCCGAAGTCTTGTCAACTGCGGAGTACCAATTTGCGGGATTCGAATTTTGTTGGCTCATACAGCTATTTTAAGCCGTAATTGGGCAAATTTAGGCGGTGCCACCCACAGTGAGGCTATCAATCCTAAGGGTAGGCTGCCCAACCCCGACCGGAACGCTTTGTCCCTCTTTGCCACAAACCCCTACGCCCCCATCTAGTTTGAGGTCATTCCCGATCATGGAAACCTGTTTTAAGGATTCTGGTCCGCTACCGATAATCGTGGCGCCTTTAACGGGATACTGGATTTTGCCGTTTTCTACCCAGAAGGCTTCAGATGCAGAAAAGACAAATTTTCCGCTAGTAATGTCGACTTGGCCGCCGCCAAAATTCACTGCATATAGACCACATTTAATGCTAGCAACAATTTCTTGAGGATCATCCTTTCCAGCAAGCATGTAGGTATTAGTCATGCGTGGCATTGGCAGCGATGCAAAACTCTCGCGACGACCATTGCCAGTAAGAGGCATATTCATGAGACGTGCATTGAGACTATCTTGAATGTAGCCTTTTAAGATTCCATCTTCAATTAGCGTCGTGCATTGAGTTGGCGTCCCTTCATCATCAATGTTTAAAGAGCCTCTGCGTCCAGATAAGGTGCCATCGTCAACTACAGTTACTCCTTTGGCTGCTACACGTTGACCAATCCGCCCAGCAAATGCGGAGGAATCTTTGCGGTTAAAGTCACCTTCTAGACCATGCCCAATTGCTTCATGAAGTAATACACCTGGCCATCCTGGTCCCATGACAACTGTCATTGGACCAGCTGGTGCAGGACGAGAGTCAAGATTTACTAAAGCGCCATCAACCGCCTCATCAATATAGTGATTAATCAACTCTTCACTGAAGTAAAGGTAGTCATGCCGCGCTCCGCCTCCTGATGAGCCTGATTCGCGCCGACCATTCTGCTCAGCAATCACATGCACTGAAAGTCGAACTAGTGGACGAATATCGGCAGCCAATAGGCCATCCGCACGAAGAATTAAAACGACATCAAACTCGCCCGAGAGGCTTGCCATGACCTGGGTGATGCGCGGATCTCGAGCCTTGGCATAATGCTCGATTCTCTCGAGAAGTGCAATTTTATCTTTGGGTTGTAGCGAATCTAATGGGTTGATATCTGAGTAAAGCTTATTCGAAACAGGATGAAATAATTTACTTGCAACAGCCTGTTTACCACCCTCTGGGCCAATCACTCTTGTTGCTTTAGTGGCTTTATTTAAGGCTTCTAAATTAATTTCATCTGAATAAGCAAAGGCAGTTTTATCGCCATAGATGGCGCGGACGCCAACGCCTTGGTCAATGTTAAAGCTACCTGATTTGACAATACCTTCCTCTAGGCTCCAGCTTTCACTGCGGGTATGCTGGAAATAAAAATCTGCATCGTCTAGGCGATGAGTAAAGAGATTGCCAAAAGTATGGTGCAAATCTTGTTCTGTTAAGCCTGTTGGCTCTAGCAAGATGGATTTAGCTAATTTGATAAGGTCTGCTTGCTTTTTGGCTTTGGTCCAATTGGCAGGAAATAGTGCTTCGGGGGCATTCATGTGAATCTGCGGATCTTTCTTTAAAGCTTGCGATGTGCAAGCGCTGGTAACTTAAGAGCGTACCTCGTTTAATTTATCTTTGCACAAAGTTCCGAAAATAAATCCTTCACCCTCTGGTATCTTATCTAGGATAGCGCCCCATGGATCAATCAGCATGCTGTTTCCTCAAGTTCGGCGTAGATTTTGATGTTTACCACCCTGCGCTGATGCTAATACATAGCATTGGTTTTCAATCGCCCGTGCGCGCAGCAGAATTTCCCAATGATCTTTACTGGTTGTGTAAGTAAATGCTGCCGGGATGATATGGCAATCAACCTGACCAATGGCTCGGTATAACTCAGGAAACCGCAGGTCATAATAAATACTTAAACCAAATATCCAATCGATATCATTTAAGGAGATTTTCAGTAGCCCTGGCTCCTCGCCCGATTCAATTGTTTCAGATTCTTTGTAACGCTCGGTTGCTGTTTGAAAGCCAAATAAGCGCATTTTGTCGTAACGAGAAATTGACTGTCCGGAAGGGTCAAAGACGAGGGTGATGTTGAGAACCTTATTGGGATCTTTTGCCTCTAGAGGAATGGTGTCTGCTACTAAGAACAGATTATTGGCTTTTGCAATATCCGAGAGTTGTTCTTGAATAGGGTCATTACCAAATGTTTCTCGGGCACGAACTTTGTCGGTATCCTTTAGTAGGCCTATTAAGCAAAAATATTCTGGCAGTACGACCAACTTTACACTCTCTGCAGCTGCTGCAGTAATGAGTCTGCTAGCTGTGGAAAGGTTTTCTCGTAAATCAGGAGTGGATACCATCTGAATCGAGGTAAGCTTAAGGTCAACTGGATTGACTGTCGCGCTCATGATGATTTAGTTTGAGGTTTTATTGGGTGTGCTGGAGTTGCTTGGATTGTTTTGCGTACCCGAGCTCGGAATTGTTGGCTTGCTCTGCTCTTTAAGCAAATCTTTGCTGCGAATCGTTTCTAAAGTTTTAGCGTCAATCGGCTGACCCTTTTGATCGAGAGGAATCACCTCTGGATTGTCCCAGGAACCTTGAACTAAATAGTCAGACTGAAGGTTGCGATTAATCTGACTCGTAATAAGGTACTGTCCTATTAATGCGCCAAGGCCCACGATGGGGTTTATCGCAAATGCAGCAAGAGAACCAGCGGTAGCATCAATGGTAGGAAAGATCGTGATGCGTAAATCTTGAGTTTGCTTAGGAATATTAATTTGTCCAGTCATTGCTACTCGTGCTTGATCTAGTTCCATGGTGAATAGCTTTGTCTGTGCCTCACCTAAGTTGAGATCAAATGATGCATCAATAGAATTGAAAGGAGTACCTTTAGTCACAATATTGCCAAGACTACCTTGAAGATCAAGCGTGGCAAATCTAAAAAGGCTTTGTAAGCTCAAGACATCGAGTAGTTTTGCTCCGCTAGTATTGACTTCTAATAGACGCCCTTTTTCAAGATTAAGACTTGCCTTACCTGTCAGAGTCTCATATTTTGGTCCAAAAGGTGTGCCGCCCCATTCTACTGAACTAGTCAATTTACCTTTGCCACCTTCTGCAGATTTTTGGCCTGTCCAATGACTAATAATTTTGCCGGCATCTTTAATGTCTAATGAGAAATTGAGGTTTGTATGTGCTGACTGGTTTTTGGTGCCTCCTATCCAACTCCCTTCTAAGATCGAGCTTCCTTGAGGATTATTAAATTGGATTGAATCTATTGTGAGCGTGTTGCCAATGGTTCTGGATTTAACTTTTACTTGTCCTAATTGGACTTTATCCCAGCTAAAGTCATCAATGATGAGATCGATACTGGGTATTAAATTTGGTTCAAGCTTGCTTTTGACCAATGGCGTTTTTGCAGCGGTCTTAGTGGGTATTGCAGCAATCTTTACTGCTTCGGGCACTTTAAGGCGAGCTAACCTGCCACTGATTTGACCATTAGGCGGAGACTGACTGGCTGATTCATACTGAATATTGCCGGTGATTTGAGGGGATCCCCTTAAGCGAAATTGCCATGCAGAATTTTTATTATTTCCGCTGAGATTGAAGTCTTGCCAAATGCGGTCAAATAAAGTGAGCTGTTTTACCTGCGCTGAAATCTGAATGCTATTAGAACTCAAAGAATTAGAGCTTGATGCAGAGCTAGGTGCAGGTTTCTTTTTATTTTGGCTATTTAGAAAATCTTGCCAACTATCGAGATCTAATTCATTCCTTGCAAGATTGAGTTGAAGACCCTGTTGCGGCAGGGTGGTTGGGGTACCAATACCTATAGCATGACGTAGAGTGTCATCTCCTGCCAATTCTCCTTGAATATAGTAGTTATCCCCAATCTTTCCATTCCAGGAGAAGCGATTGAGATTCCCTTTATTTTTGGCAAAGGTTTTTAAGGTGAGCATTCCTGACAGAGGAGTGCCCATTTGTTTTGCTAGGGGTGCTGGGGCATTGCTTGCCCAATCTTTCATGTTAATTTTTAACTTGGTTTCGCTGTTGCCATTATTGAAGTGAATGGCTCCTTCATATTTTGCTGCGCCACTCATCGCTTGCAATATCGGGAGCGTCTGGACTGCAGGATCATTTGCAAAGTAATCCTTAATAAAACTAGCAGAGATATCGCCTGAAATATTAAAGGCATGGCTGCTCTGTTTAGGTGTGGCACTGGTAATCTGGATCGCACCTCCTAAAAAGTTGGCTGTCACGTCCTCAAATTCTGGATTGACATCAGTAATGCGAATTTTGCCTTTGAGGTTTTCAAAAGGGGGTAATTCGGCCCACTGAAGTTTATTACCAGGAAAGCTTAATTTGAGATCAGTTTCGGTATCCCCATTCCCGGTGAGAGGAATCTTGAGATTTAGACCAAGGTCGGTTGGACCAGTAATTTTTAAGTTTCGCTCCAGAGCAATGTGTTTTTTGCCAACTGGTGATGCAAATAAATAGTCTAGAAATTGTGGAGCATCACCTTGAGCATTTCCATTGACTGAGAGGATGAGTTGCTTTGCGCTAACGCTAGGAATTTCTGCATGAACCTTACTTAAATTCACTCGCTTATAGCTTGCCTGATCAATATCAACAGTAAGTTTGGCGTTTTGCATATTAATTACGCCAGTAACCATATTGAATGGAGACCAGACGCCTTGCGAAGAAGATGGCGTCGGTGCTGGGCTGAAAGTTGCCCCTGAGATCGGAAGATTAAGTGAAAACTCTCCTGTGCCAGTCTTTGGAAAAGGCACCTCATTAGGATCGCCTTTGATATGAAGGTTACCTTTCTTGATAACCCCCCCATCAAAAGCTTTACTTAAATAGATTTTAGCATCGGCTCCCATGCCAACGGGTAGATAGCGATAGGCAGTTTTGAGGTTGGCCTGAGAACAATCCATATCCAGACTCATATAGTCTGGATTTTTACCCTCACCAATGATGTAATTGAGACTGAGGGTTGTCGTAATTTCAGGATTCATCATTGCTAATTTCTTAGCATTGATAACCCAATTTCCCTTTGGTTTAGACCACGAAATTTGTCCGCTAGCCTGATTCAAATGAATTTTAGGATCTACCAATAAATCATTCACTTCGACTTGGAGATCCTTAGACTGAATCGAGAAGCTACCTTTATTTTGATCGGCTGTAATAAACCCAGAGAGCTTGGAAACCGAAGGCATTGATTTATTGATACCCACAAAACTCAAGTCAATCAATTTGGCACTTACCGTAAAGGCTAATTTGTTTGATTTAAACCATCCGCCAGGAATATTTAAGGCAGATAATGGCGATTTACACTCAAACCAGTTGATATCTAAATCTTGTAATTCACCATCTGCTTGCGATGCTTGAATCCATTGATGCACTTTTTTAGAGAGCGGTAAAGTGAGAGCAAACAATGCGACATCTTGTACCAAAATTTTAGGAGAAGAAAATCCAAATTCCTTAATTTCCCCATCATCTGCTGGTGGTCTCCAGCGGAAAGTCATTGGACTTAAATTTTCTAAAGGGGTGGACTTTGAACTTTCTGTATCGCGCCAGGCAAAGGTCTTAGTGGTTACGGATATCATTCCACCATCTGTCTCAAGCGCAAGCTTGGTTTCCAATCTACCTAAGGCGATTGCATCTTCATTCTTGGAGAGTTGAATGGTTAAATTATCGACTGCAAGATCAACTTCTTCGCCATCAGGCTTGCCATTATCTAATCTTAATTTTCCATGTGAGCTCAACACCCCCTCTAATGTATTCAGGGGAATGTCAAACGCAGTGGCGATCTGGCTGAGTTGAAGCTCATTGAGTGTCCATGTAATCGTTCCAATCCAGTCTCGCCAATTTCCTGCTTGGCCACCTAAATGGTGAGCTAAATTAATTTCTACAGAGAGCGGTCCCTTAGTCCATGGAGTGGTGGCGCCGATTGATCCTGTATGACTGCGAATGCCGTTATTCAAAGATAAGCTTTGAATATCTACAGAGGTAATTGCTTTCTTTTTGAGTTGATCATCCCAAAATAATTTTACGTTGTTAATGCGAATTTCATTTTGCGCAAAAAGCCAATTCTCAGCAGAAAAGTCATTTGATTTGCCATCTATCAATAATCCTGCAATGGTGACGACTCCATTATTATTTCTTTGGGCATGAATCTCGGCGCCTTCAATGTTCAGCTCGTGGAAATAAGGCGATAGATGATAAAAAGAAGACCAACTTAATTGCCCATTAATTTTTTGAATACTTAAAAGCGAATTTGTCTTTTCGGGGCTATTGAAGCGTAATCCTTCAATTTCAAAATTGGGTCTGATGCCAGTCCATGAAACGTGTAGAGAGTCCATGGAAACTTCGACACCAATACGGGCGCTCAATAAGCTCTCAACAGAGGCTTTAGACTTCTCGATTTGTGGCCATAGAATAAAACGGACAGCGATGTGCCCCAAGACAAACAGAGCAAAAACCACCCCAGCCAAAATGAGCGCGCACTTCCGCCAGGCTCCGCCTGAGCCCTGAAGTCGTTTAGTAAACACACTCTTGAGACGAGGCGGGGTGATATTCTGCAGCATGACCCCTATTATCCGTCACCCTTGAGTTGATCGCCAAGAATCTAGGCCGAGGTTTCCGGGGTCGGATTAAAATGAAAGGATGGATCAATTTTCCCAGCAAATTGATTTTTTAGAGCGCAATTCCACTTATGCACGGCGTTGGCTTGGGGCACAGCCAGAATGGCTGGTTTGGCTGCGTACTCACGGACCTAAAGGCATTGATCTGCAGGGTATTCGAAATTTATTGGAAGAGTGTGAAGTTGGTCGGCATGATGGCGATCAGGACGAAGCCCCATGGATGGCAAAGTTACGCTTGGCAAGACAACGATTAATGTTGTGGGTTGCCTTTCGAGATTTAAATGGAATGGCAGACCTAAAAGAGGTAACCCACGCTCTAAGCTATTTTGCTGAATTGGCGGTTTCTGCTTCTATTGCTTATGTGAGGGAGGATCTCAACAACCGTTTTGGTTTACCCTGGAGTCAGACTACCCAGTCAGAAATGCCGCTGATGGTTGTCGGCATGGGCAAGTTGGGTGGTCTAGAACTCAATCTCTCATCTGATATCGATTTAATCTTTTTGTATGAGCATGAGGGTGAAACTGCTGGCGGTCCAAAGAGCCTCTCGAATCATGAGTGGTTTACTAGGATGGGTAAGCGTGTCATTAAACTACTGGCTGAGCATGATGCAAATGGCTTTGTATTTCGAGTAGATATGCGCTTGCGTCCCAATGGGGATTCTGGTCCGCTGGTGTGTAGTCTGGATATGCTCGAAGAGTACTTACTCATTCAAGGTAGAGAGTGGGAGCGCTACGCTTGGATTAAAGGTAGATTGATTGCGCCTTTACCAGATACACCCGACTTTGTGCATTGTCAAAAAGAGCTTGGGCAACTGATCCGTCCATTTGTATTTCGTCGACATTTAGATTATGGAGTCATCGCCTCTATTCGAGAGTTGCACGCACAAATACAAACAGCAGCAGAAAAAAGATCTTCGGGTCATCACAGTCGTTCACGTGATGTGAAGTTAGGACGCGGCGGGATTCGAGAAATTGAATTCTTGGCGCAAATGTTCCAGTTGATGAGGGGTGGTACTGATTCGCGATTCAGAGTCCGTCCTACCTTAGAGGTATTGGAGTTAATTAAAGATTTTGGAATTCTGCCCGCAGACGAGGTGGGCTCATTGCAAGCCGCTTATGTTTATTTAAGACGTCTTGAGCATCGTCTACAAGTTTGGGATGACCAGCAAACACATTACCTGCCTGATGATGAAGAAACGCGTTTGCGCTTGGCAAAAACAATGCAAGATAAAGATGCCGCAACGGCTTCATTTATGGCTGAGTTAGATCGCCATCAAAATCAAGTTGCCCAACTTTTTGATACAGCATTTTTATTGGATGATAGTAAGCGACTTGAAATTGCTCCATTGGCATCTGATTGGTCTCCCGACCAATCCTTTTTCCCCACTTCTCATACTCGGTGGCAGGCTTGGATAGATGGCCCAAAACAAAAACTACTACCTGAAAAAAGCCGTTTAATTTTTGATAATTTAATGTGTAAAGCGGCAGCGCGTTTACACAGCGATGGATCTACCTCTGAGCATGCGGATCAAACATTGTTGCGTTTCTTCGATCTACTCGAGGCAATAGCGAGGCGTAGCGCTTATCTCTCTATCCTAGTTGAGTACCCTAGAGCCTTGTCTAATGTCCTAGAGTTACTTAAAGCATCTCAATGGGGAGCTCAGTATTTAACGCGTCATCCTCATTTGCTGGATTATTTATTAAATTCTCAAACTGAAAGGGCATTAATTGAGGATCCAGATCAATATTGGTCTGAAGTTCGATGTACTCTTAATATGCGGTTAGATGATGTGATGGCAGAGGACGATGGCTCCGAGCAAGCAATGGATATTTTACGAGTCACTCATCAAAATGAAACTTTTATTACACTGCTCACTGATCTTGGGATTGGTGTTCAACAAGCGCTACCAGTAGAGCGGGTGAGTGATCATTTATCCGCCTTGGCCGATTTAATTTTGCAGATCACTTTTGAACGTATCTGGCCTAATGTTGCACAAAAGTTCGACTTTCCAGTTAGCGAAATTCCTCGATTTGCTGTCATTGCTTATGGCAAGTTAGGCGGGAAAGAATTAGGTTACGCCTCAGATCTGGATATTATCTTTTTATATCAGGCATCAGAGACTGATTACGCCGCTCAAGAGGTATATGCATTGCTTGCTAAGCGCATGATTCACTGGCTTACTGCATTTACCTCAACTGGAAGTTTATTTGAAATAGATACGCGTCTACGTCCTAATGGTTCAGCTGGTTTCTTGGTGACTAATGTGGATGCTTTTAAAAAATACCAACTTCGCGAGGGTGACAATGCTGCTTGGGTTTGGGAGTACCAAGCTCTTACCCGCGCACGCTTCTCCGCTGGCAATCCAAATGTTGGGGCCTTTTTTGATGGGGTGCGTTCTGAAGTGTTGAGTCAGCAGCGCAATATTGATCAGCTTCGGGCGGAAATCTTGGAGATGCGCCGCAAGGTGCATACAGGACATCCCAATGGCAATATGGAGTTTGACCTGAAATACAATGCTGGCGGCATGGTAGATATTGAATTCATTGTCCAGTTTTTGGTTTTAGCTTACGCACATCAATTTCCTGGACTCATTGGAAACCTCGGCAATATTGCGCTTCTTCATATTGCTAGCGAGATGAGTCTCATTACAAAGGAGGCGGCCCAATCTGTAGGTGATGCCTATCGATTGCTCAGATCACGTCAACACCGCTTGCGTTTGGATGGTGCCGAAAAGACTCGTATTCTTTTAGACAGTGAGCCTGATTTGATTGCTGCAAGGAAAGCTGTACAAACACTCTGGTTGGAGATATTTAAGGCGCCTTCTGACGCTGATTGACACTTATCTCAGTGTTGGCTTTACTTATTACAGAAAGTATTGAATTTTGCTCTAATAATTCTCGTGCATGACGACGAGTGGTTTCCGTAATTGTAGTGCCACCAAGCATGCGAGCAACTTCCTCAACCCGTTCAGTGTGACCTAAAATTTGAACCTGTGACACTGTCTTCTTATCATTTTGAGATTTGTTAACTTTGAAGTGTTGGTTTCCTTGGGCCGCTACTTGTGGCAGATGGGTCACGCATAAGATTTGATGGGATAGTCCTAATTGATGCAATAGTTTGCCAACTGTTTCAGCAACTGCACCACCAATGCCGGCGTCTACTTCGTCAAAAATGAGTGTTGGCGTCAATGATGCTTTGCTAGTAATGACGCTAATGGCCAAGCTAATTCGGGCTAATTCCCCGCCTGAGGCTACTTTAGCGAGCGAGCGGGGAGTGCTTCCAGCATGACCTGCAACCAAAAATTCGATTTGTTCTAGACCATATGATGCGCCTTCGTTGAGTGGCACGAGAGCAATCTCAAGGCAGCCACCAGCCATAGATAGTTCTTGCATCGCTTTAGTTACTAAGTGACTAAGTTCCATCGCAGCTTTGCTCCGCTTTTGCGAGAGTTGTTTTGCGAGCTTTAAATAGATCGATTCTTCTTGCTGTACTTGTTGTCTGAGAGCCTCAATATTCTGAGAGGCCGTCAGAGCATCTAAGCGTGCAGATGTCTCTTGAAGAAGCTGCACTAATGCTTCAGGCTCGGTGCGGTATTTGCGAGCTACGGTGTGAATAGCTTGCATACGCTCTTCGACTTGGGCAAGGCGAGTGGGATCTAAATCAAGCTTTTGTAAATAACGATTGAGTCCATGAATAGCTTCATCGAGCTGAATAGTTGCGGATTCGAATGATTGACTCACATCGCTAAGACTTGGATCAAGCTCTGCTAATGATCTGATATTGCTAGATATTTTAGATAATGTAGATTCTAGGGAATTATCGGCCTTACTCAATATCTCGATAGATTCTTGACATCCGCCAATCAGTTTTGCCCCATTTGCTAAACGTGCATGTTCGCTTTGAAGGTTGATCCACTCGCCTTCCTGTGGAGAAAGTTCATTCAATTCTTCTAGCTGCCATTTAAGATGTTCTCGCTCACGTTCAATATCTTGCCCAGCATTTTCTGCCTGTTGAAGCCGACGACGTGAATTTACTAGGGACTTGAATGCTTGAGCAACTTCAGTCGCCAACGGTAATAGGCCCGCATGACGATCAAGTAGCTCCCGTTGAGCGCCACCTTTCAGCAAAAGCTGATGTGCGTGTTGACCATGAATATCGACTAGTTGATCGCCTGCTTCACGTAATTGGGTCAATGTAGCAATGCGTCCATTGATAAATGCGCGGCTGCGTCCATTGGTCTCGACTGTTCTTTTCAGAAGCAGACTCTGACCATCATCCTCAAGTGGAAACCCTTGTTCATCAAGCCATTGGCTTAAGGATTTAGCCTGCTCTGATTCGATGCGGAAGAGGGCTGATATTTCGGCGCGATTCGAGCCTTCGCGAATTTGACTGCTATCTGCCCGCTCACCAAGAACAAGGCTGAGCGCGTCCAAGAGGATGGATTTGCCTGCACCAGTTTCTCCGGTCAGCACAGTGAAGCCGCTTGAGAAATCTAACTCAAGCTGATCAACAATGACAAAATCACGAAGTAAGATGGTTTGAAGCATGTATTAGCGTAGCAAAAAATTCGATATCAGAATGTCGATGGATACTCATTCCAGTGCAGTTTCTCGCGTAAGGTTTTGTAGTCGCTATGACTGCGAGGATGCAATAGGGTGATCGTTTTTTGGGATTGACGTACTTCAATCCTGTCACCCGTTTGTAAGTCGGTTTGGGATTGCATATCAAAATTGATGATGACCTCTCGTCCATCTACAACCTCAATAATCGTTAATGAGTCTTCGGGCAAAACAATTGGACGATTAGAAAGAGAGTGCGGCGCAATTGGAGCAAGCAAGATTCCAGCAACGCGTGGATGCAGAATCGGGCCGCCAGCTGAAAGAGCATAAGCAGTCGAGCCAGTGGGGGTCGATACGATTAATCCATCTGAGCGCTGGTTGTACATGAACGAGCCATTGACGTGCACTGCTAATTCAACCATCCCAGAAATTCCTGAGCGATTCACCACAACATCATTGAGTGCCAAGGCGTGATTAATTTCTACGCCATTGCGAATGACCACCGCATCCAATAAGGTGCGAGTGTCCGCTTCATATTCTCCAGCAAGAATTTTAGGAAGAATGACCTGAACAGACTGAATCGGAATGTCAGTCATGTAGCCTAGACGCCCCATATTGATACCCACTAGGGGTACATCATTACCAGCAAGTTGACGACCAATTCCTAGTATTGTGCCGTCGCCACCAAGAACCACCACCAAATCAATGGCACCCGCAAAATCATCCGCAGTTTTAATGGAAAACTCTTGTAACCCTAAATGTTGGGCGGTAGCAGCCTCTAAAAACACCTCACAGCCCAGACCCCTTAAGAGCTTTGAAAGATCATTTAGGCGCTTTTCGATACCAGCCGCCTGGTATTTGCCGACAAGTGCAACCCGGCTAAATGCCTTTTTGCTGGAATTTGGGGAGGGGCTTAACACATAACGATTAAACCATAGGCATAAAATCCCTTCCACCATGGAAGAACGTTCCCGCGCCCTTTTAAAAACCCTCATCGAGCGCTATATCGAGGAGGGCCAGCCTATTGGCTCGCGTACCCTGTCTCGATATTCTGGTTGAGACCTCTCGGCAGCCACCATTCGGAATGTGATGACTGATCTCGAGGATATAGGTTTAGTAACTAGCCCGCATACCTCCGCTGGCCGTATTCCTACGCCACGGGGCTATCGTTTATTCGTAGATACCATGGTGACTGTCCGCCCCTTGGAGAAAATAGCCGCTAGAGAAGTTGAAAAAGGCCTTTTGCCTGACTCTCCCCAGCGAGTATTGACCTTGGCAGCTCAGATTTTGTCTAACTTGACCCATTTTGCTGGGGTGGTGATGACGCCAAAGCGTGCTCAAGTTTTTAAACATATTGAATTCCTGCGTTTGGGTGAAGGCAAGATTTTGCTCATCATGGTGGCTCCAGAGGGCAATATGCAGAATCGAATCCTGCCTACTACGCAAGACTGCTCACCAAGCCAACTCATTGAGGTGGGTAATTTTATTAAGACCCATTTCGCAGGTACAAGTTTTGATCAAGTGCGGTCGCATCGCAAATCTGATATAGACAACTTACGCGCAGATATCTCTGGATTAATGGCCCTGGCTCTGCAAAGCGGTCTTTCTGATTACGCTATGGGTAGAGGCGATATGATTTTGTCTGGAGAGCGTCGCTTACTAAATGTTGGTGATTTAAGCTCTAACTTGGATAAGTTGCGCAAAATGTTTGACATGCTGGAGCAAAAATCAGTTTTGATGCAGTTACTCGATGTTTCAAGTCATGCAGATGGAGTACAGATTTTCATTGGGGGTGAAAGTGATTTGCTGCCTTATGAGGATCTTGCTGTAATTAGCGCTCCTACAAGTGTTGGCGGTCAGATTGTCGGAACACTGGGCGTCATAGACGCCCACACGTATGGACGATGATCGGGTGATTCCCATTGTCGACATTACCTCTAAATGACTTTCCGGCGCCTTGAGCTCATCAGAGCCCACCTATTTATTTCAATTATTAGAGACAATCCATCTTGAATCAGAACCCACACTTACGCGCCTCCAAAACCGCAGTTTTATTGCTGAACTTAGGCACGCCATCAGCACCAAGACCAAAAGCGGTACGTGCTTACTTAAAAGATTTTCTCTCTGATCCGCGTGTGGTTGAAATTCCTCGTTTCATCTGGTGGTTTATTTTGAACGGCATTATTTTGCCCATTCGTAGTAGTGCTTCTGCTAAAAAATATGCCATTATTTGGCTGCCAAAGTTAGGCTCTCCATTGATGCATTACTCACGCTTACAAGCTAAAGATCTTGGTGAGAAATTCGCCAATGAAGGTCATACGGTCTTGGTTGATTTGGCTATGCGTTATGGAGATCCATCTACGCAATCTGTTCTTGAGGGCCTGAAGGCTCAAGGTATGGAGCGTTTGCTGTTACTACCTTTGTACCCCCAGTACTCTGCAACAACCACTGCCTCTAGTTTTGACGAAGTATTCAGGGTTTTGAAAAGTTGGCGCGATCAACCTGAGTTGCGCTTGGTAAAGCACTATCACGATAATTCTGCTTATATTGCAGCGCTACGTGATCAGGTTCTTGCTAGCTGGGATAGTGAGAGCCGACCTGATTTTGCCAAGGGTGATCGCTTTGTGATGGCTTTTCATGGCTTGCCTAAGCGTAATCTGATGAAGGGCGATCCCTATCATTGTGAGTGTTTGAAGACAGGACGCTTATTAGGTGAGTCATTAGGTTTAGAGCCAGGGCAATATCTTGTGACTTTTCAGTCGCGCTTTGGTAAAACCGAGTGGTTGAAGCCATATACCGCATCCACGATTGAAAAGTTGGCTAAAGAAGGTTGTCAACGCATCGACATTTTTTGTCCTGGTTTCCCCGCTGACTGTCTAGAGACCTTAGAAGAAATCGCAATGGAGGCCCGCGAAATTTTTTTGGAGCATGGTGGAAAAGATTATCGGTACATCCTCTGCTTGAATAGTAATCCCAAGTGGATCGATGCCCTGAGTGCTATTGCCCATCATCATTTACAAGGCTGGGCTTTGGGTGTGGAATCTGAGCCTGAATTAGCAAAGCGTCATGAGAGGGCCCAGTTAGCTGAGAGGAATCAGGGTTGAAATAGAATGAATTGGTTCCATATTGCAAAGTAATAATGATCTTCATAGAAAAGTAAGAGAGCACCCATGACACAAGAAAATCAAAATCCATCCTCGGAGCAGGAGGACCTATCCATCGATCCAGGCGCTACGGATGCGGCTGCAACAAATTCAGAGTCCGCAGCTAAAACTCCGGAGCAAGAGATTGCCGAACTCAATCAAAGGATTGGTGAGTTACAAGATAATTTTTTACGCGCTAAGGCTGAGGGAGAAAATATTCGACGTCGTGCAGTTGAAGATGTCGCCAAAGCCCATAAATTCGCGATTGAAAGCTTTGCAGAGCACTTAGTTCCGGTAACCGATAGTCTTTACGCTGCATTGAGTACGGATGCTGGCGATGCCAAGGCCTTCAAAGAGGGCTTGGAAATTACCCTCAAGCAATTGTTATCTGCTTTTGAAAAGGGTCGCATGACAGAAATTCACCCAGCTGTGGGCGATAAATTTGACCCCCATCACCACCAAGCTATTGCTTCTGTGCCTGCCGAGCAAGAGCCCAATACCGTGGTTTCAGTTTTGCAAAAGGGGTACACCGTTGCGGATCGGGTTTTGAGACCTGCTTTGGTTACGGTCAGTGCCCCTAAATAAGTTCGCTATCTGGGTGTAGAACCCCAAAAAAGCCATTAAAAGGCATAAAAAAGGCAGAAATCTGCCTTTTTTGCCCTTGAAATCCTATTTGTAGACCCCATTTAATGGGTATCGAAATATGCATCAACGTACAAAACAGCAACTTAATTTTTTGGAGTAATTATGGGAAAGATTATCGGTATCGACTTAGGAACCACGAATTCATGCGTTTCAGTCGTTGAAAACAATGCGCCTAAAGTTGTCGAGAATGCTGAAGGCGCTCGCACAACTCCTTCCATCATCGCCTACGTCGAAGATGGCGAAGTGTTAGTTGGCGCACCTGCAAAGCGTCAATCAGTAACTAATCCTAAAAACACAATTTACGCAGTGAAACGTTTGATGGGTCGCAAGTTTGAAGATCCAGAAGTGCAAAAGGATATCTCTTTGATGCCTTATGTAATTATTAAAGCGGATAATGGTGACGCTTGGGTTGAAGCACGCGATAAGAAAATGGCACCACAGCAAGTGTCTGCGGAAATTCTGCGCAAAATGAAGAAAACTGCTGAAGACTACCTTGGCGAAGAAGTGACAGAGGCAGTCATTACTGTGCCTGCTTACTTTAACGATAGCCAACGTCAAGCAACTAAAGATGCCGGTCGTATTGCCGGTTTAGATGTGAAGCGCATCATCAACGAGCCAACTGCTGCTGCATTAGCGTTTGGCTTAGACAAGCAAGACAAGGTCGATCGTAAGATTGCCGTCTATGACTTAGGCGGCGGTACATTTGATGTCTCTATCATTGAGATAGCTAACGTTGATGGTGAAAAGCAGTTTGAAGTGCTTTCTACTAACGGTGATACCTTCTTGGGTGGTGAAGACTTTGACCAACGCATCATTGATTGGATCATTGCCGAGTTTAAGAAAGAGCAAGGCGTTGACTTGAGTAAAGATGTCTTGGCATTGCAGCGTCTTAAAGATGCTGCAGAAAAAGCCAAGATTGAGTTGTCATCTGCCCAACAAACGGAAATCAACTTGCCTTATGTGACCGCTGACGCTAGTGGTCCTAAGCATTTAAACTTAAAGTTAACTCGTGCCAAATTAGAGTCTTTAGTTGAAGAGTTGATTAACCGCACTGCCGGTCCTTGCTTAACTGCAATTAAAGATGCAGGTGTCAATGTGGCTGATATCGACGACGTAATTTTGGTCGGTGGCCAAACCCGCATGCCTGCAGTTCAGGACAAAGTAAAAGAAATCTTTGGTAAAGAGCCTCGTAAGGACGTTAACCCTGATGAGGCTGTGGCTGTTGGTGCTGCAATTCAAGGCTCTGTCTTGTCTGGCGATCGTAAAGACGTGTTGCTTTTAGACGTTACCCCGTTGTCATTGGGGATCGAGACTCTTGGCGGCGTGATGACCAAGATGATTCCAAAGAACACCACGATTCCTACGAAGCACTCACAGGTTTATTCCACTGCGGAAGATAATCAGCCTGCGGTAACGATTAAATGCTATCAAGGTGAGCGAGAGATGGCTGCTGCAAATAAACTGCTTGGTGAATTTAACCTCGAAGGTATTGCCCCAGCGCAGCGTGGTATGCCACAAATTGAAGTGACTTTTGATATCGATGCCAACGGCATTTTGCATGTAACAGCAAAAGATAAAACCACTGGTAAAGAGAACAAGATCACCATAAAGGCAAATTCTGGTTTGACAGAAGAAGAAATTCAGCGCATGGTAAAGGATGCTGAAGCAAATGCTGCCGAGGATAAGAAAGCACTTGAGTTGGTGACTGCACGCAATACTGCAGACGCCTTGGCCCACTCCACTAAGAAAGCCTTGGAGGAGCATGGTGCCAACTTAGAAGTTTCTGAAAAAGAGGCGATTGAGGCTGCCCTCAAAGGGTTGGATGAAGCAATCAAAGGCAGTGACAAAGCGGCCATTGAAGCCAAGACAGAAGCATTAGGTAAAGCTAGTCAGAAGCTAGGCGAAAAAGTTATGGCTGCTGAGCAAGCTAAAGCAGGTGGCTCACCTAGTGGGGCTGCTCCTGATGCGGATGTGGTCGATGCTGACTTTAAAGAAGTGGATGATAAGAAGTAATTCTGAAATCAGACATTCAGTAACACAGTTTTGATGTATTTAAATAACAAGTCGGCCTCGTGCTGACTTGTGTCATTCAGGTAGTTGAGAGGAATAGGCTGTGCCTAAAAGTAAACGCGATTTTTATAAAGTGCTTGGTGTATCAAAAGGAGCCAGCGAGGCAGAGCTAAAAAAAGCCTATCGTAAGTTGGCAATGAAGTACCACCCTGATCGCAATCCCGATAGCAAAACGGCTGAAGCCCAATTTAAAGAGGCCAAAGAGGCTTATGAAACACTGACTGATCCCAATAAACGAGCTGCTTATGATCAGTATGGTCACGCTGGTGTAGATCCAGCGATGGGTGGCGGTTTTGGTGCTGGCGGATTTGCCGACGCCTTTGGCGATATCTTTGGCGATATCTTCGGTCAAGGCGGCGGCCGGCATTCAGGTCCGCAAGTCTATAAAGGCGCTGATTTGCGCTATAACATGGAGATCACCTTAGAGCAAGCCGCTGAAGATTATACAACTCAGATTCGCGTCCCTAGTTGGAGTAATTGCAAGCCATGCCATGGAACTGGTGCAGAGCCAGGAACTAAAGCAGAAACATGTACCACTTGTAGTGGACATGGTCAGGTACGTGTTCAACAAGGCTTCTTTTCTATGCAGCAGACTTGTCCAAAGTGCCGTGGTACTGGTGAGTACATTCCGAAGCCATGTAAAAGCTGTCATGGTACCGGTAAGCATAAAGAGCAAAAAATCCTTGAGATTAAGATACCAGCAGGTATTGACGATGGTATGCGCGTACGTTCAGTCGGCAATGGGGAGCCTGGAATTAACGGCGGACCATCAGGCGATCTTTATGTTGAAGTACGAGTGAAGCCACACAAAGTATTTGAGCGCGACGGTAGTGATTTGCATGTGCAAATGCCAATCTCTTTTGCAACTGCAACCATCGGTGGTGATATTGAGGTGCCCACCCTTCAAGGTCGGGTTGAATTTCCTATTCCCGAGGGAACTCAGACTGGTAAGACTTTCCGTTTGCGCAATAAGGGCATTAAGGGTTTGCGTTCTGCTTTGGTGGGAGATCTCTTTGTGCATGTGCTCGTTGAGACTCCTGTGAAGCTCACTGATGAGCAAAAGAATCTACTTCAAACATTTGATGATAGTTTGAAGTCTGGGAGCGACAAACATAGCCCTCAGCAAAAAGGTTGGTTTGACGGCGTAAAGAGTTTCTTTAGTTAAAAAGAAAATGGGGAGCAGGCTTTTCATTAGCCTGCAAACCCGTGCTCTGGTCCGGGGAATTTTCCGGACTTCACTGCGCGCACATAAGCCTTAGTAGGCGCTTCAATCGAATGAAGCGCCATCCATACAGTTTTTAACAAACTTAGGTGCCTTGTCTGGACTTATTCCCAGCATATCCTGTCAAACCAATGCCAGTCCTGAACAATCTGGGACGGCACCAATTCTAATGGTTGGAATATGAAGCTCGGCAGTAATTTTTTCACCGAGCAGATAGGGAATTGCTTCGAGCACCACCATCTGAGCGCCAGCTGCTTGACAAGCGAGAGCTTGCTCGAGCATGACGCTTGCAGCATCCTTGGATTTCCTTTGGACTTTATATACCCACCCAACACATGAACCGATTGGGGCAATAGGCCCAAGTGTGCGCAGACAGGAACACTACGTTCTACTAGATATTGAATGACATCAACCTGCCAGTCGCCACCGCCTGACCATATCAGCCTCTGCACGCATCAGCAATACGGAAGATTCCAGGGCTTGCACTGGATCGCCATAACTTGCGAATGAAAGGTCTGCGATAACAAACGCATGAGTATTGGCACGAGCAACGCATTCGGTGTGTGATATGTCATCTGCTCAATGGTGACTGGTGTTGTGCTGGAATGCCCTTGAATCACATTTCCTAGTGAGTCACCAATCAAAATGGTCTCAACACCACAGTGATTTAGAAGTGCTGACATAGTGGAGTCATATACGGTCAGCATACAAATCTTTTCACCCTCAGCATGTATTGCGAGGAGCTTGGTAATCGTGATTGGCTTATCGCCCTGTAAGTAACCCATGGCGAGAGTTTAATGAATTAATGAGCCGATTGGCTATAAGTGGCTTTCCCCCGCAATTACAGTTCCTGCAGGCGAGCTTTTCGATTCTTTGGTGGGCAACGTTAGGTAAATAAGTCTTTAATTCGCCCCGGTTAGGTAGGAGGATGTCGGGGGCGAGTTCCAGTAGTGGTAGTAGCACAAATGAACGCTCGATAATCTTGGGGAGGGAGGGAGCATCAGTTCAGTCTCGTTTTGAGTCACTCCCTCGAAGGAGAAGATATCAAGATCAAGAGTTATTGGTGCATTTGTATAGGACCGCTCACATCCACATTCTTTCTCAATCGCCTGGCAAACATGAAGAAGGCCGTCAGGGCTCAGTTCGGTCTCTATTTCAATCACAGCGTTGATATAGTTTCCACCAGCGGCATCGATGGGTGCGCTTTGATGCAAATAGCTTTTAGCCAGAATTTGCAGTTCAGAGCGAAGTGCTAAACAAACAATGGCATCAGTAATAAGCTGACGCGTATCGCCAATGTTGCCGCCAAATCCAATATATGCCTGTACCATAGGTTTCCAAACTAGAGATTGAAACTACTTTCCTGAAATTTCTCTAAGTCTGCTTAACCTGCTTCACTTTCTGGGGGAAAGGTGGATTTAGGTTTTCTGCGGCGCTGTCTTTTTGCTGGACTCGGGCTATTGTCGGATTCATTTTTAGCACTAGCCATGAGCTCGTTTTGCCCTGCTGGATCAGCTGCAATGAAATTCGTCCACCATTGACCGATAGCAGGGTTTAGTTCACCCGTAGTAGTGCAGCGTAGCAGCATAAAGTCATAGCCTGCTCTAAAGCGAGGAGATTCGATAAGGCGATAGGGATAACGACCCACACGTCTTTCAAAGCGGGGTTGCATGGACCATATCTCACGCATATCACTTTCAAAGCGTCGTTGAATTGTCATGCCACTACTTTGTGTGGCAATCGTGTCGTCCATCGCGTCCTGAAGTGCTGGAATATTAGCCATACCTTTGCTAGAGTTGGCCTTCCAATTCTTTAATAAATCAGGCCAAAGCAAGGTGGCAAATAAAAATCCAGCTGAGACACTTTTGCCAGATTGAATACGATCATCGATATGAGCCAAAGCAAGTTTTACAAAATTGTTAGCGCCTTTAGAGTCTTCTCCTCCATCCACAATATGATCGAGTAACGGCAGTAGGCCATGATGGAGCCCAGCTTTCTGTAAAGCTTGAATAGCGGCCCAAGAGTATCCTGACATTAATAACTTCAGAAGTTCATCAAAAAGTCTGGCTGGTGGAACATCGTTTAGAAGGGTTCCCAATTTTGCGATAGGCTCTCGTGTGGCAGGGTCTAATTCGAAGCCAGTTTTGGCTGAGAAACGCACCGCTCTTAGCATGCGAACAGGGTCTTCACGATAGCGTTTGGCCGGATCATCAATCATGCGCAAAGTTTTCTTTTGCATATCTGCCATGCCGCCGTGATAGTCTAAGACGGTTTCTGAGGAAGGGTCGTAATACATGGCGTTGATAGTGAAATCACGTCTAGCCGCATCTTCACCCTGTGAGCCCCAGACGTTATCTCGCAAAATTCGGCCACTCTCAGCAACGTGATCACCTGCGTTCTCTAATAAACCCCTGAAAGTAGATACTTCAATGATTTCAGGGTGACCTTTGCCAAAAAAGGTCACATGCACAATCTGAAAGCGACGCCCAATAAGTCGCGCCTTACGAAATAGTCTTTGAACTTGATCGGGTGTGGCATTAGTCGCAACATCAAAATCTTTTGGACTTATGCCAAGAGCAAGGTCTCTGACCGCACCTCCAACAATAAAGGCCTCATAACCAGCTTGTTGCAAAGTATGGGTTACTTTGACTGCGTTCTTAGAGAGTAAGTTTGGGTCAATACGATGCGATTTTTTTGGAATCCGTTTTGGAGCCCCAGTGTGGTTGGCCTGCGTATGCTTGATCATGGGGTCGCGCCGCAAAATACGCTTGATAAATTTGGTGATCATGCAAACAATTCAAGAATGGGCCAGTTACGCCGCAGAGTTTCGTTGCGCAGACGATCATCCGGATTGGTAGCGACAGGATGACTGACTTTTTCAAGCAAAGGCAGATCGTTCATTGAGTCAGAGTAAAAATAGCTGTAGGGTAAGGCATCAAATGATAGGTTTTGAGATGCTAACCAGTTATGTAGATTTTGAATCTTGCCTTCCCTGAAGTTGGGAATGCCTTTGACTTCACCGGTATAGTTGGCCAAGTGTTGGTTATCGATAGTGGCTGGCTCGGTGGCAATCAAATGTTCTATGCCAAAACTCTCAACGATCGGGCGTGTTACAAAGCTATTGGTAGCTGTAATAACGCAGCACAGATCCCCAGCATCCTGATGACGTTTTACTAGATCCAAAGCTTCTTGTCGCAGTTGTCCATGAATCACTTCTTTCATAAAAGCGTCATGCCATTCTTTCAGTTGCGCTCGGGAATGTTCAGAAAGTGGTTTTAAGGCGAAGCGTAAAAACTCATGAATATCTAACTTACCATCTTTATAGTCTTGATAGAAACGTTCATTTTTTCTTGCGTAGTAATCGCCATCAACAAGGCCAATGCGAGCCAAAAATTGGCCCCATTCGTAGTCGCTATCGCAGGGCAAAAGGGTATTGTCTAAATCGAAAAGAGCTAACTGGGTCACAAGTAGGTATTGAATAAATTATTTATGCTGCAAAAGCTGACGTACAAGAGGCAAGGTTACAGCACGTTTGGTTTCTAAAGAGTAAGCATCTAATGCGTCAATCAATCCCATTAGGCTGGGCATATCTCGATAAAAGTGGGAAAACAACCAAGATAATATATCTGGCGATAAAACGAGTCCTCGGGCTTTAGCTGCCTGTTCTAGTGCCTGTATTTTCTCATCATCATCCAAAAGCTGCGTCTGAAACACCAAGCCCCAGCCCAAGCGGGTGCGAAGGTCCTCGCGAAGCTGCAGAGAGGCTGGAGCAGTATTACCGGCCATAAAAATATAGATTGCTTTACTGGCTTGCACTACATTGAGGATGCGAAATAAAGAGCCGACAAGGCGCTCATCTAATTGATCGACGTCGTCTACGGTAATAACAAAAGGAATCGGGCTCCCTACCTTGGATCCTAATTTTTCCTCTAAACGTACCCAGGAGGTAGGGTCTGTAGGATTGAGGATTGCCTGTTCGAGCCGAATAAGATCAGCAGCATTTTGCATGGCATTGAGTAAGTGGCTGCGTCCAGAGCCTGCAGGCCCCCACCAATAAATCCAACGCTGATTTAAGGGGTTGGTAGTTTTTTGATTCTGGGATGTGTTCCAAGAGCACTCAATTTCTTGCAAGGTGGAAACTAAGGCAAGATCTTTTCCGGGGAGATAGTTTTCTAGACTAGCTTTGGGTGAATGGCTGATATCGAGCGCAAATTGTTTTGGAAATGGTGATGTATTCATTACTACTAAATTTATTTTTGATACCAAGAGCTTTGCGTATAGATAGACCATAAGTATTGCAGCAGCACTAAGCTCGCTGCGCTGATTGGTAAGGCTAGAAATACGCCAAAAAAGCCAAATAATTTACCAAACAGAAGTAAGACAAACAAAACCGCTATGGGGTGCAAACCAATCCGCTCGCCTACTAGACGAGGCGTCAGAAGGAAACTTTCCAGAAATTGACCAATGCCAAATAAGATAAGCGCTCCAATAATTTCAGAGTCTGGACCAAACTGCAGGAGCGCTGATAATCCTGCAAGTGTGAACCCGAGAGCAATTCCGATATAAGGAATGACAATCATTAGGGCAGTAAAAACACCCAGTGCTGCCGCGCCTTTGATGCCAATAAAACTTAAACCCGCGCTGTAGTAAACCGCCATGATAGAAATCACAATTAACATGCCCCGCAAGTATTGTGAGAGAATGCTGTCGGTATGTATTGCCAAGTGATGAACTGTTTCTTGAGCTCGTAAAGGAACCATTTTTTTAACGAGACTAAAAAAAATGATCCCAATCCATTAACAAATAAAACATCACAAAAATAATTAGAACCGCATTAACAAAACCAGCAATCACTGAGCTTCCTGATATCAGGACAGTGCTGATGGTTGAAGACATTACACTATCGGCGTTGTCGTTTATGTGTTCGGTAATTGTCTGTGTGGCACTTGTTTTGAGTGTGTTCCAGTCAAGATTGATATGAAATTCGCTGAGTTTTGGGCTTAACCAGGCTTGGGTATTAGTAATCCAATTAGGTAGTTGAGCCTTAATGAGGGGTATTTCATATTTTAGGAGGCTGATCAGGAGACTCAAAATGAAAAAAACCAAGCTAAGACCGATAAGCATTCCCAGGGCTGCAGCGAGTGCGCGAGGCACTCGATGGTTCTCCAGCCACACGCAAACAGGGCGTAGGGCATATGCCAGAATGAATGCGGTAAGAAAAGGGGTAACAATTTCGGTCATCTTTCTTCAATCCTCTAGAATTCAATGATTCTACTGACGAAGTAGAATTTAGTAGTATTTTTTACTAATATTCCGAATCTAATATGATTTCATCCACTAATTCTTCCTCAAAAGGCCTTTCCTACCGTGACGCTGGTGTTGATATTGACGCCGGAGATGACTTGGTTGATCGCATTAAGCCGCTTGCGAAGAAAACGATGCGTGAGGGCGTTTTAGCTGGAATTGGAGGCTTTGGAGCCTTATTTGAGGTACCAAAACGTTATAAAGAGCCAGTATTGGTTTCTGGGACAGATGGCGTAGGTACTAAGCTCAGACTCGCTTTTGAGTGGAATCGCCATGAAACCATTGGCCAAGACTTGGTGGCCATGAGTGTCAATGACATTTTGGTGCAGGGTGCAGAACCCCTATTTTTCTTGGATTACTTCGCTTGTGGCAAGTTAGCGGTAGATACGGCGGCCACAGTTGTTGGTGGAATTGCTAAGGGCTGTGAGCTGTCTGGTTGCGCATTGATTGGTGGTGAGACAGCGGAAATGCCAGGCATGTATCCCCCAGGTGAATATGATTTGGCAGGGTTTGCAGTTGGCGCAGTTGAAAAATCAAAGATCATTACCGGGGCAACCATTGTTCCTGGAGATGTGGTGTTGGCAATTGGCTCTAGTGGGGTTCATTCCAATGGTTACTCATTGGTGCGCAAAATTATTGAGCATGCGGGTGCAAAGCCGACTGATGATTTAGGTGGGCGCTTTTTGGCCGATCTTGTAATGGCTCCCACAGAAATTTATGTGAAGCCACTGTTCAAATTGATTTCTGAGGTTAATGTGAAGGGCATGGCCCACATTACAGGGGGTGGTTTAGTCGATAACGTGCCACGCGTATTGCCACAAAATACTCAAGCAGTTTTACATCGTGATAGCTGGCAAATGCCAGAACTCTTTCGTTGGTTGCAAATGAAGGGTGGCGTAGCTGATGCAGAGATGGTGCGTGTATTCAACTGCGGAATTGGTATGGTGGTAATTGTTTCGCCTGACCAAGCGAAGACAGCAATCAAGTCATTGGCTGAGCAAGGTTTGAAAGCTTGGACAGTGGGTGAAGTGGTCGAACGTCCAAAGGATGCACCGCAAACCATCTTGATTTAAGCAGTTATCGACTGTGTGCACTATTATTTAATTGCTTAAGACTTCCTTACAGGAATCTAAGGCCGTCTTCATCTGTTCGGGATTGAAGGGATCAAATGTTTTTCTTCCCTCGATTGCACGCAGCCAAGTAAGTTGTCGTTTCCCAAGCTGCCTAGTTGCGGCTAATGCTTTATAGCGCATTCGTTCGGCATCAATTTCACCCTCGAGGAATTCCCAGGTTTGCCGATAACCAACCGAACGAATGGCAGGCAGGTCTGCATGCAAGCTCGCATTAGTGCGTAGTGCTTTCACTTCGTCTAAAAAGCCAGCAGCCAGCATCTCGTCAAAGCGTTTCTCTAAGTTGAGATGCAAGCGTTTGCGATCATTTGGCTCAAGAGAAATTAAATGAATCCAAGGCGGAATAGTAGACCCTACTCTACCATCTTCGCTGGGTGAGTCTGCCAAAAGTAATGACATCGGTTTACCAGTAATTGCATAAACTTCCAGGGCGCGTTGAACTCGTTGTGCATCGTTCGGCTCAAGGCGAGCCGCTGTTTCAGGATCAACCTTAGCAAGCTGGTTATGCATGGCTGGCCAGCTCATTGATTTACCCTCTTTATCTAGTCTAGCTCGAATTTCTGGATTGGCAGGCGGTAGAGAGGAGAGGCCATATGCCCATGCCCGCCAATACAACATCGTTCCGCCAACAACGACGGGAGTATTGCCACGCTCCCGAATTTCGGCGCATAAACGTTTTGCGTCATTAGCAAAGCGCGCAGCAGAATAGACTTCAGTTGGCTCAATGATGTCGATGAGGTGATGATTAACAGCTTCTTGTGCAGCTTTTGTCGGTTTTGCACTACCAATATCTAAGCCACGATAAACGAGAGCAGAATCCATGCTGATAATTTCGATAGTGATACCAATTGACTTGGTATACTCGGCCAAAGACATGGCGAGATGGGTTTTGCCTGCACCAGTGGGCCCAACGATACAAAGCGTGGCGACATCATTAGGAGCATGCGTAGGCTGAATGTAGGGTTCAGTAGGCATCCCTCATTATAAGAGCCTGTTAATATCCGCTACAACGCGTAATTTAAAGAGTGAGTTGATGGATACCTTTTTGCAAATCAGCGATTTATTGCTGCATATCGATAAACATCTAGATGTAGTAATTCAGCAATATGGCCCTTGGGCATATGGCTTATTGTTTGTCATTGTTTTTGTTGAGACAGGATTGGTGATTGCACCCTTTTTGCCAGGCGATTCACTTTTGTTCATTGCAGGCGCCTATTGCGCCACTGAGCATTTTAATATTTGGACTCTTTGTAGTGGTTTATTAATCGCGGCGATTGCAGGTAATACCGTGAATTATTTCATTGGTCGCTGGATTGGAAAAAGGGTCTTTAGTAGTCAATCCCGTTGGATTGATCAAGGCGCTCTATTGAAGACGCATGCTTTTTACGAAAAGCATGGTGGAAAAACCATCATCTTGGCACGCTTTTTGCCTATTATTCGAACATTTGCCCCTTTTATTGCCGGTGTATCTGAGATGAATCTCTCACGCTTTCAATTCTTCAACATCACTGGGGCTGCACTTTGGGTCTTTAGCTTGGTGATTGCAGGATATTTTTTTGGCAATATTCCTGTGATTCGTCAGAATCTTAATGTCATCGTGTTGATTGGGGTTGGCGCTGCTGTTATACCAGTGGTGATGGCAGCTCTCTGTAAAATCTTCCAGCGCAAGCAAAACTAAAGAAGTTAATTAAAGCACTAAAGCCTAAACCATTTGGCTTTAGTGCAGCTTTGCCTGACTCTCTAGGGTCGCCATATGCTCGCGAATATCTCTTGCATCTTCAGCTTCCGGAGCTTCGCTGAGGTAGCGAAGCATATCTTCTAATGCCGGCCGCAAATACTCGAGGTGCGCGAAGATTAATCCCTGAGCACGAATTTCTTCGATGGAATCTGGAAGAAGAATGACCAAGCGCTCCTGAATTCCAAGTAAGCGCTCTCAGCGCTCATGTGCTGAGTAGATCATCTGTAGATTTCTTAGGAAGTGCGACAGAATCTCGCGTAGTCTAGAGACCCGCAGGAAAAGATTTAGGGGCAGGCTAAGTTCGCCTCGATACCCTTTGGCATCGAGATCAAGCTCTAGCATTTCTTGGCGCTGGATTTTTGATAGCGACTCACCAGTTAAGGGATCTATCATCACATCACCTTGTTGCAAGGTGATGCGCATCATGAAGTGATTTGGAAGAGATACGCCACGAATCTTTAAGCCAATTTGATTACCTAATTTCATCATCAGGATAGCTAAGGAAATTGGAATACCTCTGTGCTTCTCAAGCACGTAATGTAAGGATGAATTTTCGGGAGCATAAAAATCATTTGGGTTTGGACCAAAACCCAATTCGGTATAAAAGAAATGCTTCAGAATTTGTAAGCGTTGAATTGGTGTGAGGTATCAGGAGTTACGCGCGACTTTAATTTGTTGCCTAATTGATTGAGCTTATCTAGGATACCTTTAACCTCTAAGTCAGGATAGGCATGTTGTGCGACTGCAATTGCCTGCCTCGGTAAGTGGCAGGTGATCGTCTTCAGCAACTAAGGAGGTGAAATGGTCGAATTGTTGTGTTGGCATATCATCTATTTTGCATGACGCAAGAATTTTTGCCAGCGAATTCCTACTAAACTTAAGGCTGCAAAATAAACAATGGCTGCTAGTCCAAGCCACATTGCTACCAGTCCAATCCGTAGCCAAGGCTCAGCCTGAAGGGCAATCCAATTACGTGCACCCGCAGCATAAAAAAGTATTGCCGAGAAAGGAATCAGAGCTAAGAGTAATTGGCCAAGGTACTTAATCCAGGCTGAACTGGGTAAGGCGCCTCGGCGGTGTAAGTTTGCCCATAGTAAAGCGGCATTAAGGCAGGCCCCTGTTCCAACTGATAAAGCTAGACCAGCATGACCGAACCAAGGAACAAATACCAGATTAGCTAGTTGAGTAACGACTAACACTATCAAACCAATTTTCACTGGAGTACGGATATCTTGTCGTGAATAAAATCCAGGCGCCAAAATTTTTACCAGAATAAGGCCAATGAGACCAACGCCATAAGCGGCTAACGCTCGTTGCGTCATGAGCACATCAAGAGCATTAAATTTGCCATAGTGATATAAGACTGCAGCGAGTGGTTCGCCAAAAATAAAGAGAGCAAGTGCGCAGGGTGCAGCGAGTAGAAATGTGAGTTGCAATCCCCAAAGCAGTAGCTCACCAGCGTGTGCCAAATCGTTTTTTGCATTCGCCTTACTAAGGCTTGGCAAAAGAACAGTGCCCAAGGCAACGCCCAACAATGCTGTTGGAAACTCCATCAACCGGTCCGCATAAGATAGCCAAGACACGCTACCTGGTTGCAAACGTGAAGCAATATTCGTGTTGATGATGAGAGATATTTGCGCAACGGATACGGCAAATACTGCGGGGCCCATCAGTTTGAGTACGCGTCTCGCGTCAGGATGAGAAACTGCTGACTTGATTGCACCGGGTAGTAACCCAATGCGGGGTAGTAGGCCAAGACGTGCAAGCGGGGGAATTTGAATTGCTAATTGCAAAACACCCCCAAAAAGAACGCCAATACTGAGCGCATAAATTGGTTGTTCTAGGTGAGGTGCTAAAAATAGGGCGCTACTGATCAGAGCTAAATTGAGTAAAATGGGGGTAAAGGCGGGAATGGCAAAACGTTGGAAAGTATTCAAAATCCCTGCCGATAGCGAAACAAGCGATATCAGTCCAATATAGGGAAACATGATGTGGGTCATTATCACGCTGGCATCGTAGGCAGGGCCATCCTTAAAGCCCGTAGCAATAGCCAAAATGAGTGCTGGGGCGCCGATCATCCCTGCCAATACAGTCAATAACAAAGCCCAAAATAAAAGGGTTGCGACTGCATTTACAAGGACCTGAGCTTGTTTTTGATCGCCATTACTGGAAATTTCGCCCAAAATGGGTACAAAAGCCTGAGAAAACACCCCTTCTGCGAACAGACGGCGTAATAAATTCGGCAGCCTAAAGGCGACATTAAAGGCATCGGTCCACTCGGAAGCCCCGAAGCTACGGGCAGTTAGCGTTTCTCGGAGCAGGCCCGTGATACGCGAAAGCATTGTGAAGGAGCTGACCTTAGCGACGGCAGCAAGCAGATTCATGAGCCGATTTTCACCTATTTATGGATAGACTGGGTTTTTTTGTGCCTTTAAGGTAAAATTTTGCATTTTGGTGAGCTTGCTTATGAATCGTGCAAGTCCGCAAGATTTTTAACTAGTCGTATTTTGCAATTTATAGAGGCAAGGTTTAAAGATGGCCAATACAGCACAAGCGCGTAAGCGTGCACGCCAAGCAGTAAAACAAAACGAACACAACTCCAGTTTGCGTTCCAAGTTGCGTACTTCCATTAAGGCAGTTCGCAAAGCAATCGAAACTGGTGATAAAGCTTCTGCTGCAAAAGTGTTTGCAGCAACTCAATCAACTATCGACAAGATTGCTGATAAAAAGATTGCGCATAAAAATGCTGCTGCACGTCAGAAGTCACGTTTGTCTGCAGCTATCAAGGCGATGGCAGCGTAATGCAGATTTAGTTTTAGGCTGGTCGAAGTAGTTTCGATCTAGGCCCGCTCCTCAAGAGAGCGGGTTTTTGTTTTTAAGGCTGGGCTGGGGCTGTTGGGTTGAACTCACATGCCTCTTCGATTGGTAGGCTATTGTCTTTAGCAAAATTCATGACAAAGTCTAGCGCTCTAGGATCTAGGTCCCCCAGTTTGGTATCAATAACAACGCATTTCACTTTTGAAATAAGCACTGGTCTGACATAGGGCGAATAAGTGAAGCGAGGGTCACCGGAATCACCGGGCGGGCGAAAAGCAGCCATCACCCCGCACAGACGCTCTGCCCAATCGCTAGGCCGAAATGGTTTGCCAGAAGTAGTAATGCCTTGAATGAAAAGCGTTTTGTGGTTCAAGGTCGCGTAATGATGATTGTGAGAAATAGCATGACTAAGCCCTCTAGCTTAACAGCCCGAGTTGGCCGTAATATGACTTTAGAAACTATTTTCGTGCAGCGAAATGTTTGAAGAAAAGAATGCAAGCTAACACTTTAGTCGAAAGCTCAACTATGACATCTCTGGCAAAGCCTCAAGTGCCCGGTCAGGTAAAGCACTATCTGCAGTTTTCCGACCTCAACCGTGAGGAATACGACTATTTGCTTAAGCGGTCAGCATGGCTCAAGGCTAAATTTAAAAGTTATGAAACCTGGCACCCTCTGCATGACCGCACTTTGGCAATGATTTTCGAAAAGCATTCCACTCGTACTCGTCTATCCTTCGAGGCGGGCATACATCAGCTTGGTGGCCACGCCGTGTACCTGAATACTCGTGATACGCAGTTAGGTCGTGGCGAGCCTGTAGAAGATGCTGCGCAGGTGATTTCACGGATGACTGACATCATCATGATTCGCACCTTTGGTCAGGAAGTGATTGAACGTTTTGCATCAAACTCACGCGTACCAGTGATTAATGGTTTGACAAATGAGTTTCATCCTTGTCAGGTCTTGGCTGATATTTTTACTTTTGTAGAGGCTCGCGGTCCGATACAGGGAAAGACAGTCACTTGGGTGGGTGATGCCAACAATATGGCCTATACCTGGTTACAAGCAGCTGAGTGTTTAAATTTTCAGTTGCGTTTCTCTGCTCCAGATGGATATCAATTGGATCCGGCGCGTTTGACGGCTAATGCTGTAAAGCATTTAACCATTTGTGTTGACCCTAAGGAAGCATGTGAAGGTGCGGATTTAGTTAGTACAGACGTTTGGACGAGCATGGGTTATGAAGCTGAAAATACCTCGCGTATGAATGCTTTCCAAGACTGGATGGTCGATGAAGAGCTGATGGCTTTAGCTAAGCCCGATGCGCTATTTATGCATTGCTTACCAGCACATCGTGGCGAAGAGGTTTCAGCTGGAGTCATTGATGGCCCACAGAGTATTGTCTGGGAAGAGGCAGAGAATCGTTTGCATGTTCAAAAGGCTTTGATGGAGTATTTACTCTGTGGCCGATTGGATTAACTAATTTTGTATTGATGAACGGTTGTTGGTTATTGAATAACTTTTTGATTGAATAAGAAAACATGTCCGATATTAAAAAAGCAGTTTTAGCGTATTCAGGTGGTCTAGATACGAGTGTGATCTTAAAATGGCTTCAAGACACTTATGGCTGTGAGATCGTGACCTTTACTGCAGATTTAGGTCAGGGCGAAGAGCTTGAGCCAGCGCGTGCTAAGGCTTTGCAATTTGGCATCAAACCAGAAAACATTTTTATTGATGATTTGCGCGAAGAGTTTGTGCGTGACTTTGTTTTTCCGATGTTCCGTGCCAACACTATTTATGAAGGTGAATACCTTTTGGGTACATCGATCGCACGCCCACTGATTGCTAAGCGTCAAATCGAAATAGCACGTTTAACTGGTGCCGATTCTGTCTCTCATGGTGCTACTGGTAAAGGTAACGATCAGGTTCGCTTTGAGTTAGGGTATTACGCACTGGAGCCAGGTATCAAAGTCATCGCTCCGTGGCGCGAATGGGACCTCCTTTCGCGAGAGAAGTTGATGGCTTATGCCGAAAAGCACGGCATTCCAGTTGAAATGAAGCATAAGCAAGGAGGGTCTCCTTATTCTATGGATGCTAACTTGCTTCACATCAGTTATGAGGGCCGTCATTTAGAAAACCCGAATGCTGAGGCAGAAGAGTCGATGTGGCGCTGGACAGTGTCTCCAGAAAAGGTGCCGGATGCCCCAAACATTATTGAGATTGAATTTAAGGCTGGCGATCCAGTTGCGATTAATGGTGAAACTTATAAGCCGCATGAGTTGCTGGCAGAGCTCAATCGCATCGGTGGAAAATGTGGCATTGGTCGCCTTGACCTCGTTGAAAACCGCTTTGTTGGTATGAAGAGTCGCGGTTGTTATGAAACTCCAGGCGGCACTATTCTGTTAAAGGCACATCGTGGTATTGAGAGTATTACCTTGGATCGTGAAGTAGCTCATTTAAAAGATGATTTGATGCCACGGTATGCACACTTAATTTATAACGGCTTGTGGTGGGCGCCAGAGAGACTTGCACTGCAAACCTTGATCGACCATACGCAACAAGCTGTTCATGGCGTAGTACGTTTGAAGCTCTACAAAGGGTCTGTTTCCGTAATATCGCGCGACTCGGCAAATACTTTGTTCGATCAGAATATTGCTACCTTTGACGATGACGGTGGCGCCTATAATCAAGCTGATGCAGGGGGCTTTATTAAGCTCAATGCCTTACGTATGCGTATTGCTGAAACAGCAAGGCGTAAGCGAACAAAGTAATGATGACAGCAAACTAGAACTCAACAGAACAGAAAGACGCGCAATGCAATTTGATCAAGCTTCCGTAGGTAAGCAAGCCAATGTTTTTGTGATGGTAAATGTGTTTCCCATAGCGTGACCATGCCGAATGGTGTTCGTAAATCGGTCGGTGTTGTGCTGTCGAGTACCCTGCGTTTTGACATCAGCACCAAAGAAATCATGGAGGTAGTTGATGGTACAGCCTTTGTCAGTATCAAAGGTGCCCCAGAGCAAGAGTGCAATGCTGGCCAAAGCTGGGAAGTGGAAAAGGGTGGTTATTTCATCATTCGCGCTGAGCAACCATTGCATTATGTTTGCCGCTTTGAGTAATTAAGATTCTTTTTAAGAAGGCCGCTTACGAGAGGCCTTATTTTTTGCCAGTAAGTTACATTAAGCTATGGCTATGAATATATTAAAAAATATTAGCAACTGGTTTTATTCTTGCACTTTTTACACACTCACTTTCGCATGCGAAATCAGAGAAAATCGATGTGTATGTATATACAGCTCGCTATTCAGACGGCGATGAGATTTCTTATGTTTTTGTGCCATCAATCACATCAGCACCAAAGTATGTGCTGATCATGATGCTGGGTGGGCATGGAACTATTGGACTAAAGAAAAATCCAGATGGAACACCATTTTTTTCAGGTACAGGAAAAAATTTCTTGGTTCGCACTAGGGGGATGTTTGCTGATAATGATGTGGCAGTAGTTGTAATTGATTGAGGTAGGAGTTTAGATCGTATGCGGGGAGTAGTTGCTGATTTAAAAACTAAATTTCCAGCAGCAAAAATTTATATCGCCGGTACCAGCATGGGTACAACCGAAAATATCTACATGTCGGAGAACATGGATGGTGAAGTCGCAGGCTTCATGCATACTTCTTCGGTAGCATGCAATTGGCGGCCTTGATACTAGAAATCGCAAAAGCAGAAAGTTGATCGTGACTCATAAAAATGATGGATGTCATCGCATCACGCCAACTAGTTCATCTATTGAGAATAGTCAGCGTTACGGTACACTGTTTTTCCTGATGGAGGGAGGGCGGCATTGATGAGGGCAATCCTTGCCAGTCCAGCTGGACATCACGGTTTTAGAGGAATTGAGCAGGAGGTTGTGGATAAGATAAAGGCCTGGATAAAGCAGATTTAGACCAGTAAACCTGCTTTTTGGGTAATCCACTAATCACTGAGCCCGGAACAATCACGCGGTCAGGGAACCATTGTTTATTCATCTCTAAAGCGAAACGAATAGCTGCTTTAGGGCAATGATTATTGGTTGTCTTTGCTTGCATCTCTTCTATATTCACAATCCTTCCATCGTCTGCGATGAATGCAATCGAAAGCGGGATCTTGGTGTTATGCATCCAAAAGCAATGGCCAGCCTTTTGTTCAAACACAAAAAGCATACCCGAGTTTGTCGGCATGCTTGTGCGATTCATTAGGCCTACCTCTCTTGCCTTGGGCGTATCCGCTAGTTCAGCCTGAATCCGATAAATACCCGCTTTGAGTTCAATGATTGGAAGTCCAATATTGACTTGCGCTAAAGCTAGAGCTGGGTAAATGAATAGGGCTAGTGCGAAAAGCTTCTGAGTCAGTTTTTGATTTGTGCGCATGAAAAAGATTTTAAATGGGCTAAATTACAGGCGAAAAAAACCCAGGAACGAATCCTGGGTTTTTAATAATGATCTAAGGACTATTTAAGCCACTTGGATATTGGTAGCTTGCTTGCCTTTAGGACCTTGGGTAATGTCAAACGTCACCTTTTGGTTTTCCTTAAGGGTTTTGAACCCAGGCATAGTAATTGCGCTGAAATGCGCGAACAACTCTTCTTCACCATCATCAGGTTTTATAAAGCCAAAACCTTTTGCATCATTGAACCACTTAACAATTCCGGTCGCCATGCGAACTCCATTACATAAACTTAAAACAACCGTGATGAGGGTAAATACTTTTTAATCAGTCTCAATCCACAACACGCCTAAATAGAACCTCTCTTGAAGCCTACCCCCTGATTGTTTGCCAATTTTGTAGGGGTGTCAAGGAATTATATACCCCTACCCCCTCGTAATTACCCCTTTTTTATAGAAAATTGCCCCAATATGGGTTTTAGAGGGTTTTTCGCGTGTTTTTCGCAACAAGACCCTAGTAAATTAAAGTTTCGATATCTGTGTTTAGAATGTTTCTCATGAGTCGCGTACCAAAAAATCCCACTACTAGCAACCCCGGCATTCCATATGCCGACGATACTGTTCTTTTTGAAAAACAGGCCGAGCAGGTAAAAGCGCCTTCGATGTATAAAGTTTTGTTACTGAATGACGATTACACGCCAATGGAATTTGTGGTGATGGTGATGCAGGAGTATTTTAATAAGGATCATGAAACAGCTACACGCATCATGTTGCAGGTACATTTCGTAGGCAAGGGCGTTTGCGGGATATTTACTCGCGATGTTGCTGCCACAAAAGTGCATCAAGTTATTGAACTATCCCGTGAAGCGGGTCACCCACTACAGTGCACTATGGAGGAAGCATGATTGCCCAAGAATTGGAAGTGAGTTTGCACATGGCGTTTGTAGACGCAAGGACATCGCGACATGAGTTCATTACGGCTGAACATTTGCTTGCTGCTCTGCTAGATAACGCAACTGCTGTAGAGGCTTTGAAGGCCTGTGCAGTCAATATCGCAGAGCTACGTGCGCAACTGAAGAATTTTATTAACGACAGTACTCGAGTTGTTCCTGGTACTGATGAGGTCGATACTCAGCCGACGCTTGGTTTTCAGCGCGTAATTCAGCGAGCTATCATGCATGTGCAGTCCACATCGAATGACAAGAAAGAGGTCACTGGTGCAAATGTTTTAGTAGCTATTTTTGGAGAAAAAGATTCACATGCGGTGTATTTCTTACAGCAGCAAGGAGTCACGCGTCTAGATGTAGTTAACTTTATTAGTCATGGAGTACGCAAAGATCAAACTGAGCAGGTCAAACCTGTTGAGTCTTCACAGGAGACTGAGGAGTTAGCCTCCTCTGGTAAAGAAAGTTCTTTAGAGCAATACACCCACAACTTGAATGCCATGGCTCGTCAGGGCAAGATTGATCCACTGATTGGTCGCGAAAACGAGGTGGAGCGAGTGATTCAGGTGCTATGCCGTCGCCGCAAGAACAACCCATTGTTGGTTGGTGAAGCCGGCGTGGGTAAGACAGCTATCGCTGAGGGTCTGGCTTGGAGAATTGTTAAAGGCGATGTCCCCGAAATTCTGGCTAATGCCACTGTGTATTCCTTAGATATGGGTGCTCTCTTGGCTGGCACTAAGTATCGTGGCGATTTTGAGCAGCGTTTGAAGAGCCTTCTTAAGTCACTGCAAGAACATGCGCATGGTGTTTTATTTATCGATGAGATTCATACACTCATTGGTGCGGGCGCAGCCTCTGGAGGCACACTTGATGCAAGTAATTTATTAAAGCCTGTATTATCGAATGGTCAACTGAAGTGTATTGGTGCAACTACCTTCACAGAGTATCGTGGCATCTTTGAAAAAGATGTAGTCTTATCTCGTCGCTTCCAAAAGGTCGATGTTGTGGAGCCAACAGTGGATCAGACAGTGCAAATTTTGTGTGGGTTAAAGCCTCGATTCGAAGAGCATCACAGCGTGAAGTATGCTGCTGGCGCCCTGGTTGCAGCTGCTGAGCTCTCTGCTCGCTACATTAATGATCGTCATTTGCCGGATAAGGCGATTGATGTGATTGACGAAGCTGGTGCTGCACAGCGAATCCTACCCAAGTCTAAGCAGAAGAAAACTATTGGACGTCCAGAGATTGAGAAGATCGTAGCTAAGATTGCGCGCATACCACCCCAATCTGTCACCATTGATGATCGTAGCAAGTTGCAGACCTTGGATCGCGATATTAAGAGTGTAGTTTTTGGTCAAGATCCAGCGATTGAGGCTTTAGCCAGTGCTATCAAGATGACACGAGCTGGTCTTGGCAAGATTGATAGGCCGATTGGTTCATTTTTATTCTCTGGGCCAACAGGGGTTGGTAAGACTGAAGTTGCAAAGCAGCTTGCCTACATCCTAGACATTGAACTGTTGCGTTTTGATATGTCTGAGTATATGGAGCGGCATGCGGTGAGTCGTTTGATCGGCGCACCTCCAGGTTATGTTGGCTTTGATCAAGGCGGTTTATTAACTGAAGCGGTGAATAAGAAGCCTCATTGCGTGCTTCTCTTGGACGAAATTGAAAAAGCGCATCCAGACATCTTTAATATTCTTTTGCAGGTGATGGATCACGGTACTTTGACAGATAACAATGGTCGCAAAACCGATTTCCGCAACGTTATTATTATTATGACCACCAATGCTGGTGCTGAGGCAATGCAGAAATCGACGATTGGTTTCACTAATGCGCGTGAGTCTGGCGATGAAATGGCAGATATCAAGAAATTCTTCACCCCTGAGTTCCGTAATCGCTTGGATGCCATTGTCTCCTTTCAGGCGCTTGATGCATCAATCATCATGCGTGTGGTTGATAAGTTCTTGATGCAACTTGAAGAGCAGCTACATGAGAAGAAAGTAGATGCAACCTTCAGTCCTGCTTTGCGTGTCCATTTAGTGAAACATGGCTTTGATCCATTGATGGGGGCTCGCCCAATGCAGCGGATTATTCAAGACACTGTGCGTAAGGCGCTTGCAGATGAGTTGCTGTTTGGCAAGTTAGCTCAAGGCGGTCATGTGGATGTTGATATCGATACTGATGGCAAAGTTCAGTTGAGTTTTGATGCTCCTGTATTAACTGGTACAAAGCCTAAAGTAGATGTGGCTCCAGCTGAAGAAATTTAATGAAAGTATTTATTTAAATAGATGTAAACAAAAAAGGGAACCATGTTGCATCACGATACATTACTAAAGGCTTTTGAAACGTACAAAGCTGAGAATGAAAAGTTTCAAGGTAAAGGTGTCAAGGCTTCTGCTGCTCGAGCACGCAAAGCGCTTCAAGAGATTGCTGGCTCGTGTAAAGAGCGCCGTAAAGAAATTACTGCAGAACAAGAATCTCGTGAGGGTGCTGGAGCCGGTATGTCACAAGATGCAGCCCGTAAAGCGCATATCCGTAAGTCAGTTATTTCCACTGAAATAAAAAGCCACCTGCGGGTGGCTTTTTATTTGATTGTAGAGTTCAAAGAAGCTCTTTATACCCTACCTGTACTTCCAAACCCACCTGCGCCGCGACTACTTTCTGTGAACTCCTCCACAACCTTAAGTTCCACCTGCTGAATAGGCAGGACTACCAATTGAGCAAGCCGTCCCATAGGTTCTAGCTTGAATGCAGTTGATCCCCGGTTCCAGGTGCTGACCATTAATTGACCTTGATAATCAGAGTCGATTAAGCCGACTAAGTTGCCAAGTACGATGCCGTGCTTATGGCCTAAACTAGAGCGCGGCAAAATAAATGCGGCGTAGCCTGGATCTTCAATATAAATGGCTAGGCCTGTTGGAATCAATACCGTTTGTCCAGGTGCAAACTCAATCTCTGCATCGATGCATGCCCGCAGGTCTAATCCAGCACTTCCAGGAGTGCTATAAGTAGGCAATTGATCGCGCATACGTTCATCGAGAATTTTGACTTGGAGTGATTGCATGAGATTTCCTAAAGCAGGTATTAAACAATAAAACTCAAAAAGAGAAATTAGATTTTTTTGGCAACGAGTTGAATTAGCTGGCGCGCCAACTGTAGCTTTTCAGCTGTAGCAATTTTTTTGCTACTGTTAGCATCAATTACGAGCAACTGATTGAGGTCGCTTCCAAAGGTTTCTGGACCAATATTTCCTACAATCATGGGAATATTTTTACGCTTACGCTTTTCATTGGCATGCTTCTCGAGATCCGTCGATTCGGCGGCAAAACCTACGCAGTAGGGATAAGGTTTGCCAGCTTTTGTTTTCACTGCCTTAGCAATATCTAGCAAAATATCTGGATTCGCTACAAATTCAATGTTGGGCGCTTGATTACCTTGGCGCTTGATTTTTTCTTTTGCTGGCTGGGCAATACCCCAATCTGCAACTGCTGCCGCTGCAAAAAAGATATCGCAGTCACTAACGCTGAGAGCAGTCGAATGCATTTCTTTAGCGCTGACTACATTTGTGCGTGTAATTTGCCCAGTAGCTAGCAAAGGTGTTTCAAGTTCACAGGGTCCAGCAATTAAATGGACTTGGGCGCCAGCTTCAACAGCGGCGCGTGCAATTGCAAAACCCATCTTGCCAGAGCTGTGATTAGTGATGCCGCGCATTGGATCGATTGCCTCAAATGTGGGGCCTGCTGTAATTACCACTTTTTTTCCGGCCAAGATTTTCTGCTGAAAAAATGCGATCACTTGTTCTGTGATTTCGGCGGGCTCTAGCATCCTGCCCATGCCCACTTCGCCACATGCCTGAAAGCCACTAGCGGGTCCCAGCAAAGCCACTCCATCCTCAGAAAGTCTCTTGGCGCTTCTTTGCGTGGCAGCATGCTCCCACATTTGCTTATTCATGGCTGGGGCTAACAAGAGAGGGCAGTCACGCGCGAGACAGAGGGTGCTTAGCAAATCGTCTGCTAGACCCAAAGAAAGCTTGGCCATGAGATCGGCGCTTGCAGGAGCAATCAAAATGGCGTCAGCAGAGCGTGATAACTCAATATGCGCCATATTGTTGGGAATCGTACTATCCCACTGACTCAAATAGACTGGGTTACCCGTCAGAGCCTGCATTGTCACTGCTGTACCAAACTGTTGTGCAGCTTCGGTCATCACTGCTTGGACTGACGCACCCTCTTGGATTAGTTGGCGCGCCAGTTCTGGAGCCTTGTAAGCTGCTATTCCTCCAGAGAGGCCGAGAACGATTTTCTTGTTTAAAAGTGATTGCATGGCACCCGCTTAATGGTGTTGGTCAGATTTGCAAAATGACTTGCGTAATTCTCCCCAGATAATAAGGGCAGCACCAATACAAATGGCGCTATCAGCGATATTAAAAGCAGGCCAATGCCAATTGCCGTAGTACAAGTCTATAAAGTCTACGACAGCGCCATACATAACGCGATCTAAGACGTTGCCTAGGGCGCCTCCCAAGATTAGACTAAGGACTATGCACAGTAGTCTGTCACTTTGGCTCTTGAAGAGAAGCCAAATAATGTAAACGGAGGCTGCAAGACCGATGACTGTAAAGAACCAGCGCTGCCAACCGGAACCTTGCGCCAAAAATGAAAATGCTGCACCTGGGTTAAAAAGGAGCAACCAATTCATACAAGGCAGTACTGGCTCAGGAACGCCCATTTTTAAATTACTTAAGGCCGACCATTTACTCAATTGATCTAGCAATAAGACAATGATTGCAATTGCAAGATAACGGAGCAGGGCGATACTTTTCATATCATTGACTATCAGGCAAAGAGACGGTGATCACCATCGCCAAAGAGATTGCTGATACAGCGACCACATAGTTCTGGGTGATCCGTATTGCTTCCAACGTCTTTGGTATGGTGCCAGCAGCGACCACATTTTTTGTACTGACTACCGCGAACCAATATCTCTAGACCTTGGTTGCTCAGTTCAATATTGGCGCTTGATGTTATGGTGACAAAACGGAAGTCATCCTCCAGAGAATGCAAGATCGCAAAGCCAACATCACCAACTTTGATAGTCAGCTCTGCCTGAAGAGACGACCCCACGTTGCCAGCTTCACGCTCAACCTCAATTGCCTTGGTGATTTCAGAGCGAATTTCTCGAATACGACCCCACTTTGCAAGTAATTCATCGGCGTGAATAATTTCTGGGAACTGCCCAAACTCCTCCATAAATATCGATTCAGGAGCGTTGGTATTCGATCCGTGAGGGAAGTCCTTCCAGGCTTCTTCTGCTGTGAAGGTTAGGAATGGCGAGAGCCACTTTAATAGATTGCGGGTTATCTGGAATAAGGCATTCTGGGCGGCACGACGATCAGGCGAATTTGGCGCGCTTGTATAAAGACGATCTTTGAGGATATCTAAATAGAAACCTCCTAAATCCTCGGAGCAAAAAGTTAGCATGCGAGCTACTGCTGGCTGAAACTCATAAGAGTGGTAATGTGCTTCAACGTCATTTTGCAGTTGATTAGCCAGAGCAACTACGTAACGATCAATCTCAAGCCATTGTTCCGCAGGCATTGAATGTTTGCTCGGATCAAAATCAGAGAGATTGGCTAGCAAGAAACGTAAAGTATTGCGAATTCGACGATAACTTTCGGTTACGCGTTTAAGAATCTCATCAGAGATTGTCATTTCTCCAGAGTAGTCAGTTGAGGCAACCCATAAGCGAATAATTTCAGCACCGAGTTTGTCTGCTATCTGCTGTGGTGCGATGACATTCCCCACGGACTTGCTCATTTTGCGACCTTGACCATCGACGGTAAAGCCATGTGTCAGGAGGGCTTTGTAGGGAGGCTTGCCATCGAGCATCGCACCTGTGAGTAATGAGGAGTGGAACCAGCCGCGGTGTTGATCTGAGCCCTCTAAATATAAATCTGCTAGTCGGCCATCAGGTTTTTCTGCATCAGCGATAAGCAACTCGTCTCGATGTGAGCCACGATTAACGTGCCAATGCGTTGTGCCAGAATCAAACCATACATCTAAGGTGTCGCGATTCTTTTCATAATGTTTAGCTTCTTCGCCAAGAAATTCAGCAACTTCTAATTTTTGCCAAGCTTCAACGCCTTCTTTTTCAACCCGCTTAGCAATTTCTTCAAGTAACTCAATAGTGCGTGGATGTGGCTCACCACTTTCTTTGTGAACAAAGAAGGCCATTGGCACACCCCATTGGCGCTGTCGCGACAAAGTCCAGTCAGGACGATTTGCAATCATGCTCTTGAGCCGTTGTTTGCCCCATGCTGGAAAGAACCCAGTGCTTTCTATTCCAGCTAATGCTGTCTCTCGCAAGCTGGCTTTGTCATCCGCTGGCTTGTTATCCATGCTCGCAAACCATTGTGAGGTCGCACGATAAATAATGGGTGACTTATGACGCCAGCAATGCATATAAGAGTGGGTATACGTTTTATCGCGTAGCAAGCTTCCCGCTTCACGCATTGCTTCAACGATCTTTGGGTTTGCTTTCCAGATATATTCGTTGGCAAAGAGGGGTAACCAAGATGCATATACGCCATGACCCATGACTGGGTTCAGAATATCCTTATCAGCCAGTTTGTTTGATTTGCAGGATTTAAAGTCCTCTTCACCGTAAGCGGGAGCAGAGTGAACAATACCGGTGCCGGTATCTAGGGTGACATATTCTGCTGGATAGATTGGGGAGAGACGTTTATAACCTTCATGCAAAGGTGCAAGCGGGTGCCAGAAAGAGATATTGGCTAGCTGTTGTCCTTGGCAACTAGCAATGACTTTACCTTCTAGCCCATAATCTTGCAGACAAGTTTCTACACGATCTTGTGCAAGGATTAGGAGTTTGTCACCAACATCAACCAGAGCGTAGTTGAGCTCTGGATGAACATTCATCGCTTGGTTAGCAGGAATAGTCCAAGGAGTGGTTGTCCAAATGACAATTTGGCCTGGTTTGTTTGGAAGTTCGGTTAATCCAAAAGCTTTTGTTAGATGCGGACGCTGAGCATCGTCAAATGCAAATCCGACATCTACCGTTGGATCGGTTTTATCTTGGTACTCCACTTCAGCTTCAGCAAGAGCAGATCCGCAATCAAAACACCAGTTCACTGGTTTTAAGCCCCGGAATACGTAACCCTTTTCCCAGATTTTTCCTAATGCGCGGATTTCATCGGCTTCATTGCGGTAGTTCATAGTGAGATAGGGGTTGTTCCAATCACCCAATACACCCAAACGCTCAAAATCTTGCTTTTGTTTTTCTACCTGAACATGTGCATAAGCGCGGGCCTTGGATTGCACCTCAGCCGTCGGTAGATTTTTGCCAAATTCTTTTTCAATCTGGATTTCAATTGGCATGCCATGACAGTCCCAACCGGGAACATAGACAGAGTCAAAGCCCATGAGCCAGCGTGACTTCACGATCATGTCTTTCAGAATTTTATTGACAGCATGACCAATATGGATATCACCGTTTGCATAGGGAGGGCCATCATGCAAGATAAACTTTGGCTGGCCTGCATGGGCCGCACGAATTTTTTCGTAGAGCTTATTTTTTTGCCATTCGGCTACCCATTTAGGTTCGCGCTTAGCGAGGTCTCCCCGCATTGGAAACGCGGTATCTAGAAGATTAACAGGATAGGAGTTTTCTTTTTCAGACATATGTTTTTTTCTGGAAATAATTTCTGGCATGCGCTGCATCTGCTGCAATCGCTTTTGTAAGGGTTTCGAGATCGGGATACTTTGCCTCATCACGAATTTTTTCTAATAGCTCTACGGTGATGATCTTGCCGTAGACATCTGAGTTGAAGTCAAAGATATGCATCTCTAGTAATACTCTGCCTTCATCTTCTACGGTTGGTCTAACGCCCAGGCTAGCCACGGCCTGCAGGGGTTTATCAGCAAGCCCTAATACTTGGGCGGTAAAGATGCCGGTTGTTGCAGGCTTGCGATGATGCAAGTGATTAGCAACTGCTAAATTTAAAGTTGGGAAACCGAGTTTCCGACCCAGTTGTTGACCATGAATCACGTGACCAGAAATTCCGTATGGTCGCCCTAACAATTTTTCAGTTTGCTTCATATCTCCGCTAGCAAGTGCAGCGCGTAAAGCAGAGCTTGAAATGCGCGTGCCATTTTCTTCAATGGTTTGAAGGCTGGATACTTCAAAACCGTATTTTTCACCTGCTGCCTTAAGGTTAGAAAAATTACCCGCACGTTTTGCGCCATAGCAAAAATCATCGCCAATCAAAATCCATTTAGCATTCAGTTTTTTGACAAAAATTTCTGAAACAAATTCTTCCGGTGAGAGTTTGGCAAAAGCTGAGTTGAAATGTTCAACAACAACGCGATCAATTCCAATTTCGGCCAGTGCAGCTAATTTGTCACGCAAATTGAAAATGCGAGCTGGAGCCTGTTCAGGCAAGAAGAATTCCTTTGGGTGTGGCTCAAAGGTTATGACGCAGCTATCTAGACCCCGCTCTTTGGCGCCACCTACGAGTTCTTGAAGAAGGGCGCGATGGCCCCTGTGCACGCCATCGAAATTACCGATAGTTAGGGCACAAGCTGGTCCTACAGAAAACTGGGTGGGGCCACGGAATACGTTCACAAAATCGCTTTCAGGGTAGCTATCAATTATATTGTGGGCATGCCTTCTATCGTCACCTTAATCTCGGGCCGCGGATCTAATTTCGAGGCGATCGTTAAAACCGCTCAAAAAGAGCAATGGCCAGTTACATTTACTGGAGTGATCGCCAATCACTCAGCCGCTAAAGGCCTTGATTTTGCTCGCTCGCAGGGTATTCCTGCCTTTGCCATTGAGCATAAAGAGCATGTCTCCCGAGAATCTTTCGATGCGGCACTGATCCAGAAAATTGATGCCTTAGGCGCTGATTTAGTAGTCCTTGCTGGTTTTATGAGAATTCTGACCCCGGGCTTTATTCGCCATTTTGAAGGCCGTTTAATCAATATTCACCCGGCGCTTCTGCCAGCCTTTTCTGGATTGCACACTCATGAACGGGCTTTGGAGGCAGGCGTTAAAGAACATGGGGCCACGGTCCACTTTGTGACTGAAGGGGTGGATGAGGGGTCAATTATTTGTCAGGCTTCCGTACCTGTACTTAATGGCGATGATGCTGATACCTTGGCCGCTCGTGTTTTGGCTGCTGAGCATCTAATTTACCCACGGGCCGTAAAATGGTTTCTTGATGGACGATTGCGAATAGAGGGCAATCAAGTGCAGTTACAACCCCCAGAGTCGGAATTTTTTAAATTATGAGTACAGAACGTTTTCCCCTTAAATCTGGCGGCAGATTAGCTCCTCATAAAAGCTATGCCACCAAATTGAAAGAGTCTTTGCGTTGCTCGGAGCGTCGCAATGCTAGTGGCAATTTGATTGCGCCTGAAGGCCAAAAGAATTTCTCAAATGCAAAAGCGTTGCCGCAACATGCCATACATCTCGAGCGTTTACTACCAGAGTTACTGAGTTTTGAGCAACCCGCTGATCGAGTAGTAAGTCGTTATTTTCGCGCTGAACCACAACTCGGAAATCGTGATCGCGCTTTAATTGCTGAGAGTGCCTTTGCGATTCTTCGTCGCAAGAATGAGTTCTCGCAATTTGCTTCTAGCGGTGAGGGTTCCCAAGCTAGACGCTTAGCCCTCTTAGGTTTACTGTCTGCTCTATCAGAAGGCGGCTTAGGATCTGCCAATCGTGCAGAGAGTGCGATTGCCGACTTGGCCCATGTTCTCAAGCCCGGTGAATATGAATGGTTACAACGTTTTACAACCGTTGATCCCGCTGCGTTAAACCCTCTGGTTCGTAATAATTTGCCCGAGTGGTTATGGGAAGCATTTGGAAAATATCCTGGTGAAGAATCGCGCGAAGAACTCGCGAAGTCATTAATGCATCCTGCACTTTTAGACTTGCGTGCGAACACCATGAAAACCAATCGCGAAGAATTACTCGCGCAAATGAATGCATTGGGCGGACGTTATCAAGCAATACCCACTCCATATGCACCCGATGGTGTACGCATCATGGGTAAGCCCGCATTGCAAAATACTGCAGGCTTTAAAGCAGGCATGTTTGAAGTGCAAGATGAGGGTAGTCAACTCTTGGCCTACTTGTTGGCGCCTAAACGTGGAGAGATGGTTGTCGACTTTTGTGCTGGTGCTGGCGGTAAGACCTTGGCAATTGGGGCGCTGATGCGCTCCACAGGGCGCTTATATGCTCTAGATACCTCAGCGCGTCGTTTGGCAAATTTGAAGCCACGACAGGCTCGTAGCGGTCTCTCAAATGTCCATCCAATTTGGATTGATAGTGAGCATGACGCCAAAATTAAACGTTTGGCTGGCAAGATTGATCGTGTTCTTGTAGATGCCACTTGTAGTGGTATGGGTACCTTGCGTCGTAACCCGGACCTAAAGTGGCGCCAAACTCCTGTAGGGGTATTAGAGCTGAACCAGAAGCAAATGAGTATTTTGCACTCCGCCACTCGACTCCTGAAGCCAGGAGGACGGCTGGTTTATGCCACTTGCAGTCTTTTGCCTCAAGAAAATCAAGCAATTGCTGAAGATTTTCTGGCAAAACATCCCCAATTTGAGATCGTTCCTGCAGCAGACGTTCTTAAGCCATTGTTTCCTAAGGATAAATTACCATTGGGATGCAGTCTTGGTAATCCATGGTGGCAGTTATGGCCCCATATTCACGGCACGGATGGCTTCTTTGGGGCAGTCTTTCAAAAGAAGGCTGCTGCTCCAACTGCTGACTCTGTAAAACCCCCTCAAAAAGAGACTCAGATCAAACCCAAGAAGGCCCCTGAGGATTTAAAATCAAGTTTTAGACCTCTTTAGGGAGTCCCTTTTGAATATAGCTTCAAGTTTTGATTTATTTCTCCATTGGCTTGCTAATGGATATTTAGACTGGTCATGGTGGCAGATTACACTTTTCACTCTAGTCGCCACTCACATCACAATCGCCGCAGTTACGATTTTCTTGCATCGTTGTCAAGCGCATCGTGCTTTAGACCTGCATCCTGTTGTTTCCCATTTCTTCCGCTTGTGGCTATGGTTAACAACCGGCATGGTGACTAAAGAGTGGGCAGCGATTCATCGTAAGCACCACGCTAAATGTGAAACCGTTGATGATCCTCATAGCCCACAAATTTTGGGAATCAAGACCGTTCTCTCTCGTGGTGCTGAACTTTATAAAAAAGAAGCTGCCAATCAAGAGACTTTAGATAAATTTGGGCATGGCACTCCTGATGACCGACTCGAACACAATATTTATTCTAGGTTCTCCTGGCAGGGAGTTGCCATCGTGCTTATTATTGATGTGTTTTTATTTGGCGCGATTGGTTTAACTGTTTGGGCGGTCCAGATGTTGTGGATCCCAATTACTGCAGCTGGTGTCATTAATGGCATTGGTCACTACTGGGGTTATCGTAATTTCGATTGCGAAGATGCTTCTAGAAATATTCTACCTTGGGGCATTTTGATTGGTGGTGAAGAGTTGCACAACAATCACCATACCTTCGCTACCAGCGCGAAGCTCTCCAATAAATGGTACGAGTTTGATATTGGCTGGATGTATATCAAGATGATGAGTGCGGTAGGTTTAGCGACTGTGAAGAAGACTCCACCTAAGCCAGTATTAAGCGACTTGCGTCCAGCCGATCAGAATACTTTAGAGGCCATTATCGCAAATCGTTATGAAATTATGGCGCGCTATAGCAAGACCTTGCGTAGCTTCTTTAGTAATGAGGTGCAGCATATGCAAGTATTGGCAGCTCACTTGAGCGGTGAGCGTACCTGGTTATCCAAAGAGGAAACTCGTTTGACTGACGAAGAGAAGGCGAAGCTTGAGGAGCTGATGGCAAGTAACGCGCAGTTACGCAAGATGATTGAAATGCGTCGTGATCTTCAGGCGATATGGGGTCGATCGTCAGCCACCAAAGAGCAATTACTGTCTCAGTTACATACTTGGTGTCAGCGCGCTGAAGAAAGTGGTTTCACAAGTTTGCGTGAGTTCTCCTTGAGCTTACGCCGTTATGTATAAGCAGTGATCTATGAGAGTTTTTATTTGCATGAAGCGGTTGTTTAATTACTTCAGTTTTGACTCTTTGTAAGCAACGTGCTTGCGAATAGTTGGATCAAACTTCATGATCTCCATTTTTTCAGGCTTAGTACGCTTGTTTTTTGAAGTAGTGTAGAAGTGACCAGTACCTGCTGATGACTCCAGCTTGATTTTTTCTCTGCCGCCTTTAGCCATTTATGTGCTCCTTAAATTTCGCCACGTGCACGTAGATCAGACAACACGGCATCGATGCCGTTCTTATCGATAACGCGCAAACCAGCATTGGTTAAGCGCAAGCTAATCCAACGGTTTTCAGATTCAACCCAGAAACGACGGTTTTGCAAATTCGGCAAAAAGCGACGCTTCGTTTTATTGTTTGCATGGGATACATTGTTGCCAACCATCGGCTTCTTCCCAGTGACTTGGCAAACTTTTGCCATGACATAACTCCATTCATTAATTGCGAAAAAAGAAAATTGTATCAGTCCCAACCTATTTTGGGCTAGTCTTGAATGCTTTTAACTTTGGTCTGTGCAGTCAAAATCTGCTGAAATCAACCAAAAAACCACCAAAATATTCAATAAGTTATTAATTACTATCAATTTTATTCAATTTCTATAAGCTCAGCATCAGAAAAAGAGAAAAATCCGCTACCCCTCACAATGTAGTGATCCAGGAGCTGAATATCTACTAATTGCAGGGCATGGGCGAGGACCTTGGTGAGCTCTTGGCCGGCTGTGCTGGGCAGTGGATTGTCGCTAGGGTGATTATGAGCCACGATGAGGGCGCTGGCATTCTTGGCGAGAGCCTCTTGAAGGATTTCTTGAGGATAGATTGCTGTTTGACTAATTGAGCCTCTAAATAGCTCCTCGCATTCAATCATTTGGCGATGAAAAAATAGGGTCCTGGGAGAGGCCATCTTCTAGGCTTCGTTTAATAAGTCTTGATGGGTACAGGCTAAGAGCCTGGGGAGACTTCCAAAGTGATGAAGCAAGTCCTTGGCGAGGGCTGCAGCACTTTTTCCTTTGACCCCGACCCGCAAAGAAAGATGGCGAGCAACTCTGCATCTGAAAGTGCCGCTGCACCCTTTAAGCGAAGTTTTTCTCTGGGCTGCTCATTTTTTGGCCAGTGGGTAATTGGAGAGTGCATAGTTAACGCAGGCCTAGATACAATCACCTTATGACCAAGCTTACTGTTTTGCCTAATTCCTATTTGACTCTCAACTATCGGCTCATCTTGCCCAATGGGGAGGATTGCATCAATACTTTTGTTGATCGTCCTGCGACGGTTTTGATGGGGTCTGGACAATTTGCTCCTTGCTTCGAAAAGGTTTTATTGGGTCTAGGTGTTGGTGAGCAAAAAAGTGCACTACTTGCGCCTGAGGAAAGTTTTGGCGAGCGCAAAGAAGATGTAGTCCAATGGGTCTCTTGGAAAGCTCTGAAAGAAGGTCGTGATGATGATGTGGAATTTAACCCTGGCGATGTGATTGAATTTAATGCGCCAGGCGGGGCTCAATACGCCGGGGTTTTGCAATCGATTGATGATGAGGGTGCATGGTTTGACTTTAACCATCCTCTTGCGGGAAGACCTGTGACTTTTGAAGCAGAGATTGTGGCGATCCTGTAAACCATGACAGATACAAACAACGCAGAAATTTTGATGGCTCAACCGCGCGGATTTTGTGCGGGCGTTGATCGTGCCATCAATATTGTGAACGAGGCACTCATTCGTTTTGGCGCACCAATCTACGTTCGTCATGAGATTGTGCATAACGCTTATGTAGTGAATGAATTGCGCGGTAAGGGTGCGGTATTTGTAGAGGATCTGCAGGAAGTTCCCAAAGGTGGAATCGTTGTATTTAGCGCTCATGGAGTTTCCCAAGAAGTGCGCAAGAATGCTGAAGCGCGTGGTTTGAGGATCTATGACGCAACCTGCCCTTTGGTCACCAAGGTGCATCTTGAAGTGATCAAAATGTGTAAAGATGATTTTACCGTATTGATGATTGGTCATGCAGGACACCCTGAAGTCGAGGGAACTATGGGACAGGTCAAAGAAGGGGTGTTTTTGATAGAAAACATTGAAGATATCGATTCATTACCATTTTTTTTTGATGAAAGGATTGCCTTCGTTACTCAAACTACCCTTTCGGTAGACGAGACAAAAGAAATTGCTGAAGCATTAGCTAAAAAGTTTCCCAATATTGTGCAGTCGCGCAAGCAAGATATTTGTTATGCTACCCAGAACCGTCAAGACGCTGTGAAATTTATGGCACCTCAAGTTGAGGTTGTTATTGTGGTGGGAAGTGCATCTAGCTCGAACTCAAATCGTTTGCGTGAACTTTCTGAAAAGTTAGGTGTACCTGCTTACATGGTAGATGGCCCTGAGCAGCTTAAGCCTGAGTGGTTTGCTGGCAAAAGACGGGTAGGTTTAACTGCTGGCGCATCAGCACCAGAAAATTTGGCGCAGTCGATTGTGAGTCGTATTCAGGAGTTTGGTCCAAGGCAGGTGCGTGCATTAGATGGTGTTGTTGAGGATGTGACATTTTCTTTGCCGAAAAATTTAGTTGACTGAAGTATTCAGTCATAACAAAGGAGCGGTCAATGAGCAAATCAAATATAATTTTTGTGAAAAGCGCTATTGCACTAGCGGCAGTGACCTTGATGATGGTAGGTTGTGGCAAAAAAAGGGGGCGACAAGACTGCTGTGGCTCCTGCTGATGGAGTTGAGGTCAATATTGGACATGTGGCTCCGCTGACTGGAGCAATTGCGCATTTAGGCAAGGATAATGAGAATGGTGCACGCGCCCCTAGCCCTTGAAGAAATTAATAATGCAGGTTTAACCATCGATGGTAAAACAGTGGTTCTTACTTTAGTGCCCGAAGATGATGCTGAAGATCCGAAGACGGCTACGCAAGTGGCACAAAAATTAGTAGATGCCAAAGTGGTGGGAGTAGTAGGTCATTTAAATTCTGGAACAAGTATTCCAGAATCACGTATTTACAGCGATGCTGGCATTACTCCAGTTTCTCCTTCTGCAACTAATCCCGACTACACCAAGCAAGGTTTTAAAACAACCTAT